>NZ_JAOTIT010000005.1:0-222044 GCF_033721435.1 Exiguobacterium sp. K1 | reverse complement strand
GTGTCGTTTTCAGCGACTTTAATAAGATATCACGGAATAACTTATGCGTCAACCGCTTTTTTCTTGTTTTTTTCATCGCGTCAATGGCGTGTGCCTGTCGACATCTATTAATATACTATCTCGAGATAATAACGTCAATGCTTTTTCTTAATTTTTCTTTTCATTATTTTTTTCTTCTATATATGCTGGTTCTATATTTATAAAAAAAAACAAAAAAACCGGTCTATCACACGACCGGTTCGTATGTCACGAGTTCCACACCAAGTCCTTTTGTCCGTTGATACGAAATTCGGATCAATCCTTTCCGAATGAAAAAATCAACCAGGCTCCCTAAATCAACCTTCAATTCTGTCAGACGACTTTCTTCCATCAACTCATGCATCGTCCAAGGACGATCCCGCTCTCGCATGACTTCAAATAAGTATTTACCACCGGACAAGACTTTTGACTGCAACAGATGTTCTAATCCGATTAACGCCAAGTGAATCCGTTGTTCCAGTGTTTCTTCACTCAACAAAAGTTGTTCATATAACTTATAGACATCCGGATCGTCCAACCGGGCCTGTTCCCAAACGACGACTTCCGGATGCGCTCCCTTTTCGAGAACGGAAAGCCGGGCTAGATGATGCAATGCATGATGGACATGCGTATAAGCATCATAATAATTACCGCGGCTGAATAGATTCCGTCCATCCTGAAAACGACGCAGTAATTTAGCGAATGACAACGACATCTGTAAGCAGCGTTCCGTCTCCGGGAAGTTGCGTAATTGTTTTTTCAAATCCGTTAAGTAATCATTCCGTTCAAAAATGATGGTTCCTTCCGACACCCAATGGACGGCCCGGCGATTTGCATTTAAGATTAACCAACGGGAGAGGACTTGTTCATGCACAAGATGTAATGAAACCCGCAATGTATTCAATCGATAATGCTTAACTGTCCACTCGACGGAAGGATCTCGTGTAATGACTAAAAGTAAAACATCAAATTGATCGGTTAAAGAGTCTCTCGGTTGTCTTTTCTCAACGGCGATGATTCCCTGTGTCTCCGGATAAGCCGCATATTCTGAATAAATTGTTCGTGTTGCCTGTTCCATTTCCTTCTCACCCTTCTCTACTCCGTACTCGTTACTCTGATCATTCGTCCGTTACCATTTTCGACAAAAAATCAATCGTTCCTGCTTCTGACTCGATCCCACAATATGCTAGACTGGCTACAGGGGGAATTCATGTGAAAAAACAACGTAAGAATAAAATAAACCGGGCCCGTAACTTGGCAATGTTCCTCGTATTCGGCGGAATGCTTGTCATGTATGGCGGTCTTTTGTTAAAACAATTCGAAATCATCATGGTCATCCTAATGCTTGTCGGGTTTGTCATGGTCCTTGCCAGCACAGCGCTCTATTTCCTGATCGGACTTACTTCGACGAAAGCTGCCGTCGTCACCTGCCCGAATTGCGGTAAAGAAACGAAAGTCCTCGGACGCGTTGATTTATGTATGCACTGCGACGAACCTCTGACGATGGATCGTAACCTTGAAGGAAAAGAATTCGATGAAAAGTACAACAAAAACAGTAAACGAGCTCCCCGTTAAAAGGAAGCTCGTTTTTTTAATGCACGTTCGATTGGCAATCCGGGCAAGTCCCGTAAACCTCAAGACGGTGGCGGTCTACTTTAAAGCCTGTTAAATGCGCCGCAACAGTCTCGACGTCATCCAGGACAGGGTAATTGAAGTCGACGATTTTTCCGCATCCTTCGCAAATCATATGGTAATGACGCGTCGTGACGAAGTCAAAACGACTGGAAGCATCTCCATAATTCATCTCTTCTACGATTCCTTTTTCACGGAAGACCCGTAGATTATTATAAACTGTCGCCACACTCATATTTGGAAAACGATGTTCGAGCGCACGATAAATTTCATCTGCCGTCGGATGTGTATGTCCCGTCGTTAAATATTCCAAAATCGCATGACGTTGTGGTGTCATCCGAACGCCTGATTCACGTAAAGAGCGTACTGCATCATCTAACATCTCGTTCGCCACGTCATCCCCTCATTTCTATCTTTCATTGATTATTAGATTGTAATCTTTATAATTAGTCTACCTACATTCTTCCTTTCCGTCAACGGCTCTGCTCCACGTTTGACGGACATGATACAATCATATCGTGATATTTTTCACGTATCAATGATTGGAGGAATCATCATGTCAACTCATACAAAACGTCCTACTTCGGAATCCTTATATGAAGTGGCCCAAAAATGTATCGTCGGAGGTGTGAACAGCCCATCTCGCTCGTATAAAGCAGTCGGAGGCGGTGCGCCCGTCTATATGGAACGAGGAGAAGGAGCTTACTTCTATGATGTCGACGGCAACCGTTACATCGATTACTTAGCAGCTTACGGTCCGATCATTACCGGTCACGGGCATCCACATATTACGGAAGCGATCACGAATGCTTCACGTAACGGGTTATTATACGGTACACCTCATCGCCTAGAAATCGACTTTGCCCATAAACTGCAACAGGCGATTCCTTCGTTAGAGAAAGTCCGGTTCACAAACTCAGGGACGGAAGCCGTCATGACGACGATCCGTGTCGCCCGTGCTTATACAGGACGTGAACTCGTCGTGAAATTCAGCGGCTGTTATCACGGTCACTCGGATTTGATGCTGATTGCAGCAGGAAGCGGTCCGGCAACACTCGGTTCACCCGATTCAGCCGGTGTGACGAAAGCAACAGCAAAAGAGGTCATTACGACACCGTTCAATGATATTGAATCTTATCGTCAAATCATGGCAGAATGGGGCGATCAGGTCGCCTGCGTTCTCGTCGAACCGATTGTCGGGAACTTCGGCATCGTCGAACCGCAACCCGGGTTTCTCGAGGCCATCAACGAAATTACGCATGAACACGGCGCACTCGTCATCTATGATGAAGTCATCACAGCTTTCCGCTTCACGTACGGTAGTGCCCAAGAACTTCTGAACATCCGCCCGGACATGACAGCGCTTGGTAAAATCATCGGTGGCGGTCTCCCGATTGGTGCCTACGGCGGGCGCCAGGATATCATGGAACACGTCGCTCCGCTTGGTCCGGCGTATCAAGCAGGTACGATGGCCGGAAATCCGGCTTCGATGGCAGCCGGTATCGCCTGCCTCGAATTACTCGAACAGCCGGGTGTGTATGAAGAGTTCGACCGCCTCGGTGCGAAACTCGAACAAGGCATTTTAGAAGCTGCCAACACGCATGGTGTCACGATCACAATCAACCGTCTCAAAGGTGCATTGACGGTCTACTTCACGGATGAAACGGTCGTCGACTATTTGGGTGCCGAACGTGCCGACAGTGAAATGTTCGGTCGGTTCTTCAAATTAATGCTCGAACAAGGCGTCAACCTAGCTCCTTCGAAATACGAAGCCTGGTTCTTGACAACAGCGCACACGGAAGCAGACATCGAAGAAACAATCGTTGCTGTCAACCGCGCATTTGCCCAACTGTAAATCAATCCTTCATAATAAAAAGGCTGTTCCGTTTTTCGCGGAACAGCCTTTTTTCATTCAACCAGCTCGAGATTTTGAATCGCATACAGTTCGAAGTAAGCGCCGCGTTTTCGCATCAGTTCTTCATGACGTCCCATTTCCGTGATTTGACCGTTTTCAATGACGACGATTTTATCGGCATCGGTGATCGTCGAAAGACGGTGGGCAACGGTAAACGTCGTCCGCCCTTTCGCAAGACGCGCAAGCGAGTCCTGAATCATCGATTCGCTTTCGAGATCCAGGGCACTCGTCGCTTCATCCAAAATCAAAATCGGTGGATTTTTAAGGAAGACCCGGGCAATTGCCAAACGCTGTTTTTGACCACCTGATAATTTGACCCCCCGTTCGCCGACCGGTGTTTTATAACCGTCCGCCAGTCGTTCGATGAACTCATGGGCATTGGCTGCCTTCGCTGCCGCGACCACCTCTTCATCCGTCGCCTCGGGATTCCCCATCTTAATGTTCATTTCGACCGATTCACTGAACAGAATCGATTCCTGCATGACCATTCCGATTTGATCGCGTAAACCACGTAACTTCAAATCACGAATATCGACTCCGTCCAGCGTGATCCGTCCGGACGACACATCGTAAAATCTAGGAATCAGACTGACAAGCGTGGATTTCCCGCCGCCCGACATCCCGACGAAGGCAATCCGTTCTCCCGCCTGTACATCGAGCGTCAACCGGTCAATCGCCCGTTCGCCGCCTTCTTCGTAGGAGAAGCTGATATTTTCAAACTGGACGTTCCCTTTGACATGAACCGGATTTTTCGCATTGGCTTTTTCCGTAATATCATAGGGTTCGTCCAAAAACTCAAACATCCGGTCCATCGAGGCAATCGACTGCGTCAATGTCGTCGACGAGTTGACAAGACGACCGAGCGGTGCGTACAGGCGATCGATATAGGCGATGAAAGCTACCATCGTCCCGAGTGATTCCTGACCGTTCAGAACAAGGAAAGCCGCTGCACCGAAAATCAGAATCGGAGCAAAATCAGTAATCGTCGAGACGACGACGTACGTCCGGGCATTCCAGTTCGTTTGACGTAATGCTGCCGTCAAGAAGCCGTCATTTTGTTTCTTAAACGCCTGATTTTCGTGGGGTTCAAGGGCAAAACTGCGGATGACCGCCATTCCGTTGACCCGTTCCGTCAAGTGTCCCTGCAGTTCAGCGAGTGCTGCCGAACGGTCACGCGTCAGACTGCGGAGCCGTCCATAAAAGAACTTGACCGCCAGTGCATAAAACGGCAACGGAATGATCGCAACGAGCGTCAGCTTCGGATCGATTGTCCACATGATAGCGATCGCTATCAAAATCGTAATCATGTCGAGCCATAAGTTCATCAACCCGGTAACAACAAAATCCTTTGTCTGTTCGACATCGTTGATGATCCGGGAGATGACTTCCCCGGTCTTCGTGTTCGAATAAAAGCGGAGTGACAGTTTTTGGACATGATCAAACAGCCGGTTCCGGACATCAAACAAAATTTTTGATGCCGACCACTGGGCCAAATACTGCCGGATGTATTCAAGCGGCGGTTTGATGACGAGAAAAACGAAGAATCCGGCGCCAATCAAATAGGCAAGTTCTTTACTGCGTTCCGCGAGCGGAACCGTTTGATTATCGAGCAGATTGTCGATGATGTACTTGTAGAGAAGCGGCAATCCGAGCGGAATCGAAAACTTGATGATTCCGACGAATACCGTCAAAAGAATTTGTTTTTTATACGGTTTGACGAATTCCATGTACCGTCTGATGGAACCCTTCTTTTTTAACTGTTTTTGCTTTGCTTTACTCATGTGTTTCCCTTCTTTCCACTAAAAAAAGACGATGGCGAACCATCATCTCCGATACCTTGTTTCGTATTCACGATACCACGTTTCAACGAATGCTGGATTAAACGGACCCTTGCGACTACGGATCCATTGAATCAAAATCTGAACGTTGTCTTTCAGAATACGATCAATCGCTTTTGGATAGTTCATCTCCCGGCGATGTTTTTCGTACTCGTCCTCATCCAAAATCATGTAAGACATGTCCGGATAGACTTTGATATCTAAATCATAATCAATGTACTTGACTGCTCGATCCTTTTCATCAAACGTCGAAGGTGAACCCAAGTTGCAGTAATAGTAGATGCCGTCTTCACGAATCATACAGATTACATTAAACCAAAGTTCTGTCGAAAAATAACAAATCGCGGGTTCTCGTGTCCGCCACTGACGACCATCCGATTCGCTGACCATGATCCGGTCATTGAATCCAATCAATTCTTCTTCCGTCGATTTAAGCACGAGCGTTTCTTCCCAAACTCTGTGTAAGCTGCCGTTATGTTTGAAACTTTGAATCTCAATCTTGCTACTTTCTTTTGGGAATCGACTCATGTGCTACTCCTTTCTGAAGCTTTTTATTCAGTTTTTTCAATACTCTCGTGCTTATTATACCCATTTTCAGAACACATGAAAAACGAAAGGCTACTTTTTCAGGAAAATGACTGGTATTTAACTTGAAAAATGATGTAAAATCGCCTGTTTCCGTTGCTGAAACATCGGTTTCAAAATAAATAAATCCACCACTGCTTTCGGTAAATACGATTTATAGATCAAGTCATCAATCATATAGACGCCGTCCGGACGCTCTTCGACACGGTGCGTGTGCCACCAGACCGAGAAAGGAAACGGAACCTTGACTCCGACATCGACGAACAAATCACTTCCGACCATTGGAATGATGGAATCCCATTTGACGAAAACCGGCGGAATGCCGACCTTCAGCTGAATCGTGTTGCCGGCATATGTCCGGGTATCTCCGGTCGTCTGTACTTTCGGAAACTTTGTCAGTCCCGTCAAGGCTTTGGCATCACTTAAAAAGAACCAGGCTTGATCCTTCGTCGCCGGCACTTTCGTTTCGGTATAAAAACGATTCATCAGAGTTCCTCCTTTAATAGGCGATCAATCTTCATTTGGGCGACCGAAATCGGCTGCTTGTCGTATGCCTGTTCATCCATCAGGACGGTCCCTTCCGGTTGTGTCGCCACACGGTAGACCGTAATGTCCCATATCCGGTGCGAAAAGATGTGTTTCACACTACCGACTTGGATTCCAGGCTGTTCTCCCGTCGATTCGACCAACGGATACTGCCACATGCCGGCCAACAGTCCCGTTTCCGGACGTTGCATGACGGCGACTTGTCCGTTTTCTTCATAGACCAATGCATCGTACCGGATCGTCTGAGTTTTACCTTTTTTTGTTTTGACCGGCAATTCCGCCTGAACCGAGCGGTCATAAGCAAAACAGACATCATTGACCGGACACAGTCCGCACATCGGTGATTTCGGTGTACAGACCATTGCACCGAGTTCCATCAACCCTTGATTGAAGCTTGACGGATCCGCATGATCAATCAATTCATGAACAGCCGCTTCAAAGACTTTTCGTGTTTTCGGTGCGGCAATGTCGTCATAAATTCCGAGGACACGCGATAAGACACGCATGACGTTCCCATCGACGGCAGGCTCTGGGTGGCCGTAGGCAATCGAGAGAACGGCACCGGTCGTATAGGGACCGACTCCCCGTAAACTTTCAAACCGTTCTTTTTCATCCGGTACGATCCCGTCATATTTTTCAACAACTTCCTGAACTGCGATTTGAAGGTTCTTAACCCGGGAATAGTACCCTAAGCCTTCCCAATATTTTAAGACTTCACTTTGGTCGGCCGACGCCAAATCGTGGGGTGTCGGAAACCGTTCCGTGAACCGCTGGTAATACGGAATCACTGTATCGACCCGTGTTTGTTGCAGCATGATTTCACTGATCCAGATATGATAGGGATTTTTAGTTTCACGCCACGGCAACTGCCGTTGTTCCCGCAAGAACCATTGCACCAATTCCGTCGTAAAATGCTGTTTATTAAAGTTTCTGAAATATTCTGTGACAAGAGTCAAAATATTACCTCTTTTCTGTTTGATACGTTATAGTAAGTTCAATTAACCTTAAAAATTAAAATCAATTTACGTTTATTATGATTCCGAATACTTTGATAGAGGAGCGAATTTGCATTGGATACTGGGACGCATATCGGAATGGGACTTTGCCTCGCCGCCATTTCCACACTTGAACCGGATGTCGCAGCAAGCGCTACGCTGTTTGCGGCTGTTACGACTACGGCGTTGGTCGGTTCCCATGCTCCAGACTTTGATACTGTATTTAAATTTAAAGGCAACAGTGCCTACCTGAGACAGCACCGTGGTAAATCCCACGGTCTGATCGCCTTGATTGCCTGGCCGTTGTTACTGTCGATCGTCATCGGCGCCCTGTTCAGCGTTCCGCCTACTTCATTATGGCTGATGGCACAGATTGCTGTCGCCCTTCATGTCTTCGTCGATCTGTTTAATGCTTACGGCACGCAGGCGCTTCATCCCTTTAAGAAAACCTGGATTGGTTGGGGCGTCATCAATACATTTGACCCTTACCTGTTCACGATGTATTACGGAGCGTTCGGCATTTGGCTGTTGACCCGCGCCACAATTGTCATTTTCCCGATTTTGATTGCGATCGTCATCATCTATTATGCGGTTCAATTTAAGTTGCGTAACGATGCTTTGGCGACGGCCGCCCGTTATTACGGCGGAGCACACAAGCTGTTCATTTCTCCCGGGATGAAATGGGATGAGTGGCATGTCGCAGCACGTCTTCGAAATGAATATGCGGTCGTCAAGATTAATTCCGGAACAGTCGTCGAGTGCGGTAATTTCCGGATCAAAAATGAACCGCATGGGGATGAATTGTATGACATCGTCAAGGAGAACGTGGATCTACAGGCGTTCCTTGAATTTTCAAAAATTCATACGTATACGGTTTCCCGAAAAGACGGAATCGTCGAATACCGGTTCACGAACTTACGTTATTTCACGAAAGAAGTCTATCCGTTCGTCGCGGTCGTCCGGATTGATGCAACGTCACGCCAAATCGTCAGTTCCTATACAGGATGGGTTTTCAGCGAACGGACGTTGCAAAAAAAATTGTTTGTACCTGCATTATAAAAAAAGGACTCGCCATGTTCGGAAAAATTTCTTTTCCGAACCGCGAGTTCTTTTTTCAATTGATTGACTGATCGTCGAGACCAATCATCAAATGCTTGAACTTCTCATTTGTTGTATTAAAACGGTGAAGCATCGGACCATGTTGCTTGATTTGTTGCCGAACGAAACGAACGGCAACCGCCTCACCCTGATATTTTTCCCCAGCCTTTGCAAGCGTCGCTTCGAAATCTTCCCATAAGACTTCGACCCACGTCAAGGCTTCAAGCGGCGTCAAGGTCTCGTTGACTTCTTGTAATTCTTCCGCCAATCCGTTTAGTGCTTCTGTACGATTTTGATCCATCTTCATTCCTCCTCTTCCTGAATCAACGCGAGCGGAATCGCCACTTCGTTGACCGTTCCCTCAAAATGTCCCCAGCCCATCACACCGTTGACGAAATGCAGTTCAAATCGTGTATCTTCTCCATTAATCCGGTAAAAGCGACCCGTCTCAAACCGGCTTGCATCGACAAGATAACTTTGGGCAATCGCAATCTTGCGGATGATCACCTCGACTTCACTCATGTTACCGTGTTGCTCCGCTTTACGTTTTTGCTCATTCAATTTCGTCACGAGCATCTCTAATTCATATTTTGATAACTGACTCATTCGTGTCTCCATAAAAAAACTCCCCCTCTTCGTCATTAGTATATACGAAAAGGAGAAGAAAAATGATGGAGTTAGCTTGATTTCAATTCGAGATTGCGTTTACTTTGCAACGCATACATTTTGGCATAGATTTTTTGTTTTGCGAGTAACTCTTCATGCGTTCCGCGTTCGGCTATGCGTCCATGGTCGAGGACGATGATTTCGTCGGCGTCTTTGATCGTTGACAAGCGGTGGGCAATAATGAAGGTCGTGCGTCCTTTCGTCAACGTCAATAAGGCATCCTGAATCATCGCTTCCGTTTCCGAATCGACGCTCGCCGTCGCTTCATCGAGAACTAAAATGGCTGGATCAAACGCCAAAGCCCGGGCAAAACTGATCAACTGCCGTTCGCCGGCAGACAAGGTCGCGCCTTTTTCGATGACGGGTTCATCCAGACCCTTAGGAAGACGGTCGATGAACCGGTCTGCCCCAACAGCGACGATCGCTTCACGAATCCGTTTTTCGGAAATCGCCGGGTTGCCGAGCGTGATATTCGACCGGATTGTTCCCGTGAATAAAAATGGATCCTGCAGGACGATACCCATATGATCGCGGACCGCCTGTTTCGGCAGTGACGTGACATCCTGTCCATCAATCAGCAATTGACCGGATGATGGATCATAAAAACGCATCAGCAGATTCATGATTGAACTTTTCCCGCTACCCGTATGTCCGACGAGAGCGATTGTCGCTCCGGGACGGGCATCAATTTCGATGTCCTGTAAGACAGGATGACCCGGATCATAGCTGAAACCGACCTGCTTGAACTCCACACGTCCGGCGAAACGGGGTAATCGTCCTTTTCCGACGTCTTCTCCCTTTTCGTCGAGCAGTTGGAACATCCGGTCTGCTGAAACGAGTGCTTGTTGCAACGGCGACAACTGATTCATGATTTGCGTGACCGGTTCAAAGAGACGCGAAACATAGTCGATGTAGGCATATAAAATCCCGAGCGATAAAAATGTTCCGTCGGTCAGACTTTTACCCGCCACGACCCAGATCAATAAGGCCAGCGTCAGGTTTTTCAGAAAATAAGATAAGTTATGCGACATTAAGGCATCGAGTCGCAACAACTTCGAACGGGTTTGATAGTTCTCTTCATTTTTCTGTTCAAATTCCGCCAACACTTCTTTTTCCCGCGCATATGCTTGAATGATCGGCATCGTTTGAATGTTCTCGTTTAACTGACCATTCATATCTGCGACAAGTGACCGGACTTTGAAGTTATTTTCCGTCGCGAGTTTCTGGAACAGCTGAATCCAGAAGTAGACGATCGGAATAATCAGTAGCGAAACAAGTCCGAGGCGGACATCGAGGAAAAACATCGCCACTAAAATTCCGGCCATAGTAATCAATCCCGAAAAGACGCGTGCGAGCACACCCAAGTACAAATCGCGGATTGTTTCCGTATCGTTCGTGACACGACTGACAATCTTTCCGATCGGTGTCTGGTCAAAGTAGCGGACCGGTAACCGTTGTAAATGTGTAAAGACGTCGAGCCGCATCCGTTTGACGATTTTATGCGCCGACCGCTGAAGCAGGATTTGTTGGACCCAGTTCAAACCGGCCGCGATTAACAGCAGGACGATATACAGCAAAGACAGCCAGCCGACCGCTTTTAAGTCAGAGGCATAAAAATCATATACCTGTCCTTGCGTCAGCTTCTTGACGCCCGAATAACGAAACGTTTCTTCCCCACGCGTGACGGTTAACGTTCCACCGGTCACGTTGCGTTCTCCTCCGCTGACGACTTGTTCGGGCACAAAATAATAACCGCTCTTCGATTGAACAACTGAAATCGCTTGAATGACATCGGAAGACGGCACATCCTGCTTCTTCGCAAACTGGCGCCCGTCATACTCGACCCTTCCTCCGTCCTTCACTTCAACCCAATCCTTTTCAATCGCAACAATATGTTCATCGATGATGACTTTCGCAATATATGGTCCGGTCAATTCTGCTCCGACTGCCAGAATCAAGAGAAATAATCCGAGGAAAATTGCTTGTTTTTCATACATCGCATAACGAACAAGTGATCGAATCGTCGTTTTCCGACGAACGGAATCTAATAGATATAATTCTTCTTCCTTCACGTTCGACACCTCCTACCTTACGTTTCTTCACTTTGCCGTTCGAATTGTTCGGCGTACCACCCTTTATGATCCATCAACTGTTCGTGCGTACCCCGTTCTGTCACTTGACCGTCCTGCAAGACAAGAATTTCGTCCGCATGGGCAACGGCAGACAGACGGTGTGCGACAATCAATGTCGTCGCCTGCTCCCGATTGGTTCGAATCGCTTCAATGATATGCGACTCGGTTTTTGCATCGACCGCAGACAACGAATCGTCGAGCAATAATAATTTCGGTTTTTTCAACATTGCCCGGGCAATCGACAGCCGTTGCTTCTGACCGCCGGATAACGTGACACCACGTTCACCGACCAACGTCTCAAGACCTTGATCGAGCATGGTAATGTCCGTTGTGAATGACGCCAGACGAATTGCTTCTTGCAGTTCGGCTTCCGTTGCCGTTCCGGCGCCAAAGAGGATGTTATCCCGCACTGTTTTCGAGAACAAAAGGTGTTCCTGCGAAACATAACCCGTCCATCCCCGGACCGTTTCCAAAGCGACGTCTTCATAGGGAACACCGTTGACTTGCAGCATATGACGGTCAAGTGGATATTCGCGTAAAAATTGGCGAAGCAACGTCGTTTTCCCGGCACCGGTCGGACCGACAATCCCGATTGTCTTTCCTTGTTCGATCGTCACGTTGATTCCGCGCAATGCGGGCTGTTTCGTTCCCGGGTACGTAAACGTCAAATCCGATAAGACAATCGTTTCAGGAGTAGTAATCTCTACGACCGGAGTCGATGAAATCAACGGTTTGACCCGCATCGTCGCCTGAAGACGATCGAGACTCGCTGTTCCGCGCTGGATGACGTTGATCAGCTCTCCGAACGCATACATCGGCCAAATCAACATTCCGAGATAAATATTGAAGGCGACGAGTTGTCCAAGCGTAATATCGTTCGTAAAGACGAGGTACGTCCCGAACGATAGACCGATCAAATAACTGATTCCGACGAGTAATTTAATAATCGGCTCGAACAAGACATCAATTTTTGCGACATGCATGTTTTTATCAAATACATCCGTCGTGACATCATCAAATTTTTTAACATCGATGTCTTCCTGAACGAATGAACGAATGACCCGCAGTCCGGAAATCGACTCCACGACTTGATCATTCATCGTGCCAAAGGCATCCTGTGCTGTCATGAAGCGGCCATGGATCTGACTGCCGAGTTTATTCATCGCGTACGCAAGAATGGGCATCGGCAATAAGGCGGCAAGCGTCAGTTTCCAATCGATCGCTACTCCCATGACGACAAGTGTAATCGCCGTCATATTCAGCGAGTCGACGAGCGTCAGGACACCAAAACCGGCTGTCCGTTCGACCGCTTTCAAATCATTGGTCGCAAGCGCCATTAAATCCCCTGTGCGGTTACGTTGATAAAAGGTCGGGGTTAACTTTAATAAATGCGTAAAAAATTGACTTCGTAATGTCCGTTCGAGTAAAAAGGCTGTTCCGAATAATTTCGCAAGCCATAAATACGTCAGAATAAAGGACATAATGGAAATAAAGGTCAGCCCGACCACATACTGAATCAATGTCGTCCGGTCCATGGATCCGGAACGCAGTCCGTCAATCACCTTTCCGATCAACCATGGTGGTGTCAAGTCGATGAAGCCGGTCACAATCAGCAATAACACGGCAATCAAATATGATTTTTTATGTTCCTTCAGAAACCAGCTGAGTTGGCGAAACAATCGCACGATGGTTCCCCCCTTTGTCGTTCATAATGGTGTTACGTTGTTTCCGAGCACGCAAAAAAGGCAGACGGATTTCCGGAGCAGTCCGAGAATCCATCTGCCTTTCTAAAGACGATGTGAATCGACGATATGGTCTGCGTGCTCGGGGAACGGATTCCCTGTCAATCGCACACTGAAAATAGTGTTTATACGAGTTCGAGAGTCTCCGCCATATTCAGCTGTTTGATAAGTGCGTTTACAATTGGCTGTTTCATTTGACGGTTCCTCCTTTTCTTAATCTGAGCGTAGAATAGCATAATTATCGAACAATTGTCAATTTTGTGTCTAAACTTTTAAAATGAAGCCGAAACTTATATTCCGTCCGCTTCTTCCTGCTTGACCTGTTCGATCACTTCCGACACGAGTGCATACGGAAATCCTTTTCGAACTAACGCCTGTTGCGTTTTCTGCACCCGGGCGAACGGTTCCAGATTCCGGTACTTCGGATAGTATTTCCGCGCTTGGTATAAAGCAGCCGATTCTTCCGTCTCTGCTTCGACTTCTTCAAATACGAGTTGAATCCCCTGTTTTGAAACCTCTGATGAGAATCCGCGTTGCATCAATGTTTGTTGCAGTTTTTGTTTCAGTTCCCGAACCGACCGGCGGGCAAGTTCTTTTTGTTTTTGCCGGAGAAATTTCAATACCTTTTCTAGTTCCTCTTCTTCCGTAAATGATTCCAGCGCTTGATCAATGTACGTTTTGTTCACTTTCAGCGCTTCTAAATCACGCCGGATTTTTCCGGGTCCCTGCGGTGTCGTTGCTTTTTTTGTCGCTGTGTACGCCTCGGCAAACTGTTGATCGTTTAAATATTTTTGGTCGGTCAATCGTTTGATGGCATGCTTGACGGCATGTTCCGGTGTCTCTTTTTCCATCAAGTATGCTTCGACTTCGCTCGTCGCCCGCATTCGGTATGACAAATGATTGAGTGATAAACGGTATGCTTTTTGCTGTTCTTCCGCTGTCAGTACTTCTTTGACGAAATCATCGTCAAGCTCCTTGTCCCGTTGCAGGTTATACTTGATCAAGATATCGGCATCGACGGCAAAGGCATATTCTTCCTTACCTTCGCGTTCAATATAGATATTGAAGCGCTCCGTATTTTTCTTTTGGGTCGAAATCCGTGTGATTTTCAAGTCGGTTCCTCCTTTTTTTATCTTCTCTTGCAACGATAACATGTTGAATCAGGTTTGAGTGAAACAGAGAAACGGGAACATATGTACAAGTATTACTACAGACAGGACGAGAGGATGATTCACGCCATGAAAATCGCGATTACAGGCGGAACCGGAATGATTGGACAGGCACTAACGAAACGATTACTTAACGAAGGCCATCAAATTGTTATTTTAACCCGTTCACCGAAAGCTGCGGCGGGAGCCGTCAGCTACGTTGAATGGTTGACGGATAAAGCAACACCGGAGCAAGAACTGAATGATGTGGATGCCTTCATCCACCTGGCAGGTGCTTCGATCAATGAAGGACGCTGGACAGAAGAGCGTAAACGCGTCATCTTGGAAAGCCGCATCGACTCGACGAAAGAACTCGTCCGGATTGTCAGAGCACTTGATTCCAAACCTGACGTCGTCTTATCAGCTTCTGCCGTTGGAATTTACGGTCAGGACCGCCATCAAACCTTTACGGAAGAAACGGCACTGCCTCCGACTGCCGACTTCCTCAGCCATGTCTGTGTCGCTTGGGAAGAGCTTGCTCAACCGATTGCCGAAAGCGGTGTCCGGCTCGTTCATCCGCGGATTGGGGTCGTCCTCAGTACAGAAGGCGGTGCCTATCCATTAATGCGTTTGCCTTATCAATTATTTGGCGGCGGGACAATGGGCGACGGGAAGCAATGGGTTTCCTGGGTTCATATCGATGACCTCGTCGAACTGTTCCTGTTCGCACTGACGACCGCTTCTGTAGAAGGTCCTCTCAATATTACAGCCCCTCATCCGGAAACGATGCGACGGTTCGGTCAAACGATCGGAAAAGTGTTGCATCGTCCGCACTGGTTACCGGCTCCACGCTTCGCTCTCGAGCTGGCTCTCGGAGAAAAAAGTGTCATCGTTCTCGAAGGCGCCCGTGTTATTCCGAAAAAAGCTCTCGAAAACGGCTACAAGTTTCGGTATGCTGAATTAAAGGATGCACTGCAGAGTCTCGAGCACACAAACTAATACAGGGGTTGAAAAATGTTGGATGTTTTAATACGAAATGCACATATCTTTCCCATCACATCAGATAATTTTTATGGCGATATCCGGATCAAAGACGGAAAGATCCATGAAATCAATGAGTTGCTGGATGCCGAGGAGCACGAACGGGTCATCGAAGCAGAAGGACGTTTCCTGCTTCCCGGCTTCATCGATGCCCATACGCACCTTGGACTGTACGATGAAGGAACCGGAACGGTCGGAAACGATGCCAACGAAACCATTTTTGCGATGACCCCTCACTTGCGGGCCATCGACGGCGTCTATCCGCTCGATGAAGGATTCAAGGAAGCTATCGAACACGGCGTCACAACGGTCCAGGTCATGCCGGGCAGCATGAATATCATCGGCGGTGTCACGAGTGTCATCAAGACACACGGCCGTTTTATCGATGACATGATTTTACGGAAATATGCCGGATTAAAAATTGCGCTTGGAGAAAACCCGAAACGTGTCCATAGTGCCGGTCGTGCCGGTGAACTGACACGTATGGGCATCATGGGTATGTTGCGGGAAGCATTTCTTGAAGTCAAGATGCAACGGACAGCTGATACCTTTGCCCACCGGATGATTGAACGGGTTCTCAAAAAAGAGATGCCGCTTCGTGTCCACGCTCACCGGGCCGATGACATTTTATCGGCGATTCGTTTTGCCGAAGAGTTTGAGCTGGATGTCCGGATCGAACATTGTACAGAAGGTCATCTCGTGGCCAAAGAACTGCAACAATTACCGATTGAACACGTTACAGTCGGTCCGACCTTTACACGAAAGTCAAAAATTGAACTGAAGAACAAGACCTGGGAAACATATCGTGTTCTTCATGAACACGGTCTTGAAGTGTCGATTACGACCGATCATCCGTATACACCTGTTCAGTATTTAAATTTATGCGCCGGTCTTGCTGCGCGTGAAGGACTGCCGGTCGACATCGCGCTTCGCGCCATCACCATCAATCCGGCCCGTTCGATCGGCGTCGCGGACCGCGTCGGCTCGATTGAAGTCGGCAAAGATGCCGATCTCGTTCTTTGGAGTCACTTCCCGCTCGATTATCTCGCGAAGCCTTTGATGACGATGATTGATGGAAAAGTGATTTTTGAACATACTCATCTGACATCCATGTCTTAAAAAAAAACCTATGATTTTAACGGAAAATCGTTGGAAATCATAGGCTTTTTTTATTATGAAAATGAGGCTTTTTCATTTGCAAGAAATGCCTTATTTTCGTATGTTTTTTCACAAAAATTATTTACTTGCTTTTTTAAAAAAAGAAGGTAATATTATCTTATCCGACAACTGAAGAAGGCATACCATGCGCGGTTCAAACGAGTCAGACAGGTAGCTTTCGACAATCATTCTAGCGGTCTTAAGAAGGAGGAATGGAAGTATGCTCAAGCAACGGGAGCTGAGCGACTGCGCTGATTTGTTCGAACTGATGCAGCATCAAGACGTATATCCGTACGTCCGCCAAAAAACACGGTACTTTGATGAATTTCTGTTTACTACAAAGCAGGCAATCGAAGAGGAAGAACGCGGTGAGCTCGTCTCACGCACGATCCTAGACGAATTTGACCAACCAATCGGTACAATCAGTTTACTCGATATCGAAGGACAGTATGGGTTTCTCGGTACATGGTTAGGTAAACCGTATCATGGGAAAGGTTATAACAATCTTGCAAAAGAAGCATTTTTTGCAGAACTATTTTTTGACCTTGATTTCGAAAGTGTCTTCATGAAGATCCGCAAGACTAACATCCGTTCACAAAAAGCAGCGGAAAAACTGCCTTATGCTTTTTGCGCCGATGCATTACGACCGGCATTACTGGAACAGCTGAATACCGGAGAAACTCAATTTACACTCTACGAAGTCTCCAAATCAAGTTTTCAAATGTATATCCACGGCCGCGAATTCGAAACGGTCTACGAACAACAACTCGAAGCATGAGAGGCACCTGCCTCTTGTGCTTTTTTGTTCGTACTTTTGATGCGGATCGAAAGCTTCAAATGGTATGATAATAAGGAAAATTCACCTGTCGGAAGAAGCCATCCCTTCTTCCCATATGAAATGGAGTGATCAACTGATGCCAGAACAATCCTTTAAAATACTTGTCGTAGATGACGAAGCACAAATGCGTGATCTGCTTGTCTCAAATCTTCAAAAAGAAAACTATCAGACGACGACGGCTTCGAACGGTCAAGAAGCACTTGATTTAATGCAACGTGATGCCTTCCATCTCGTTTTGCTGGATGTCATGATGCCGGAAATGGACGGTTTGACGGCTTGCATGCGAATCCGTGAATTCTCGAACGTCCCGATCATCATGCTGACGGCCCGTTCGGACGAACTCGACCGGATTCACGGTCTGAAAATTGGGGCCGATGACTACATCACGAAACCGTTCAGCCCTCGTGAACTGTTGGCCCGCATCGAAGCGACGTTGCGACGTTCCCATCGTTTTACGGTCGATCAATCGGCGACGTTGACGATCGGCAAACTGGAGCTTGATACAGAAAGCCGCAGTGTCCACGTCAGCGGAAAACCAATCAGTTTAACGCGGAAGGAATTTGACTTACTTCATTTGTTTGTCCAAAACAACGATAAAGTCTTTTCACGCGAACAGTTGCTCGATCAAATTTGGGGCGCCGACTACATCGGAAATCTGCGGACTGTCGATACCCACATCAAAACACTTCGTCTGAAACTCGGTGAAGCCGGCGGCTCGATCCAAACGGTCTGGGGCATCGGATATAAATTCGAGGAAGTATGATTAAGCGGTATACCATTCGCCGCCGGATTTGGATTACGATTTGGTTCACAAGCGTTTTTTCTGCCGTTTTGTTCGTATTATTGACATTTTATCTGTACGATCGGTTTTACCTTCAAACGCAGGAAGATCTATTGCTCAATCGGGGCGAAAAATTGATTAACATTTATGAATCAGAAGGACTATCCGGTGCGTTTTATGACGGGATGACGTATACAAATGAATTAACGGAATCCAAAGTCTTTTTCATCGACTTTCTGAAGAAAAATCCGGCCGGCCTCCGGTTCTTGACGAATGCGGATATTGAACAGTTACGCAATGGTGAAACCGTCGTTTCCAGTCGAACACATCCGATTGAAGGAACGGACATCCTGATGACCGGTTTTCCCATCATTGAAAACAACCGGCTCGTCGGGACGTTGATTCTCTATTTGGAGCTCGGTCAAATCAGTGAACCGTTCCGACCGCTTCGCCTGATGATTTTCTTCATGATTGGTCTGATCGTGTTGAATCTCGTCATTTTCGGTCGGCAGATCATTGATACGATCATCCGTCCGCTGATTGACATGAAACGGGCCTCAACCGTCTACGCCCAAGGAGATTTTGCCTATCGAATTCCGATTCAATCCGATGATGAAATCGGCGAATTGGCCGAAACCCTGAATAAGATGGCAGAATCCCTCGGTGAAGTGGATGAACAACGTAAGGAATTTTTGGCGAACGTCAGTCATGAATTGCGGACGCCCCTGTCCTATATCCGGGGATATACGGAAATGATGCAGGATAAAGCACTCGATGAAAAAACACGCGATCAATATTACCAGATCATCGAACGCGAAACGGAACGGTTGCAACGTCTCGTCAATGATCTGCTCGATCTTGCCCAGTTGGAACGGGATTCCTACCCGATGACCAAACAACCGCTTGTCTTCAGCCAGGTTTTAGAAGATGTCGTTTACCGGATGGAACCGATTGCGAAGGCGAAAGGTGTATCCATCGTCACCGACTTTGATCCAGGTCAAATCGTTCTCGGTGACAATGACCGGCTTGAGCAAGTCATCGGAAATCTGTTGGACAATGCCTTACGTTACACACCTGCCTCGAAACATATCTATCTGTCGACAAAAACAGACGGCGATCAGACGATTTGCTCGATTCGGGACGAAGGAGAAGGCATCCCTCCCGAGCATTTGGAACGGTTAACGAAACGGTTTTACCGTGTTGATAAATCCCGGACACGAAAAGACGGCGGAACAGGTCTCGGTCTTGCCATCACGAAACACATCATTGACCGGCACGACGGAACCATTTCCTTCGAATCTGTTCTCGGTCAGGGAACAACCGTCCTGATCACGTTACCGTTGTTACCGGACGATGACGATGGATTTTCCTAATGTCATTTCGTAAGTCCGAAAACGATGTTGACTTGATGTGTTAAAGGTTGAAAGGAAGTTTTACTATCGAAGCCGTACTCCTTGATTGGTTGCAACGAGCAGAAATGTTTGCTGTACCAATCAGTCTTTTAGTCAGTGTAATCATCAGCCTGTTCGGTGTTTTGCCGAGCGCCTTCGTCACGGCAGCCAATCTACTGTATTTCGGTTTTTGGCAAGGTTTGATGCTGTCGTTTCTTGGCGAAGCCCTCGGTGCCGGAGTTGCCTTTTACGTGTATCGTTACGGTATCCGGCGGGTCGAACCGTTGATTCAATCCCCGTTCATCTTGAAGTGGCTTGAAAAACTGACGGCGCAAACCGGTTGGGATGCCTTTTGGACAATCATCTTTTTGCGGCTGTTGCCGTTTGCTCCTTCCGGACTCGTCACGTTTTTAAGTGCGACAAGCCGCGTCTCACCGATGATTTTTTTAACTGCCAGTACCATCGGGAAAATACCGGCACTTGTCATCGAAGCCTTTGCCGTCAACGAATTGATTGAACAGAATTCGATGATTCCTTGGTTGATTGCCGGATTGTTTGCGGTGTTCTACCTGATGTATCTTTATAAAAAACGGTTGCATCGATCGAGGGATATCGATTGATGCAACCGTTTTCTTCGTATAGTGTAGAGAAGTAAACAAAGGAGGAACACAGCATGGAATTACGTTCATTTGGCAACACTGATATCCAAGTCTCCCCTCTCGGATTTGGTGCCGGTCATATCGGTTCCGATGATTTATCCGATCAGCAAGCAAGCTATATCCTCCATCAAGCGTTGGATGCAGGTATCCGTCTATTTGATACCGCTCGCGGCTACGGCTTATCCGAAAAGCGGCTCGGTCACTTTTTAAAACAGCGTCGCCACGATGTCGTGCTGTCGACGAAGGTGGGATATGATGTCCCGCGCACGGAGGATTGGACGTTCCAAGCTGTCGCCGGCGGGATTGACCAGGCTCTTTTGACGATGCAGACAGACTTTATTGATATCGTTCATCTACATTCCTGTAGTAAGGAAATACTGGCTCAAGATGACGTCATCGAGGCACTCGAACGAGCAAAACAGGCCGGAAAAGTCCGCCTGATCGCGTATTCCGGTGACCGGGAAGACTTAGACTACGCCATCACGACAGGACGATTCGACAGTTTTCAAACGTCTGTTAATTTGTACGATCAGCGGGCATTGATGGATTCGATTCCACTGATTCATCAGCAACAGAAAGGTATCATCGCCAAACGTCCGATTGCCAATGCGCCATGGCGGTTTGAGTCCAGACCGGTCGGACAATATGTCGAACCTTACTGGGAACGGGCACAGCAGCTCGATTTCCCGCTTGAAGAAGCTTCTTGGCTTGAAACCGCACTCCGGTTTACCGTTTTTGAACCCGGTGTCACAAGTGCCATCATCGGAACAGCAAATTCGGAGCATCTGGTCCAAAATATCCGCTTGTTGGAAAAAGGACCTTTACCGCCAGAACGGGTCGCTGATCTTAAACGACGTTTTCAGGAACAGGATGAAAATTGGCTACAACAAACTTAAAAAGATCGCGAGACAAAACAAAAAGGAAAACGGCGACTCAGCCGTTTTCCTTTTTGTCATAGAGATCGGTTCTCCTAACCGTTCGATCCGTTTAAAACTTTTTCTTTTTCTTTTTTTCCAATACGACGATGGCTTCGACATGTGCCGTTTGAGGGAACATATCGTACGGCTGGATATAGCTGACTTTGTAGCCAGCTTTCATCAGATGATCGCAGTCGCGTGCCAAAGTTTGCGGATTACATGAAACGTAAATGATTTTTTTCGCTTTTGACGAAATCATTGCGTTTAATAGTTGTGTATCACACCCTGAACGAGGTGGGTCGACGATGAAGACGTCCGGAATCCACCCTTCTTTCACCCAACGCGGAATCCAGGTTTCTGCTTTTCCGACCACGTACTGGGCATGGTTAAATCCGTATTGCTTCATGTGTGCCGTTGCATCTTCGACGGCTTCCTCGACGATTTCCATACCGCGGACTTCTTTTGCACCGTTCGCAATCCAAAGACCAATCGACCCGACACCTGCATAGGCATCGACGACACGTTCTTCGCCCGTCAAGGCTGCCGCTTTGACGATTTCACCGTACATCCGCTCGGCTTGTTCCGGATTCAACTGGAAGAAGGCACGCGGTGACAATTGATACGTGAACTCGCCCATCTGTTCCTCGATTCGTTCCACACCGCGTAAAATTTCCGTTTGTTCTCCAAACACGCGTGATGTCATCTTATCGTTAATATTGAGTGCAACGGAAATGACGCCGGGAATATCATAAATATCGCGTGATAAGCCTTCGAGATCCTTAAAACCATCTTTAAAGGCAACCAGCACGACTTGAATTTCTCCCGTCTTGATGCCGGTCCGAACGACGATATTCCGGATGACGCCGTCTTGTTTCGCTGAATTATAGACCGGTACATTGTAGTCATTTAAAATCTTCGTCACGGCTTTGTTGACGCGCAACGTCTCTTTGTTCTGGACGATACACTCGTCGATTGCCACCAGACGGTTCGAGTTTGCTGAATACAATCCGCTGACGATTTGTGTGCCTTCTTTTCCGACCGCAAATTGTGACTTATTCCGATATTCCCATTCCGTCGTGCCAATCGTCGGACGGATGTCTGATTTCTCAACATTCAACTTCGTTGATTTCGTAAAGGCATTCCGGACCATATCTTCCTTATAACGGAGTTGTCCTTCATAACTCATATGTTGCAGCTGACATCCGCCGCACTGGCTGTAGATCGGGCATAACGGCGTCACACGGTCCGGTGAACGGACATCACGTTTTAAGATTTTTGCATTCGCAAAATTATTATGGATTTCCGTAATCTCAATTTGAGCAGTTTCTCCGACCAGCAAACCTGGAATGAAGACAATTTGTCTTTCGAGTGTCGCGATTCCTTCTCCGTTGATTCCCATACGTAGGCAGGTTACGGAACGAACTTCGCCTACCTGTAATTTAATTTTATTTGTCATCTGATTCATCCTTTCCATGATCCAAATCAAAAAGCGGTCATTTCGAACCGCTTTCTGATTCCTCATGTTCCTTCATGTCTTTTGCATAACGAAGCACCTTGGCTTTCAACTGATCCAAGGAGACGGCTAAACGTTCCAAATCCTCAATATCTGATGTTTCATCCAATGAATCGATCGTATGGCATAAAAGCTGCATTCTTGATTTTAGCACATTCATCTGTCCAAGTTTATCAGTTCTTGCTTTTCCCATTATTCTGACTTCCTTTCTTGTTCTTTATTCCTGTGTACATTTAGCATACGATACGTAGTGGAACTTTAAAAAGGAGGAACATGCACCATGTCATTAAAATCACCCATCACCATCCAAAATGATCCGTGGGAAGCCTATCGAGATATCGAACAGTACGGGAAAGCCCGACTGACGAATATCGAAGTCACGACGACGACCCTTTGCAACATGCGTTGTGAACACTGTGCCGTCGGCTATATGTTGTCGAACAGCGAAACACCCGCTATCCCGGTCGAACTGCTCATCAAGCGATTGGATGAGATTGAACACCTGCGTGCCTTTTCCATTACAGGCGGCGAACCGATGCTGTCGATGAAATCGGTCCGGGAATATGTTGTGCCTTTACTTAAGTATGCCCACGAACGGGGAGCTAAAACCCAAATCAATTCAAATTTAACACTTCCCCTTTCCCGGTATGAGCTGATCATCCCGTATCTTGACGTCTTACATATTTCTCATAACTGGGGAACCGCAGACGATTTCATTGATGGCGGATTTGCGATGATGGAACGGAAACCGTCGCGTGAAGCCCGGACGAAACTGTTTGAACAGATGAAAGAAAATGCCCGGATTCTAAATGCGCGCGGAGTACTCGTTTCTGCCGAGACGATGATTAACAAACGGACACTGCCACACCTCGAAGCCATCCACCAGGAAATCGTCGAAATGGGATGCGTCAGGCATGAAGTGCATCCTATGTACCCCGCCGATTTCGCCTCGATGATTGAAGCCGCCAGTCTGGATGAAATCCGTGACGGCATCCATCGTCTGCTTGATGTCCGGGATCCGGACGTCTGGATGCTGTTCGGGACACTGCCGTTTTATGCCTGCTCGATGAAAGAAGAAGATTTAGCGCTCCACCGCCGCCTGCGCCGGGAACCAAATGTTTCCGTCCGAAATGATCCTGACGGTCGTTCACGTCTGAACGTCAATATCTTTGACGGTGAAATCATCGTGACGGATTTCGGCGACGAACTCGCTTCACTCGGAACGATTCATGACACATCATTTAACGAAGCTTATGCGATGTGGCAACAAACAGAACTCAATCAGAGTTTATCCTGTCACTGTCCTGCCGTTCAGTGCCTCGGTCCAAATGCACTCGTCAAAAATGCCTATTATCCGGAAGTCGATTTCCTGAAACAATCCAGTCGCCTGTAAGCAGGTTTGAGTCTCTTTTAAAACGGGAAAAGTTTGTCACAAAGTCGCCACACTTTCCTTGTTCGAAGGGGGTTTCAAAATGGAATGGCTTGTTGGAATCGTTGCAATTATCGGGATGTTCAGTATGGTACTTGGAATCATGATGATCGGGATTCGGGCGTCTCACAGTATCGAACACGACGAAGTGTTTGACCAAACGGACTGGGACGAGCACCTTTTACACATGCCCCGCCCGACACGCTTTGAACAAAATAAACCATAACAGTGTGACATGCCCCGGTGTACAATCGTACAGCCGGGGCATGTTATGCTTAAACAAAAAAAGGAAAGGCAGTTGTTTGTTTTGTCACGTCGTTTTGCTCTGATTCTTTCGATTGTATTTATTTCTGGTTTTACCCAAGGGTTACTCATCCCTCTTCTTTCCATTTTGCTTGAACGTCAGGGAACACCTGCTTACATAAACGGACTGAGTGCTGCTGTACTGTATGTCGGTGTCATCGTCGCAGCGCCTTTAATGGAAAAGCCGTTACGCCGCCACGGGTATGTTCCTGTCATCTCGTTCGGGCTTATCTTAGTGGCTGTTGCCGTCTTTGCTTTTCCGCTCATCCCAAGCGTTCTCGCTTGGATGGTGTTACGATTTGCAGTCGGCTTCGGGGATCAAACCCTCCATTACGGTTCTCAAGTATGGGTCACATCGATTACACCCAATCATAAACTCGGCCGGACGATGTCTCTGTACGGTATGGCCTTTGGTCTCGGTTTCGCTCTTGGTCCACTCGCAGCGCCGCTTGTCGACTGGATCAGTTGGCTGCCGTTCGTTCTGACGGGAACATTAACCGTTCTCGTTTTGATTGCTTTAAGACGGTTACCGAATGAAAAACCGTCTGATATCATGCCAGAAGAACTTCAGTCCGCCGCTTCCCGTTACCGTCTTGTTCTGACGAGCGCTTGGTTTACGTTGTTGCCCGGCTTCACCTATGGTTTTTTGGAAGCAACATTAAATGCCAGCTTCCCGGTCTTCGCAACACGAAACGGTTATGAATTATCTCAGACAAGCAGTCTAATTACGACATTTGTCGTCAGCTCTTTATTGATGCAATTACCCCTCGGACGTCTCGCTGATCATTTCGGAAAACGACGGACGCTGATTACCGTCCTCAGTATCGGAGCGTTTGCGTTTTTGGCAGCCTGTTTTTTCTTTCAAAGTTACGGAGCATTATTTATGATTTTTGCTGTCAGCGGTATGGCACTCGGCTCGACTTATTCGCTCGGCGTCGCTTACATGACGGAACAGTTACCCAGTCATCTGTTGCCGACCGGTAACCTGCTTGCCGGGATTTCCTTTAGTCTCGGTTCGATTCTCGGACCGATTTCCGGTAGTTTGTTCGTCATGTTACCGCCGGGATTCTACTTTATTTTGTTCGTCCTCGTTCTCGCGACACTCGCCTGTCTTCTTTTTCAGTCAAAGACTCCCCGCTCGTCGTAAACAAACAAAGACGATCGTCCCATGCGGAACGACCGTCTTTTTATTTCACGATTCCTTCTTGCCGAAAACTGCGCCAGAGCTTATCGTCGATTGCATACGGTTGTTCTTTTGCCCGTTTTAATTCTTCCGTTTCCAGCAAGACGACGACCTCTCGACCGTTGATTGACCAAACGGAGTCGTATCCTCTTTCCGCCTCAACGATTTCCACACCGACATCTCCATGCGTCTCCTTTAATTGTTGACTGACACAAGTGACGACAAACCGGGCAAACTCATCCCGCGGACGACGGTTGGCAATGATCTTTCGAACGATCTCATTCCGTTCCACTTCTCTCATCTCCTCTCGTTTTTTAGTTGCACTAGCCTTTGCAGCAAGGCCGAATCGGTGGTTTTATGACCGTACAGAAAAAGCCGAACGAGTCGGCTTAGCAACGAACGATTAAAAATAACAGATTGATTGAGACTATTTTTGCACGATTCAGAATCTTCGTCAACTACGCTTTTGAAACCAAATCGGTAGATAGGTCGAGACCAAAATACCGGCGACCACAAATACTAATCCAAGGAGTGCCTGGGGTGGAATCGATTCACCGAGAATGAGTGCGGATAACGTCACACCATAAATCGGTACAAAAAACATGAACAATGACACCCGGCTGACCGGATTGTATTTCATCAAGAGATTCCACAATGTAAATCCCGTCGCTGACAAGAATGCTAAATAGATCAGCATCCAGACGGTCGTACTGGTGAAGTTAAACGGGAACCAGTCTCCATTCAGGACCGCTCCGACGGTGAATAAGCCGATTGATCCAATGACCATGGCCCAACCTGTCATCGGTGCGACCGGATAACTGGCTGAATATTCCTTGGCGATCAAATTTCCAAATGCCCCGGAAATCATCGCTAAAATCAACAGGATTTCTCCAGCACCAAACGAGACACCGGCAGACCCTTGCGGCCAGTTCGCTAAAATAACGCCTGTAAATCCTAAAAATAAAGCGAGTCCCTTGAATCGATTTAACCGGTCGTCTTCATACCGGAAATGAGCAAGCAACATTTGAAAGAAGGAAGTCGATCCGGCAATGATTGATCCTTGCACGCCTGTTGATAAGGAGAGCCCGATGTAAAAAAACACATACTGGAGAAACGTCAAGAAGAAACCAAGCCGGCTATAAGCGAGTGTCCGCTTTTTCAACGTAATCGGCTGTTTAAATATCAGGACGCTGACAATTAATAATAAGACACCGGCGAGGAAAAAACGGTAACTGGCAAACAACAGCTGTTCTCCATATTCGGTTGAGGTGATGGAAAGTAAAGCATAACTTTTTTTAATGAAGGGAAATGCACTTCCCCAAAGGAATGTCGTCACTAAAGCGAGCACAACCATACCAAATCGATCGGTCAATATTTTTTTCATTTTTACTGATTCCTTTCCTGTTCCTTTTGACATAGACATGGTATAGTAGTTTTACAGATAATAATTATTATAATCTAGCGACAATGAAACTCATTATCATTGATGAGAAAACGTTGGTAATTAACATTCTCATTGTTTTAACATAATGATTTCTTTTCTCATTTAGACTTGAAAGGAGTTTTCCCATATGACTACCTCTACTACTACTGATGTCCATCAGCGTTCCGCTCTCCGCCATGCTTGGGAGGAACATCACGAATTGATTTTAGCACTCTTTAGTGGAATATTGATTTTAATTGCCTACACACTCGAGAAGCTCAACATTCCGGCTACCGGTTATGTCACGCTTTATCTCTCCGCTTATTTGATCGGCGGTTATGCGAAAGCAAAAGAAGGTTTAACCGAAACGTATCATGATAAAACCTTAAACGTAGAATTGTTGATGATCTTGGCTGCCATCGGTGCAGCGGCGATCGGTTACTGGATGGAAGGTGCTATCTTGATTTTCATCTTTGCTTTATCCGGTGCCCTTGAAACCTATACGATGAATAAAAACGAACGGGCATTACAAAGTTTGATGTCCCTGCAACCGGAAGAAGCTACTCGTTTAAACGCTGACGGTAAGCTTGAAGTTGTCGGCCTTGAGCAATTGATTGTCGGCGAACTGGTCTATGTCCGACCGGGCGAACGCATCCCTGTCGATGGAACGATCATCCGCGGTCAAGCCGCCATTGAGGAAGCCTCGATTACAGGCGAATCGATTCCTGTCGAGAAACATGTCGGGGATACCGTCTACAATTCAACCGTCAATATGAACGGTGTTTTGACGATTGAGATGACAAAAGCTGCAGACGAGTCGTTGTTCCAAAAAATCATTCATATGGTTCAAAACGCTCAAAGCGAGCAATCACCCTCTGCACAATTCATTGAACGGTTCGAAAGCCGTTATGTCAAAATCGTCTTACTCGTCGTTGCTTTGATGATGGTCGTTCCCCACTACTTAATTGGTTGGACATTTGAAACGAGCATTTACCGGGCTATGATTTTGCTTGTCGTCGCTTCTCCTTGTGCTTTGGTCGCTTCGATTACACCAGCTGCTTTGGCAGCAATCGCTGCCTCTGCCCGAAACGGTGTTTTATTTAAAGGTGGTGCACACATCGAGACACTCGGACAAGTCGATACGATCGTCTTTGATAAAACCGGAACATTAACGACCGGAAAACCTGTCGTCACGGAAAGCCATTATGCTGACGGAGTGGATGCATTCGCCGTCAAACAAGCGGTCGCGTCCATCGAAGCACAATCGAATCATCCGCTCGCACAAGCGATTGTCACGCATTTAAAAACGGATATCATCGACCCATCCACTTTTAAGGATGTGACCGGCTACGGAATCGAAGCCACGGTTTCCGGTCAGACATACCGGATCGGAAAATATGCGTTCCACGAAGGATTAATTGATCCTTTCCTATCGATGGAGCAAACCTTAAAAGAACAAGGGAATACGATGGTTTATGTCAGCAACGGACAATCAATCATTGCGCTTTACGCATTACGGGACACGATTCGTCCTGAAGCTAAAACAGCCATCACCTCTTTAAATGCTCTCGGTATCACAACAATCATGTTGACCGGGGATAACCCGGTGACTGCCGCTGCGATTGCGAAAGAAGCAGGTCTGACGGATTATGTAGCGGAATGTCTTCCTGAAGACAAAGTCCGTTATATCAAGCAGTATCAGACTGAAGGAAAAACCGTTGCGATGGTTGGAGACGGAATTAACGATGCTCCCGCCCTTGCCTTGGCTCACGTCGGGATTGCAATGGGTGAAGGAACCGATGCTGCTCTTGAGACAGCCGATGTCGTTTTGATGAAAAACGATTTAGGACGCCTCGCTTACGCTGTCAACAAAGCGCGTAAAATGAATCGTGTCGTCAAACAAAATATCACGCTCGCCATCGGCGTCATCCTGTTGTTAATCATTTCGAACTTGTCACAGTTCCTGATCATGCCGTTTGCAGTAGTCGGTCATGAAGGTTCTACAATCCTCGTCATTTTGAACGGATTACGCCTGCTCCAAAAAGATACGCCGTCTCAGAAAATTCACGCTCCGCTTTCAAAACAAGCGGCAGCTTAATCCAATCAAAAAGCATCTACCGTCGGATTATCGACAGTAGATGCTTTTTTGGTACGGTCGCTCAAAATACGGGACGATTAAAATTAGCCAAACGTATTGGTCGGAATCGAGTCCAGATCCGCCTGTTCTTTTAATCGTTTTTCTTCCATTTTTTGCGGATCTGCTTTTTTCATGAACCGTTCCCACGAGGCGTTCAGTTCAGATCCGAGTAAAATGATGAGTCCTGTAAAATACAACCACAACAGTACAATGACGACACTTCCGAGTGAACCGTACGTTTGGTTATAGTTCGAAAAATTCGAGACATAAAATCCGAATCCAACCGATAACAGTTGCCACACGATGACACCAAAGACAGCTCCCGGAATGGCTTCCTTAAATGTAATGGGACGTTTCGGCGCAACACGGTAGAAAATCGACAAAATCAGAATCAACAGTACAGTGGAAATGGCATACCGCAATACCGTCAGCAGAATTTTTTGTCCCATATCAATCGGAATGACAAAGTTGGCTAAGTAGCTGATAATCGGACCGCCCAGAACGTTCAAGACGATCAACAGCAACATGCCGATACCGAGAACAATCGTTAAAATCAAGGCGATTCCACGGGCTGCGACGAATCCGCGCGGCGAGAAATCTCCGTACGCATGGTTCGCGGTCGTAATCAGACGATCGACACCTTTTGACGCCGACCAGATGGCAAGAATCGCACCGACGGACAGGAGACCGCCCTGTGGTTCTTTAATGGCCTGGAAAATGACATCAGTAAACGTATTCACCGACCCACCCGGCGCTAAATCACGAATTTGGGATTCAAGCGTCTGTTGATCAATGTCAAAGAATGATAATACTGAAATAACAAAAATGATACCTGGAAAAATGGATAAAAACCAATAATATGCAAGTGTTCCTGCATAATCCGTAATGTTGTGATCGGACATCCGTTGCTTTAGATTCAAGGCTAATCCTTTAGGATCACGTGTATGCGCCATCGTCATCTCTCCTTCATAAAAAAGAGGCAGTCTAGGACCACCTCATTGTCTTACTATACTTTTTCCCTGTTTATTTCAACTAAAACCTCAATTATCCTTGAGCTCGATATTATAGAAACGATCCGTCATCTTAGTCAATTCCTGCACAAGCGATGTCGGACGAATCGGTAAATCGGTTAACGCTTCGCGTTTGATCCACAACGGTGTATACCCGGACGACTCATCTTCGAATTCTTCTCCGGTTCCCGTCCCGAATACACCACCCGTTATTTTTGCCCAGTAATACGGATTTTCCAAGCCGTTAAAGTGAACGTTCGCAGCAACACCTTCAAGTTCTACGTCCACACCAAGCTCTTCATGGGCTTCCCGAATCGCCGTTTCTTCCAGTGTCGCTCCGGCTTCCCGTCCACCGCCGGGGAATACATAATACGTCTCACCCGGTTTATCCCGACGAATCAAGGCAACTTCGTCTGCTTCATTAATTAAAATAATCGCACTTCTTTGAATCGGCATTGATTCTCCTCCTCACAAGCTGAGGACTCAACGAAGGGTCTCAAGCATTTCCGGAATCAGTCCGTTTTCCGTCGATGCAATGACTTGTGCGGCAACTTTCATTCCAAGCTGTAGTGCCTCTTCTGCCCGCTTCGATTCCGTCAATTCGGAAAGAACAGCGGAAAAGAATGAATCTCCTGCACCTGTTGAGTCGACTACTTTCACTTTTTTTGTCCCGACATGACCGGAAGTCGCCGTCCGGCGATCGACATAAACAGCACCTAACTCACTCATCGTGACGACTGTGAAAGGGGCTCCTTTTTTCGCCAGTTCGTTCGCTACATGGATTGCGTCTTCTACCGTCACAATCGATAAATCCGATAAAATTTCGGCTTCTTCACGGCTACAGATGAAGCCCGTAAATCCTTGCAACAAGTGGCGATTACGCTCAATCACACTCAAATGTCCACAGACACCGTAAAGCGGCAACTCCATTTTGCGGCAGATGTGAATCAATCGTTCAAGCACTGTAACCGATAAATCCAAATCGATTGCGACTGCGTCCACTCCGTCCAGCGCATAGACAGATTGGCGAAGAATGGCTTCTTCAAGGAGTTTTGCGTCTGGTTGTTTAGAAATCGACGTCTGTAAATCCCCTTCATTGTCCATGACTGCAAGCCACATTCCCATTCCATGGTCTTCGAGCATCTCTACATGATCAACGTTGGCCCCGTAAGATTTTAACTCTTCAAGTACCCCGACACCAATCTGATCGTTCGTAACCGTCGAGATAAAACGAACATCATTTCCGAGAACAGCGAGATTTTGTGCTACGTTCCGTCCTGTACCACCGTTCGAGAAGGTGATATCCCCGACGTTTTTGGCATCCTTATGCAAAGGCGCAAACGAAGTTCCTTTTATGTCGACGAATACTTTTCCGATTACCGCAATTTTATTCATTCCTGTTCCACCTCTAAAAAAATTTCATGAACCCGAAGGATTTTATACGCGTTCTAGGCACATTGCTTCCATTATAGTAAAATTTCAAAACCGTTACAACCAATCAAACCATTGACTATACCAACAAAAAAATCCCGACGAAGACAGTTTTATCCGTCCATCATTCGGGATTCCGTTCATAAAAACAGTTTTCCGGTCACAAGTTGGCAATCGTCAAACTGATCGCAAGCAATAATCCGAAAATCGTATTGACCTTTCCGGTCTGAGCCATACCCGGCATCAATTCCTGCGGTGGCAGATCACGCCAGAATAATTTTACGGCTTTGATCATCAGCGGAATGCTCAAAAGAGCAAGCAATGCCCACCAGGTGACGTTAAAGGCCAGTACGGCAATCAAAAGTGAGATGATTGCAGCGGCAAAAAAGGCAATCAGGACGTAAACGGCTTTTTGATGCCCGACTAAACAGGCGATTGTCTTTCGGCCGTTGACTTTATCATTGTCGAGATCCCGTATGTTATTTGCGAGCAAAATCGAGCCGATTAAAATCGATACCGGAATCGAAATGGCGATCGCTTCCGTCGGAACATACCCGATCTGCAAATAAGCTGAAATCGCGATGATGACATAGCCCATGAAGAAACCGGCGACGATTTCCCCGAATGGTGTGTAGGCGATCGGTAACGGTCCGCCCGTATAGATGTAACCAACGAACATCGATACGATGCCGATTAGTAGTAACCACCATGTTGTTTCAAGGCACAAATAGATACCAAGCAAGGCCGAAATACCATACAACGAGAAGGCAAACGCCAAAATCGTTCCCGGTTTAAAACCGTCACGGACAATCGATCCGCCGATGCCCACCGAGTCTTCCGTATCAAGCCCGCGCTTGTAGTCGTAATATTCATTAAATAAGTTCGTCGCAATCTGAATCAGCATCGATGCGATCAACATGGCAAAAAACAGATCCATCCGTAACGATTCGATCCGCGGTGCCACGATAGCCGTTCCTACGACGACAGGTACAAAACTTGCCGTCAGCGTATGTGGTCGTGTCATTCGCCAGTATACAGCGATTGATTTATTCATATAATAAACCCCTTTCCTGTCTAAGTGTATCGGGTTTCGTTTTTTACTGTCAATGCTCAATCCAAGATAGCTTATTCCTTCTTTTTTTCACATAAAAAGTTTACACTGAGAATAAGTGAAACGTATCACAGTATCTTTAGACTAGGGGGCAATGAGCGGTATGGCCTACGCTCAACATGAGCTTAAACAATGTATTGAACGTGCTGTTGGTCATGCGAATGCATATCAACGGTCTATCATCGCCGCGTATTCTTGGAATGTCGAGGCGCAGGATGTTAGCGCGCTGTCATTCGGGACGGAAGAACGCTTTTATTTTACGACACCTGATCGATCGATGCGCGCCATCGGTTTTGGTATTACGCAACAATTAAAAACAGCAGGACAGGACCGGTTTTTACGGATGCAGTCCATGTGGTCAAATTTGAATCGGGATCATGTCGGCACCGATTTATTTGCCTTTTGCGGCTTCTCTTTTTCGGAACTGAAACACACTGAATTTCGTTGGTCTTCTTTTGGGGAAGCTTCAATGACCATTCCGAAGTATCTTTATCTGGAACAAGATGGTCGTACGACGGTAACGGTTTTTGCGTTCGTTGAACCGCAATCTAACGCAGAAAAAATCCTCAATCAGTTGGCTGTCGAATATGCAGAACTGCATACTCCAAAATCCGACCGGTTCGTGACCCGGATTCGACTGACGCGTGACGGAAATGATGCTTTCGAAGCTTCTTTCCATCAAGCGACACAACTCTTAAAAACATCACTCAAAAAAATCGTCTTGGCCCGTGAAGTCGTCTACGAGCTTGATCAACCGATCGACTTGGCCGGACTTGTTCAGGAACTCGAATCATCGCAGCCAGGCAGCTATATCTTCTTCTTTCAACCGACGGCAGACGAAGCTTTCCTTGGTGCGACACCGGAACGATTGATTTTAAAATCCGGTCTTGAACTTAAGACAGCTGCCGTCGCCGGATCTGCTCCTCGACATGCCATCGAGACGACAGATAACGCACTCGGACAGTCGCTGTTACAGGACGACAAAAACCGTCATGAACATGCGATTGTCGTTGATTCAATCGAACAGACACTCCAAGGACTCTCGACGACGATCGACAAACCGGATGAACCGATGTTGCTGAAGAATCGTCACATCCAGCATCTGTACACTCCGATCAACGCTACGCTGTCACCTGAAGTCAGTCTCTTTCAGCTGATTGAAAAACTTCACCCTACACCTGCTCTCGGTGGAGAACCAAAAGAGGAAGCCGTCGCCGCCATCCGCGAAATTGAAACGTTCGAGCGTGGCTGGTACGGTTCTCCCGTCGGTTGGATGGACGGACAGGAAAACGGTGAGTTCATCGTCGCCATCCGTTCCGGTCTGTTTACCGATCGCTCGGCTGTTCTTTATGCCGGTTGTGGACTCGTCGAAGGATCCGTTCTTCACAGTGAACTCGAAGAAACCGAAACGAAACTATCACCGATGCTGCAGGCTCTGTCGCATCTCTGTACGATAGAAAAGGATGATATTTATGTTGAGTAAATGGATGCACGCATTAATCGATAATTTAGTGAAAAGCGGTGTCCGGGATTTCGTCATCAGTCCCGGATCCCGTTCGACACCACTTGCCATCGCTGCCTTTCTTCACCCTTTTAGCCGTACCCACGTCCTCATCGACGAACGGTCGGCTAGTTTTTTTGCCCTTGGTTTGACACGGACGGAGGATGTCTTGCGTCCGGTCGCCCTGATTTGTACGAGTGGAACAGCAGCTACGAATTATTATTCGGCCGTGACGGAAGCCAATATTTTCGAGCTGCCTTTGATCGTATTGACGGCGGATCGCCCCCACGAGTTGCGTGGTGTCGGCGCACCCCAAGCAATCGATCAAGTCGCTCTCTACGGAAAACAGGTCCGGCATGCCTTTGATTTGCCGTTACCGGAAGAGACTGCTCTTCCTTACGTCCAGCACGCGGCGGAACGAGCCGTTCTTCTCGCGCTTTCAGAGCCCGCCGGTCCGGTTCATATCAATATTCCGCTTCGGGAACCATTAATTCCCGAACTGGATCTCTTACAAACGGGTCAGCCTGTCGGACAACTGAATCAACCACAGGCGGAAAATCCTACCGAAAAACTCATTGAAATTTTATCAATCTCGCGTCTTTTGATTGTCATCGGACCTCAAATTTCTCTTGCCGATACACAAATCATTCTGGACTATGCAAACCGTGCACGAATTCCTGTTTTGGCCGATCCGTTGAGTCAAGGCCGCCGTTCTTCCAACGATACGGTTTTCGGCTATTACGATACGTGGTTAAAGGCAACAGCGATTCACGATAAAATCCGCCCGGAACACATTTTACGATTCGGTGCGATGCCGACCTCAAAACCGTATCTGCTTTGGTCAAAAGGAATTCCGACGACAGTTCTCGGCCATCCCGGAAACTGGCGCGATCCCCAGTTGCAGGCTCATTTTTTAAGCGGTCATCCGAGCCAACTGAAAACCGCTCCTGTGACCGTGCATGAAACCTCTTATCTCGAGACCCTGCAACGGGCAGAGAACACCGTACAGACTGTTTTTTCTTCTCTGGATGCCAATCAGCTGACGGAATATAATGTCGTCCGGGCATTAAATGATTTAACAGACGGCAGTCTGTTTGTTTCGAACAGTATGCCGATTCGGGACTTGGATACCTTTTTACCGATGGGGACACCGCTTCGTATTCTTGCCAACCGGGGTGCCAATGGCATTGACGGCATTCTTTCAAGTGCTCTCGGCGCGACCTATGAAGCCGAAAACCGTTATCTGCTTGTCGGTGACCTGGCGTTCTTGCATGATATCAACGGATTGCTGATGGCGCAAACCGTTCCGATTACGATTCTGTTAGTGAATAACACGGGTGGCGGGATTTTCAGTTTTCTGCCGCAACAAAATCTCGATCCGGCGTTGTTCGAACCTTTATTCGGAACAGCACAAGACGTTGATTTCAGTCATCTTGCTGCCGGTTACGGTGTCGAGTATGAACGGATTTCCTCGATTACGCATCTTCATTCGACCCTGCAACAACAAGCGACTGCGACACGGGTCTTGGAAATCGTCACCGATCGTCCGGAGAATGTCCGCCTGCACCGTTTGATTTGGGAGCAGACAAACGAGGCACTGCAGGAGACGTTCCGATGAAACTACGGCATCAGGAATACCATGTCGAGATCAGCGGAAGCGGTCCGCCGCTGTTGCTGTTGCACGGTTTCACCGGGAGCAGTGCAACATGGGATCTGTTCGGAAGCCGGTTGCAGTCAGACTTTACCGTTTACCGGATTGATTTGCTAGGCCACGGCCGTACCGCATCCGCTTCTTATCAACGTATGCGCTTGACGGAACAAGTAAAAGATTTAAAAAGTTTGCTTGCGACCCGTGAGGAAGACTGGTCCGTTCTCGGTTATTCGATGGGCGGACGAATCGCACTCCTGCTTGCTGCGACATCGAAACAGGTAAAGCAGACGATTGCTGTCAGCACGACTCCGGGTCTCCGCTCGGCACATGAACGACGATTACGCCGTCAAGCCGACCGTCGTCTTGCTGATCGTTTACTAACAGATGGTTTAGCCGATTTCATCGATTATTGGGAGTCGCTCCCGCTGTTTGCAAGCCAACGTCATCTGCCGGTTGAAGTACAAGAATCGATTCGTCGTGGACGCCTTGCCCAATCACCGGAAGGGCTGGCCGCTTCTTTGATCGCTCAAGGAACTGGCAATATGACTCCGGTCTGGCATTTACTTGACACCTCCTCGATTGATTGGATTGTCGGAAACGACGATGATAAATTTAAAAAAATTGCCATCGAAGCCGCTCCATCGGAAAAAATTCATTTAATTGAAGGTGCATCACATGCCCCACATATCGACCAACCGGAAAAGTTTGTTACAATAGTAGAGAAACTACTCTTAATTAATCAAATGGGGGAATTGAAATGAGATACGTTCCAGAATGGGCAGCTGCCCGTAGCTACGAAGACATCAAGTATGAAAAATGGAATGGAATTGCAAAAATCACAATCAACCGTCCAGAAGTACGGAATGCTTTCCGTCCGAAGACGGTTCACGAATTGATCGATGCTTTTTCACGTGCACGTGACGATCAAAACGTCGGTGTCATCGTCTTGACCGGTGAAGGCGATCTTGCTTTCTGTTCAGGCGGCGACCAAAAAGTTCGCGGACATGGTGGTTATGTCGGTGAGGATGAAATCCCGCGCTTAAATGTCCTTGATTTACAACGTCTGATCCGTGTTATTCCGAAACCGGTCATCGCTATGGTAGCAGGCTATGCAATCGGTGGCGGACATGTTCTTCACCTCGTCTGTGATTTGACGATCGCAGCAGACAATGCCAAATTTGGACAAACTGGTCCTAAAGTTGGTTCGTTTGATGCTGGTTATGGTTCTGGTTACCTCGCTCGCGTCGTTGGTCATAAGAAAGCACGTGAGATCTGGTACCTTTGCCGTCAATACGATGCCCAACAAGCACTTGATATGGGTCTCGTCAATACGGTCGTTCCACTGGCTGATTTGGAGCAAGAAACAATCCAATGGTGTTCTGAAATCCTTCAGCATTCACCAACAGCACTTCGTTTCTTAAAAGCTGCGTTTAATGCCGATTCAGACGGCCTTGCAGGTATTCAACAACTTGCAGGTGACGCCACGTTACTGTATTACACGACAGAGGAAGCAAAAGAAGGCCGTGACGCGTTTAAAGAAAAACGTGATCCTGACTTCGGACAGTTCCCACGATTCCCATAATACAAAAAAGGTTCAATGTCGAAAGACGTTTGAACCTTTTTCTTATCATCATTCAGAAAGGAAGTGACAATCCGTGTATCCTTGGATTTACACGCGTGCCAAAGAACAGCCGGACGATCTTGCCCTCATCACGGACAACGAGCGTCTGACCTGGTCTGCCCTTTATACAAAAGCGCATGAACTTGCCAGTTCCTGGGCTCCCCTGCTGTCACGCGGTGACCGCATCGCTTTATATGGTCCTTCAAGCAGCAGCTATATCATTGCTGTCCATGCGGCTCAATTGCTTGAATTGACGATTGTTCCGATCAATATTCGTCTGAGCCAAGCGGAAGTCCATCTGCAACTCCAACAAGCCGATGTCCGGTTCGTCATCTCAGATCGTCCGATCGATGCACCGGTTAAACGGCTGCCGTTTCATGTCGTCAAGCCGGCACCTGATGTTCTCGTCCGGCATATGCCAAAACATTATATTCAGTCGATGTTATTTACAAGCGGTACGACCGGGCGGCCAAAAGCGGTCGAACAGACAATGCTCAATCATTTTTCAAGTGCCATGAATGCGGCCCGCCATACCGGTTCCTATCCGGATGACCGGTTCCTGGTCGTCACGCCGTTATTTCATATGAGCGGTCTTGCCGTCGTTTACCGTTCCGTCATCTATGGTGTTCCACTTATCCTTGAGCCTCATTTTTCACCGAACAAGACCATTACATGGATCCAGACAGAACACATCACACATATTTCTCTCGTTTCCGTCATGTTGGATCGGTTGCTCGAAGCCGGATTACGACGGTTTGATTTACGCGTTGTTTTGACGGGCGGAGGGCCTGTCCCGTTACCGATTCTGACACGGGCGTTAGACCGCGGCATTCCCGTCATGCAAACATACGGTATGACCGAAACCGCTTCACAAGTGGCGACACTCCTGCCGGAAGAAGCGATCCGGAAAATCGGTTCTGCCGGTAAAGCCATCGCTCCGACGGAAATCCGGATCAATCGGTATCAGGAAATTGAAGTCAAGGGACCGACTGTCATGAACGGATATTTCGCTAATCCGGAAGCGACAGCCGCCGCTTTTACTGCTGACGGTTATTTGAAGACCGGTGATCTCGGACGGATCGATGCCGACGGTTACCTGTATGTATTAGATCGAAGAAGCGACTTGATCATTTCCGGTGGTGAAAATATTTATCCGGCAGAAGTCGAAGCCGCCTTATTATCAATCTCCGGCATCACGGAAGCCGGTGTCGTTGGACGGTTTGATCCGGTCTGGGGGCAGGTACCGGTTGCCTTCATCGTCAGTACACTGTCAGAAACTGATGTCCGGCAAGAAATGGAACGCTTACTGGCCAAATATAAATGTCCCGTCAGCTACTTTTACCGTGATACATTACCGCGCAATGCAAACGGTAAACTGATTCGGCGCCAGCTCAAGGAGTCGCTATGACGACCATTACCCTGCGCAGTGCGGAGCTGTTTGATGTCTATTTGACGTTTCGCCAGCCGATGCAGACCGCCATCTCTACCTTGTCGAAACGACGGACGACCATTTTACGGCTGACCGACCAGGAAGGACGCATCGGCTACGGGGAAGGCGTCGCTTTCGAGACACCTTGGTACACGGCGGAAACACAGGATTCTCTTCGTGCCTTGTCCCCGCTCCTGTACCGTTTGCTTGCTGTAGCACCTTTATCCTCACCCGCTGCCGTTGCTGCACGCTTTCAGCCGATTAAAGGAAATCAGATGGCAAAAGCCATGTTCGACGGGGCTGTTCATGAATTATTTGCCCAAGCGGAGCAGACCTCTCTTGCCGCTTACCTCGGTGGTGACGAAAACCGGTCGATTCCGTGCGGAAAAGCACTCGGTCGCTCCTCAGCCGAGCAAACGGTGGAAGCAGTAGGTCAAGCATTAAACGATGGATTCGAACGGATTAAGTTGAAACTCGCTCCGACGGATACTGCGGTTTTGGAACAGGTTCGCAAATCTTTTCCGGATGCTCCGTTAATGTTTGATGCCAACGGAAGTTTTCAGGTAGCTGATTTACCGCTCCTTCAAGAGTGGGATACATTTTCGATGCTGATGATGGAACAGCCGTTTCCCGCTGACGACTGGTTAAGTCATCAGCATGCCGCCTCCTTACTGAAGACACCGCTTTGTCTCGATGAATCCATCCAGACGACACAGGATGCTTTACTGATGCGAACATTGCAGGCGGGTCAAATCATCAATATTAAGCCGGCTCGTCTCGGCGGTCTGACAGCAGCGCTCGATGTGCGAAGCATTTCGCCATCGTACTGGTTAGGCGGCATGTTCGAGAGCGGGATTGGACGGCGCCAAACGTTGGCATTCGCCACCTTACCGGGACTTGCTTATCCGATTGATATGTCTGGAACCGATCAGTATTTCATTGAAGATTTACTCGAACAGGACTATATCGTCGAAAACGGGTCTATCCGATATGCTGAACATCCGGTTTCCCGGGAACGGCTCGAACGATTGGCCGTTTCAACAAAAAAACTTTAAAAATAGGAGTATCAAATCCCGTTTTAATCAAGGGACTTGATACTCCTGTTTATTTTCAGCGGTTCATAAATTTAGACTCAATCAACTTTCGTTAAAATCTCATATCCGTCTTTTAAGACGATGACGCTATGTTCAAATTGCGAAACGAGACTTTTATTTGGTGTATATAAGGTCCAGCCGTCTTTCTCGTCTTCCATACAGAACTCGTCGCCGGTCGAGATAAATGTTTCGACGGCAATGACTTGTCCTTCTTTCAACAAATCATTTTCCTCGCGGCTGAAGTAGTTCGAAATCGATTCCGGCTCGCCGTGTAATGTCTTTCCGAGACCATGTCCCGCCAAGTTCCGAATGACGGTAAAGCCGCTTTTCCGTGTCTCGGCATAAATCGCTTTCCCAATCTGATTGACCTTCGTTCCGGCTTTTACTTTCTCCAATCCTTTTTCAAGGGCGGACAACGAAACTTCGACCAACCGGACATCTTCCGGACGACGGGCTTGTCCTGCGATAACCGTTTTGCCGGTATCGGAGTAATAACCATTCTTTACGGCTGAGACGTCAACATTAACAATGTCTCCCTCTTTGATGACGTACGCTCCCGGAATACCATGTGCGGCCACTTCATTTACACTGATACAAGTTGCTCCCGGAAAGTCATACATGACGATCGGTGCCGATTCCGCCCCGTGTTCTTTCAGGATCCGTGCCCCGATCTCGTCTAATTCCTTCGTCGTAATCCCCGGTTTGACGGCATCTGCCATCTCATCGCGTGCAATGGCGACAATCCGTCCGATTTCACGTAATGCATCGTAATCATAATCCAACATTATTCATTTCCTCCTCATTCACTCAATCGTTCTTGATATAAATAGTCTGCTGAAATATCAGCAAATAAGAACATCCCATTATTCAGCGGCATACTGAAAGTCCGTGTCTGCTCCCCGGAACTGAAGTCGACGTACCGGTCCGATAAATAGCCGGTATGCCGTCGTTCCATCGCTACTGTCGTACGGATGAAATACGGCCGGAAACTCCAATTGTATCCTTGATAAAACGAATAACGTTTCCATTCGCCGCTTTTTTTACTGATATTTGATGACTGCTGGAACCCATTGGCATCCGTAATATAGAATCGAATGAACTCCGGCTCCATCTTTTTCGCTAACATTAACAACCAACTGTCGAGGTCTTCCTCCGGCCTGACGGACTGGCAATATTCGTTGAATCGAACGGTCCAGTCCTGTTCGAGTTGAAACAGCCGGTTCATCTGTTCCCGGTCATATTTATAAAACATCGGAACCTCATGCAGCAAAATGTCCATTCCCGGGCACGTCGTCACCCAATCCGGTGTCGTTTCGCCGAGTAGGTTCCCCATGTAATATCGTCCGCCGTGCTGCCAGGCATAGCGCAACTGACCGAGGTGGCTGATGTTTTTGTACAACAGCGGAGCACCCAGCTGATCGCAGAGATGTTCCATCGTCTGCAATAAATGCGGATAACTGGCCGAGACCGTTTTTTTCTCAATCATCGATGCCAAATCGACAATCAGCATGTCCGGTGACATCGAAAATACCCGTTCGAGACTCGTTGCTTCCGCCCGGTCGAGCGCTACCTTCAAACCGGAATTTTGATAATAGGCGACAATCCGGCCGAGGCGGTCAAAATCATCGACCTGAACATCCGTCAATGTCACGTATAACCGGTCTTCCGGGAAATCAATCTGCGCATCACGCAGAATACTTAAAAAATCTTCGCCGCCGTTCTCAAATAACCAGGCCGGGCGACAGCGGACCAGAACAAACGAATGGGCATCCGTCGGTACTTTTTGAAAGGCATGTCGAATGACATGACTCATCACTTCGAGTTGGTATTCGATTGGTACATCATCTTCTTGAAAAAACGGTTTTAACGGTTCTCCCCGGAAATGGGATTGAATTTCATACCCTTCTACTTTAAAAGGCGCCGCTCCGACAATCGGCTGAAACCAAGCTTCAATTTGTTCGGGATGAACAATGACATCTAAGGCATCCATTCTTCTGCCCCCCTTTTCTCTTGTTCCATCTTATCAAAAAAAGAACCCCTCTGTAATCAGAGAGGTCCTGTCTTTAAAATAAGGTCGTATCTTTTCTGACTGCGATGTACAAATAGACACCAAATGTCGCCGTTAAATAGATGATACTCAGCACGCCATATTGAATACCGGTTGCCCCACCTTTTCCAATCGCCAAGACAAGAAAGATAATCCCGCCAAACAGAAGGGTTGCTAAAGGAATATAACGGAAGTGCCCTTTCGTCGTCCGCTCACTGATCTGTTTTGTCGCGACGACTAGCACAATGAGACAAATAAATGCCAAAGCGTAGATAATATACACAAAATTCCGCCCTCTCTATATCGTTCATTGCTCATTTTAGCACGAGATTTCATAAAAAAGAACCGACTTGTCTGTGACAAATCGGTTCAAACTTCTTACTTTTCAAAACGTGGTTTACGTCCACCACGGTTGCGATCACTTTCACTGCGGTTACGGCCAGCGTATCCACCTTCACGGCGATCTGATGACGCTGATGAAGAACTACGGTTTCCTTCAGAAGGACGACCGCCTTCACGGCGCTCCCCACCACGTGGGTTGCTGCCACGGTATCCGCCACCACGGTTAGAAGAAGAACCAGAACCTGATCCACCTTTGTTGCCGTAAGGACGACGGTTACCACCGCCACCGTTGCTGCCAAAACGTTTAACACGGATTGGTTCGATTGACGAAATTTGAACTGGCGTTGCATCCGGCTCTTTCGTTAATCCTTTAAGCGCTGCTGCGATTAATTCAACCGCTTCATACTCTTCAAGAAGTTCTTGAGCGAGTGTTGTATACTCTTGTGAGTTTTTCGCTTCTACACGTTTGATCAACTCTTGTGCAGCAAGTTTCAAGTTGCCTTCCAAGATTTCGTCAAGCGTCGGTGCATGACGACGTGACATTTTTTTGTTTGTTACACGTTCGATTGTTTTGATTTGACCAAACTCACGTGGTGTAACGAATGTGATTGCTGATCCTGTTTTACCAGCACGACCTGTACGACCGATACGGTGAACATAGCTCTCCGGATCTTGCGGGACGTCGAAGTTGTAGACGTGTGTAACGCCTGAAATATCAAGTCCACGTGCCGCTACGTCAGTTGCAACAAGGATATCGATTGTTCCTTTTTTGAAGCGACGGATGACTTGGTCACGTTTTGCTTGTGTTAAGTCACCATGTAAGCCGTCAGCTGTATAACCACGTTGGATCAGACCTTCTGTCATCTCATCAACACGTTTTTTCGTACGACCGAAGATGATCGAGAGTTCCGGAGAATCCGTATCAATCAAGCGGCAAAGAACGTCGAATTTTTGGCTTTCTTTTAATTCGATGAATGATTGGTCGATGTTTTCGACAGTCATTTCTTTTGCTTTTACTTTGATGTGAGTCGGAGTCGTCATGAAACGATCTGCGATTTTACGAATCTGCGGCGGCATTGTCGCAGAGAATAAAAGTGTTTGGCGAGTTGGCGGAAGTGTACCCAAGATTTTTTCGATATCTTCCACGAAGCCCATGTTCAACATTTCATCTGCCTCATCCAAGATAACTGTTTGGACGTGGTCAAGGTTTAATGTTTTACGGTTCATGTGGTCCATTAGACGACCAGGTGTAGCGACGACGATTTGCGGGTTCTTACGAAGCGCACGAATCTGACGGTCGATTTGCTGACCACCGTATACTGGCAATGCATGAACACGTTTTACTTCACCAATGCGGTTAAGTTCTTCTGCTACTTGAATCGCAAGCTCACGAGTCGGTGCAAGGATCAACGCTTGGATATAACGTGATTTTGCGTCAAGACGCTCAATCGTTGGAATACCGAATGCAGCTGTTTTCCCTGTTCCTGTTTGTGCTTGACCGATTAAGTCAACGCCGCTAAGACCGACTGGAATTGTTTCTGCTTGGATTGGAGTTGCTTCTTCAAAGCCCATTTTTAGGACACCTTTGATAAGTGCCTCACTAAGATTTAATTCACGAAATGTTGTCAATGCTAAATACTCTCCTTTGTCATATGAAAAGCGTCTGCCACTAAACAGACGCTACCGTAACGAATACAATCGACTACCTATTATAGCAGAACCTCTTCCTTAAAGATAGGGGCTATTTCTGCGTATAATAATGTTTAGGGAAGTCACCATCATAATCGTTGCCATAAGGGCGAGGGAAAGGCATGATGCCCGGACCGTACAACGCTTAAATTTGCGCCGTTTGCCCCCACTAGTGATGGGGTTTTATTTGGAAATGGTCGCCGGTAAGTACCAGCCGCAACCACCAAAATGATGAATTCCTAACTATTTATTCGAAACGTAGGCTTAAGTTGGTTAACTTATTTCGTTAACCGAATACCCGTTTCATGTTTTTCTATTTTTTTGTCTTTCAACAATCGACCTAAAGCACGTTTGAAGGCAGCCTTACTTAGGCCAAATACCTCATCAATCGTCTCAGGAGGTGTCTTATCACCATACGACATCTGACCACCATGTTCAAGCAGGTGATTCATGATCAAATCCGCATCGATGTCGATTGCCTCGTGAGCACGTGGTCTTGCTGAAAGTAATACTGTACCATCTGGCTTCACATTTGTCACCCGTAATTTCATAACTTCTCCAAGTCGCGGCCACCGTTCCATCTCTTGTTCATGGAGAAAACCAATCGTCTGTTCATTGACCCAGACGTTGACGCCGGGATCCCGCTGAGCAAAGACAAGTCCTTCGACATCCATGTTATTCCACTCTTCCGGTGCTGGTTTTGCCCGTAAGTTGAAATACGCATATGGAGCCGGATCTCCGAGTAAACGAAGTTTTTGGTCATGTTTCAGACGAATGTAGAGTTGATCTCCTTCTTCCGGCCAAAATGTCCGGCGTTGCGGCAAATCATCAAGAGATACTAACACGTCTTTTTGAATACCGATGTTTGCAAATACGCCTGTATTGTAACGCGTACCGTTAATCGTCGTTTTGACATAGTCTTCAAACGATGCTTCCGGAATCGTCATCGAAGAAGCGAGACGCCCTTCGTTGTCCTGATAAAGAAAGACTTCCACTTCTTCGTCAAGTTCGAGTTTTTTTGTTTGTTCATTATTATGAAGTAAGATGTCCTCTTCCCCGTTACTTAAGAAAACACCAAACTCTGCTTCTCGTTCTACTTTTAATGTGACAACCTGTCCTGCGCGTAATGCCATGAGTGGTCATCTCCCTTCTGTTGTTTCCATCTGTTCCTGCGTATCACCTATCATACTATACTCTTTTTCCTCCCCTCTCCGACATGAAGCAAAAGTGACCAAATATGACATTTTTGTGAACGGTTCTGATTTGAGTGATTTTTTTGAAAAAAAGATATATGATTAAACAATAGGAAAAAGAAGGTTTAGTTTAGTTAAATATGGGGGAAAAACATGTTTCATAACATTCAATCGCGTTCTTTCGCAAGACGCTTCACAAAAACATTGGTATTTGCTTTTTTTGCATTCCTCGCAACGATCGGAATCGTTTTTGCAGAAGGTTCGAACAGTACAGACCTGTCTCCGAAGACACCTGCACTTCAACATATCGACACTCCATAAAATCTACACTAAGCGTGTGGATTTTTTTATTTTTCCCGAAGTTTTACAGGGCGATACAGGAAATCACGGTTTCGTCACGAATTCTTTTAGAAGATGTACATCATCTAAATAAGGAGGGCATGTCATGTGGTTTTACCTTTTCACAACGTTTACAGGTCTCATCAGTACATATTTGAGTTATACGACCGGCTATTATACAGATTCAATCGGTGTATTCGTTTTTACACTCGCCATCTGCTTATCGCTCTCTTCCTTCAGACAGCTCCTTCGGACATCTCACCAGTCCTATCATGAATATGTGCAGCATCGCCGAGTCAAAAAGCAGTATGAACGGATGAAAAAACGGGAACAGTCGTATCAATTGTCTTACGATCAACGTGAATCCATTCCACCACTTGCATTATCGGCGACAGAACAGCATGATAAATAAAGAACCGATTTAACTTCGTATTATTAGGAGGAACTGAGTCATTATGAATGAAATTCCCTTATCCAACGGTTGGACCCTTCGTTACTCGCCTGTCATCGACCTGTGGTTAAAAGAAGACGGCGTCCTGCTTGTCGATCACGAAGATAAGGTCCGACTGACATTGATCCTTGACGAGGAGTCGATGGAAATCAAACAGATTGATAATACTAACGCTTCTTTCTCGATTGACCCAACGACCCGTCGTTTGACGTTTGAACTTGGAGAAACCGAAGAAGAGTCGGAACCTCGTTATTGGGAATGATGACGAAGACTGGGTGCGATACCCGGTCTTTTTTTGTACAATAATCATTGAAAGTAAAAAAAGGAGTCTGATGCCACTATGTTACGCACAATCATCTGGTTCATTCATTTCGGACTGGTTCTACCCCTTACATTACCGTTTCTTCCGGGGGCAAAACGTCGAACGCACGCCGCACGCTACGCCTATACACAAAAAGTGGCTCACGCCTGGGCAAACTCATTACTCCGGCTTGCCGGAGTCAAAGTCCAGATGACGGGTCAAGAACACATCCCGGCCGACCAACCGGTCGTCTTCATCGCTAACCATCAAGGTAATTTTGATGTTCCGATCCTCCTCGGAAAAATCGACAAACCAAAAGCCTTCATCTCAAAAATTGAAGTGAACAAGATTCCCATTGTGAATGTCTGGATGAATCTGATGGGATGTGTCATGATTGACCGCAAAGATCGCCGACAGTCCCTCAAAGCCATCCGGGCCGGAATCGACACGATTAAAGATGGTCAATCGATGATTATTTTTCCCGAAGGCACACGTTCTAAAGGAGGACCTGTCGCCGAGTTTAAGGCAGGCAGTTTTACACTGGCTACATCGAGCGGAGCATTAGTCGTTCCGATTGCGATTTCAGGAAGCTATCGTGTCATGGAGGAAACCGGACGCATTCGACCGGCGACCGTCGATGTGACGATTTTAAAACCGATCGACCCGACATCCATGTCGCAAAAAGAACTGGTCGTTCTGGTCGAACAACAAATCAAGGAAATTGTAGAAGGAGTCTGACATGTTACTTAAAGTCGATCAACTAAAAAAAGAATTCGCCGATAAAATCGTATTCGAGGATGTCACCTTTTCCGTGAGTCCCGGTGACCGGATCGGAATCATCGGTGTCAACGGTACCGGAAAATCAACGTTGCTTCATATCTTAGCTGGACAAGAAACACCGGACGCCGGTGAGCTTCAACATCCAAATGACTACCGGATCCGCCTGCTTTCGCAGTCAACGGATTATCCGGAAGATCAAACAGTCATGCAGGTTTTGTTATCCGGCAATACCCCCACCATCAATGCGCTTCGTCATTATGAAGTTGCACGGTTGGCTCTTGAGCAAGATCCGGCAAATGAAACGTTACTGACACGGTTCATCAGCGCACAAACAGAAATCGATGCTGCGAACGCCTGGGATACTGAGTCCCGTCTCAAAATGATTTTAAATAAACTCGGCATCACGAATCTTGAAGCTACGATCGGTTCCTTGTCAGGCGGACAACGAAAACGGGTCGGACTGGCTGAAGCGTTGCTCGACGAAGCCGATCTTTTACTCCTCGATGAGCCGACCAACGAACTTGACGCCGAGACGATCACTTGGCTTGAATCGCAAATTAAGGAATACCGCGGGGCGATCTTACTGATCACCCACGATCGTTACTTCTTGAACCGTGTCACGAATCATATGATGGAAATCGCGAACGGTACAGCTTACTTTTATGTTGGCAATTATGAGTCATTCCTCGAGAAACGGGCGGAGCGCCGGGAACGGACAGCCTCGATGGAAGAAAAACGACAAAACATCCTTCGGCGGGAACTCGCCTGGCTGCGCCGCGGGGCGAAAGCACGGACGACCAAACAAAAGGCACGGATTCAACGGGTGGATGCTCTGCAAGAACTGTCTTACGAAGAAGACGAAGCAGCGCTCGAAGTTCAGGTCGGCTCCACCCGACTCGGGAAAAAAGTCATCGAAGCAGTGGATGTCAGTCAGCAATTTGGCGATCGGACGTTGTTCAATGATTTCAGCTGGTTATTTGGCCGGAAGGAACGATACGGAATCGTCGGACGAAACGGGAGTGGAAAATCTACTTTGTTATCGATTCTTGCCAAACGCCTGGAACCGACGAGCGGTGAAGTTATTCACGGCGAAACAGTAAAAGTCGGCTTTTACGGTCAATTCGCAGAATTCAGTCACCCTAACCGCCGGGTCATTGAAGAAGTCGAACGGATCGCCCAAGTCATCACGACCCTGGACGGTCAGGAAATCACGGCAAGTCAGATGCTGGAACAATTTTTGTTTAAACCGGAAGCACAATATAAACCAATCGGTAAATTATCCGGTGGTGAAAAACGACGGTTGAAACTGCTCACGATTTTGATGGATGAACCAAACGTTCTTTTCCTTGACGAGCCGACCAACGATTTGGATACCGAAACGTTATCCGTGTTGGAAGATTATTTGGACTCGTTCCCGGGAACCGTCATCACAGTCAGTCACGACCGCTATTTCCTGGACCGTGTCGTCAACCGGTTATTAGCATTTGAAAACGGTGAAATCGTATCGTACTACGGTCAATACACCGATTATTTAGAGCAACGGGAACTCCCTTCCGTCATCGAGGCACCTGTCGTAAAAGACGTGCCGACCGTCGAAGCACCGCCTGCCGAGACACCCAAAAAACTAAGTTATCAGGAACAGCTCGACTGGAAGACGATTGAATCTCAAATCGAGGAAGCGGAACTTCAGGCGGAATCTCTTGAGCAACAACTGGCTTCTTCCGGAAGTGATTTAGGTCAGGTCAACGATCTTTATCAGCAAATCGAACAAGCGAAAGCAAAAATCGATCAGTTGATGGAATACTGGACTTATTTATCCGAAAAAGTCGAGGCATACGAAAACTATAAAAACTAATTTTTTTCTTAAGAATCGTATCCATTCGTCAACACGACGAACGGATACGATTTATTTTTTTGATTCACATGAACCGGACAAAAGCAGTGTATGATAAAAAAAAGGACAACACACTTCAAGTGAGGAGGCAGTTTCATGCAACGATCCCCCTATTTCATAAAATGGTTTCCGCCGTTGCTGATCATTTCTACGCTGCTCGTAATTTCCTCTGCAAACGAATCGATTCCCAACCTTGTCGTCGAACAAATTCTGCAGTATCTGTCGATGATCTTGATTGCCTTTTTCATTTTAGTCGCCTATAAAAAAGAACAGTTTCTCATCGTTCCCAGACGGAATTTCTGGTTGCTTGCGCTTGGTTCTTTATGTCTATCCGTCATCGGATCCGTCTTAGAAACGATTCATTTGTTCAGTCCGCCCGAAAGTTTTTCCGGACTCTACAGCCTCGCTTTATTTTCCTTGTCTCATTATTTATTTTTGTATGCTATTTTTTACCGGATTGCTTCTAAAAAGAGTTTCAGTCAACACCTTTTGGCTTTTATCGATGCCATCATTTTAGTCATCTTTCTTGCTTTAGTTGCGTTTCATATTCTGAATGAACTGGTCGATCCCGCTGTCAATCCGTTCCCTTATTCGCTTGTCGTCATCATCAATACATCACTCGGTCTGTTCGTGTTCTTTTACTTTTTCTTTATCCAGGACACCCACTGGGTACCCCGGACGACACTATTTTTACTGTTCTTATCGATTTTCATTCGAGGTCTGTATGAAATATCGTCCGTTTATTTTCCGGCATTTACGATGCAGTATCTGGTTTTCTCGCCCATCCTTATCCGTTTGGCTCAGAGCGCAGCGATCCTTTGGCATATTGACCATATCGCTGAAGGGGTTAATAAGTCGCCGATCGTCCAACGTGCTTGGCTCCCGCTGTTATCTTTACCATTATTCCTTCACTATTTCCTGGATGAGGACGGACAAAAACAGGATGTCTTCATCATCTTATTTTTATTGATTGTTCGCCAGATTCTTATCACGCGCCAACATACATCGATCGTTCGTCAACTCGATACCCGAAATGAACAATTGGCGATACGGGTGGATCGACGAACTGAACAAATCAAAGCCAGTGAACAACAAGTCATTCCGCTGTTCATGGGACATCCCGATCCAATCGTTCGCTTTAATCAGAATCAGGAACCGACTTATGCGAATCAGGCTGCTCAACGGATTTTTGGCCTTTCAGACATGACGATTGATGATGTGACGGGCGAACTGCACCATGTTCAAACTGCCTTGAAGATAGGGTCGAATCATTATCAAAATGAAGCGAATCAACAATTCGAATTAATTTCGATCCCGATTCAGATTGGCGATACTGCCTTTGGTCACTTCTTGATCCTCCATGACGTAACAGAGCGGATGGCACGTCAACAGCAAATCGAATACCATGCCTATCATGACGGTTTAACCCACATCGGCAATCGCCGATCGTTGGAAAAAACGTTTAATGAAAAAACAGCCACCTTGAATTATCTGGCCCTGATTGATTTGGACGGTTTCAAACAAATTAATGACACGTACGGTCATGAAGCTGGTGACTATATCTTGATAGAAGTGGCACGACGTCTTGCCAATGAATTATCCGCTGGCGAATCGGTTTACCGGCTCGGCGGAGATGAATTTGCTCTGCTGACCTCGGCAAAAGATGAAGTTTCCTTAAGAAGACGCTGTAAAGTTTTCTTGAATCTGTTGTCAAAACCGTACCAGTATCACGGACAACAGTTACGCATTTCTGCCAGTGTCGGCGTCGCACGCCACGATTTGGAATCCGATTTAGAACAATGGCTGAAACAGGCGGATTTAGCCATGTATCGTGTGAAGCATCAAGATAAAAACGGCATCGGCGTATATCGTTCCGAAACGGAATGATGATTGCCGCTCAAAAAAACCGGCCATTCCGAATTACGGAAAGGCCGGTTTTTTGTTATTCCGGGCGTGGTGCGATGTTTCCTTCTTCAATATCGAGCAATAAATCAATTAATTCGGCACAAAATTCAGGATATTGGCGTAACAAGGCATCTTCTCCTACCTCATCCACAAAGTCCGCTAAAAGAATCCGGACTTCCGGAACTAACGCTTTGGCGACTTTCATGTAAGCAATCGCAAAACGCCATTTCCCCGAGATATAAAGGAGTTTACCGACCAGTAAATCCCCCGGTTCGACTTCAATTTCTCCTAAATCCGTCTGATAGGTCTGTTTTGACATAATGTCGACGACACGGTCTTCCTCAACAAGAAACAGAGAAGGCACCGGATCCGCCAACCCTCTTAAAGCACGGTACAAACTCGGTGACATGTCTTCCTTGACCTGTTCTAAAAAACGGCCGTGCGGTGTTTTGCCTTGTTCGTCTGTTTCATAAAAAATTGCCCAATCGACGAATAGATCACGGAACAGTTCAGCGTCCTTTAAATACCATCGTCCTTCCGTTGCAATTTCTTCGATGAACGCGACCCAATCAGTACTTCTGGCCGTTGCGGCTTCCTGGTACATCTTTTTTAATGCCGTATTCATCTCCGCTTCCGATACGGTCGTTGGAAAAGGAATGATCTTTCGCTCGCTTTTCATCGTGTCGGTCCTTTCCGGTGTGGGTTCGCCGGGCGTTTAATGGTTTTTGGTTCAGTTTCTTCCCGTTTCGGAATCACTTCCCCACGGTAAATCTCCATTTCTTCTAGTTCCACACCCATTTGTTTAGTCAATGTCTTCAGGTGTTTCAAATCGTGATCCGTGACGAGTGCAAGCACCATACCGGATGCATTCCCGCGTCCTGTCCGTCCTGAACGGTGAACGAAATCATCGAAGGATTCGGGTAAATCATAATGAACGACATGCGTGACCGCTTCGATGTCGAGTCCACGGGCTGCAAGCCCCGTCGTGACAAGTAACGGGAACTCTCCGCGTTTGTATGAACGAAGCGTCTCCATCCGTTCACGTTTTCCTTTTTCGGCGTCAAGAATACGGTACTTTAAGGAAAACTTACTGAGTTCGCCGTTTAACGGTCCGAGGAATGAACGGTTGTTGATGAACGTCAACACTTTTGCCCCTTGCATGTTGGCCAGGCGGCGCAAGTATTCCGGTTTGAGACGGCGTGACATCTCGATATAACCGAACTTCACTTGTGTACTCATGACGCGTTCCACTTTAATCCGTTCCGGCTCGTTCGCAAATAACGTTTTGCCCCATTCAGCCGTTCGTTCCGGCAACGTCGCCGAGATGAATGCCAGCTGACGATCACGCAATGCACTGTTGGCAATACGTGTTGCCGAAGCGCTCATTCCGCTCTCATAAATTTGATCGGCTTCATCCAAAACAATCAGTTTCACTTTATGCATCTTCATTTTTTTAGAATCAATCAGTTCGACGAGTCGTCCTGGAGTCCCGACGATGATTTGCGGTTTTTTCTTCAATCGTTCGTGCTGGCGTTTGAGTTCGACACCGCCGATGAAGGCACCGGATTTAATGCCGCTTCCTTGCGAAAACAGTTGAATGACTTGATGAATCTGCATGACCAGTTCACGTGTCGGTGCGGTAATCACGACTTGAATATGCGGGTCATTTTCATCAATCAATTCCAGTGCCGGGATGACATAGGCCAATGTTTTCCCGGTCCCGGTCGGTGCTTCGACCAAAACATCTTTTCGTTCGCGTAGTAACGGAATTGCCTGTTCTTGAACCGGCATCATTTTTTCGAAGCGGGCGCGTTCCCATGCTTCCGTAATAAAAGGTTTCATAAAGTCCATAACGTGTATTCTCCTACTCTCTTCTGCATCAGTCTGTGACATATTCAAATTGATCGTTCGTTTCGTCACGCATCCCGCGCAACGTTTGCGTATATTCGTTTCCGGCGTCGATCAGCCGGATATGATATACCACTTCCTGCTCACTCTTTATTTCTTCCGTCAAAATATCGAACCCTTGAATGACCCGGTCTTGAAGTTCATCCGCCAGTTTCGGAAACTGACTGAGTACCGGATAATCGGACCGGACATCACTCGGACGGCGGATCAGCTTCGCCAAGTATTTTTCGTTGTATCCGATGAAATCTTCAAAATCAAAGTCATCTTCAAAACGAATCCAAAATCCGTCTTCCTCAAACTCCGTAATCATACCCGTTCGCGGCGTTCCTTCAGTTGATACCTTTAACGTCACCCAATCACCTGCTCTATAATCGGCACGGTCTTGCAACATTGAAAAATCCATTTTATGCACCTCCACGGTCTATATTCCCTTTTTCATTGTCAACGATACGTCATAAAAATACAAGATAACCCGGTGTGACTTTTATCACGATTCAAACTGTCTTGTTCAGAACAGAATAAAAATAGTGATACAGATTTGAAAAAACGGCTAGATTTCGACCTTTTTCTGTTTTCCGGACATCTTCCAACCACTAGTACACATTTAAAAGATTCCTTCTATACCAACGTTTTTGAAGTCTCTTACGCTTTCACCGGGATGTAAAACTCTTTCCGCTTCATGTTTGTTACACTATTCACATAAGGGATGTATCTTGCACTGTTCACCTTACAACCAAAGGAGTGTTCATGATGTTACTTGAAAAAACACCAGCATGGCAACAATTCGAAACAGGCGCGTGGAACAATCAGATTGACGTGGCTGATTTCATTCGCCGCAACCGGACAGAGTACCGGGGGGACGATCAGTTTCTCGCCGGCCCAACCGTTGCTACGGAAACACTGTGGCAACAAATCATGAATTTAACAAGTGAAGAACGCTTACGCGGCGGTGTCTATGCCGTCGATGCCTCGACACCTTCAACGATTCTGTCACACGGTCCGGGATATCTTAACCGTGAGCTCGAACAAATCGTCGGCCTCCAAACCGACGAACCGTTCAAACGATCGATTCATCCGAACGGCGGTATCCGGATGGTCAATGATGCTTTGGAAGCCTATGGTTTTCAAGCGGACCCGCTCGTCACAAAAACGTTCAGTGAATACCGGAAAACACATAATCAAGGTGTATTCGATGCCTATACTCCTGAAATGCGCGCCGCCCGTAAAGCCGGGATCATCACCGGTCTTCCCGATGCATACGGACGCGGCCGGATTATCGGAGACTACCGGCGGGTCGCCCTCTACGGTACCTCCTTCCTGATTGCACAGCGGAAACAGGATTTGCAGGACCGTGGCGGCTTCCTGTCCGAATCGATGATTCGCGACCGCGAAGAAATGAACGAACAAATCCGGGCCTTGCAGGAACTGACCGAACTCGGACAACGGTATGACTGTGATTTATCACGTCCGGCCGAAACCGCCCGGGAAGCGTTCCAATGGGTGTACCTGGCTTATCTCGCTGCCATTAAAGAGCAAAACGGTGCCGCGATGTCACTCGGCCGCGTCTCGACATTCCTGGATATCTACATTGAACGGGATTTACAATCAGGGCGTTTGACGGAACAAACGGCACAGGAACTCGTCGACCATTTTGTCATGAAACTGCGGATCGTCAAATTCCTTCGGACACCGGATTACAATGATCTATTCTCCGGCGATCCGACCTGGGTCACGGAATCGATCGGCGGAATGAGTGAAGACGGACGCTCCAACGTCACAAAAAGTTCGTTCCGCTTCCTGCAGACACTCGTCAATCTCGGTCCGGCTCCCGAACCGAATCTGACGGTTCTTTGGTCCACCAAACTGCCGCGCGGATTCAAAGAATTCTGTGCCAAGATGTCGATTCTCTCCAGTTCGATTCAGTACGAGAATGATGATTTGATGCTGCCGATTTATGGCGATGACTACGGCATCGCGTGTTGTGTTTCCGCGATGAAAATCGGGAAACAGATGCAATTTTTCGGAGCACGGGCGAACCTGGCAAAAGCATTGCTCTACACGTTAAACGGAGGTATGGATGAGAAACTCAAAATGCAGGTCGCTCCAAAAACCGACTTGATTCTCGATGACGTCCTGGATTATGAGACGGTCATGGCCGCTTACGACCGCCAGCTCGACTGGTTGGCGGAACTTTATGTCAATACACTGAATGTTATCCACTTCATGCATGATAAATACAGTTACGAACGTCTTGAAATGGCATTACACGATCCGGAAATTTTACGGACGATGGCTTGCGGTATTGCCGGTCTGTCTGTCGTGGCCGACAGCCTGTCTGCGATCCGTTACGCTACCGTCTCCCCGATCCGCGATGCTGACGGAATTGCAGTTGATTTTAAAATCGAAGGTGACTTCCCGAAATTCGGTAATAACGATGAACGTGTCGATCAGATGGCCGTTGATCTCGTCAAACTGTTCATGGAAAAAATCCGGAAACATCCGACGTACCGTGATGCTTTACCGACTCAATCCGTCCTGACGATTACTTCGAACGTCGTCTACGGCAAAAAAACCGGTAACACACCGGACGGACGCCGGGCCGGTGAACCGTTCGCACCGGGCGCCAATCCGATGCACGGACGCGATACGAAAGGGGCTGTCGCTGCATTGACATCCGTCGGCAAATTACCGTACGAACACGCACTCGACGGAATCTCTTATACGTTCTCGATCGTCCCGAAAGCCCTCGGGAAAGATGAACCGACACGAATCCGCAACACTGTCGGATTGCTCGACGGCTATATGGGCGGAACTACTTCAAAAGGACATCACTTAAACGTCAACGTCTTTGACCGGGAAACGTTGCTTGACGCGATGGAACATCCGGAACTTTATCCCCAGTTGACAATCCGGGTTTCCGGTTACGCCGTCAACTTCATCAAATTGACCCGCGAACAGCAAATCGACGTCATCAACCGGACATTCCACGGTGCACTTTAACGGAACAGAAAGGATGGAATAACCATGACACACGGAACGATTCATTCTGTTGAATCCTGCGGTACGGTCGACGGACCCGGCATTCGCTTTATCGTCTTCACACAAGGCTGTCCTTTACGTTGCCAATACTGCCATAATGCGGATACGTGGGAATTCGGATGCGGTCGTTCCGTCTCGGCAACGGAAATCATTGAAGAAGCGGAAAGTTACCGCTCCTTCTTTGACGCAACAGGCGGCGGCATCACGTTTTCCGGTGGCGAACCCCTCGCCCAGCCGGAGTTCCTTGAAGACGCACTCCGGGAAGCCAAGCAAAAAGGATTGCATACCGTCATCGATACGGCCGGTTCGGTCGTCCCGAAAAATATTGACCGGATTCTCGACTATACGGATCTTGTTTTACTTGATATTAAACATATCGATGACGCCACCTGCCGGATTCTGACCGGACGCAGTAATGCCAATACCCTTGCCTTTGCCAAACGATTGGCGGAGCGGAATATTCCTGTCTGGATCCGTCACGTCCTCGTGCCCGGTTTGACGATGACGGAGACGTTCCTTCGACAGACCGGCGAATTCATCCGGACACTCGGGAATGTCGAACGGGTCGAAGTCCTTCCTTATCATCAGCTTGGCGTCTACAAATGGGAAGCACTCGGCCTTGACTATCCATTGGCGGATGTTCTGCCGCCGAGTCCGGAAGAAGCTGCGGATGCACAAACCTTGCTGGATTCTTACTTGTCTTGCTGACGACAAGTTGCTACACTGAACACATAGTCTATGAACAGGAGGTACAATACCGAAATGAAGCATTTACTCGCTACTGTCTAATGATGAAAGAATTCATCACTTTCGCAATGAGTTGCGGATGACTGACGCTACGAGTCTGCTCATTTTCGGTATTTCCGTCATGCGGGATATACCTTCTTTGATTTGCACTCCTGCACACCATCCGCTCGCTTTCGGATGGTGTGTTTTCATTTCATCACAATTTGAAATGAACCCCAAAGGAGCTGAACCTATGCCTGCTGAAATCTTATCCATTCATGATGTCCGCTTTGATCTTCCAGAGCAGACGCTGTTTCAACACATTTCATTTTCGATCCGTCACGGTGAACATGTTGCTTTAGTCGGTGCCAATGGTGTCGGTAAAACGACACTCTTCCAGCTGATTTTAAAACAGCTTCAACCGACGGAGGGAAACATCTTCCGCGGCTATACGACGATCGGTCACGTCGCCCAGCATCTCACCTCAAGTGCACCTGCCATCCGGCTCGTCGAACAAGCCGACCGACTCCGGTATCAGGCGCGGGAAGCAGCGCTGCATGCCTCTTCACTTGAAATCTACCAAACGGCACTCGATCTCGATGCTTTTTCTCTTGAGGCGGATGCGGCACGGGCTTTAAAAGAAGTCCAGTTACCTGAACATGTCTGGCTTCATTCGTTTGATACACTCAGCGGCGGTGAACAGACCCGGATTCAGCTGGCCAGTCTGTTGGTCCAGCAGCCCGATTTCATCCTGCTCGATGAACCGACCAATCATTTGGATTCGGAGACGCTTGATTGGTTGATCGACTGGATCAATCAGACAGCGATCACTATTTTTTATGTCTCGCATGAGCGGGCTTTCATCGATGCGACAGCCGATGCTGTCATCGAACTGACACCGCATCAAGCGACACGATACAAAGGTAATTATCAAGCATATCGTCAGCAAAAAGAACAGGAACGCCTGACGCAGGAACGCGAGTATGAAAAGCAGGAAAAAACACGGAAGGAACTCAAACGGATGATCACCCAGTATCAAAACTGGCATCAACAGGCTGTTGCTCACGCCAGCGAACGGGATCCTTACGCCAAGAAAAAAGCAGCGAAACAAGCCAAGAAATTCAAGGCAAAAGAAAAACAACTCGAACAGACAATCGATCACCGGGTCGCCAAGCCGGAACAGCCAGCCTCCGTTCATGTGTCCTTCGAAGCAGCATCCTTTGCCGCCAAACAACTGTTTACGTTAAACGATGTTACTTTTTCGTATGACGGTCGGACGCTATTTAAAAAACTGACCTTTTCCATGCAACAAGGTGACCGGATTGCTGTCATCGGCCGGAACGGATCCGGCAAGACGACCCTGCTCCGGCTGATTCAAGGGGAGCTCGATCCGACGGGAGGAACAATCACGCGCCATCCTGCGCTGACAGTCGGCTACTTTTCACAGGCGCTTTCCGATTTACCGACTGACGGTTCCCTGCTCGATGCGTTACTGCAGGAGACGACGATTTCTGAAACCGATGCCCGGACGCTGCTTGCGTGTTTTCTATTTCGCCGAAATCAGGTGTATAAATCGATTGCTGAAGCGAGCATGGGAGAGCGATGCCGGATTGCTTTCTTACGACTTTACTTTTCCGGTGCCCGTTTGTTGATTTTGGATGAACCGACCAACTATCTGGATTTGACGACCCGTGAACAAATTGAAGCCGCCCTTGATGTCTTTCCGGGTGAACTGTTATTTGTTTCGCATGATCGTTATTTTAATGATCGTCTCTCGAACCGGACCATCACTTTAGATGGGGATGCGACCGTTCATCCGGTCGGTACGAAACCATTGCGGGAACAGCAGCCCAGTGACATTCAAGCCATTCAACACGATTTAAAGCGTCTTGATGATTTGACGGGAACAATTGATTTTGATTAACTGCTAATTCAATGAAACGAACGACGCCTCTCTGATTCATCAGAAAGGCGTCGTTCGTTTCGTTTTATTACTACATTCAATCATCGCTTTTGATATTTTAATTTTGTCCGTGCCTGTGCCTGTTTGTGGATCTTCTTCCACTTTTCTTTTTCCGCCGCCTGAAGAGCCGCGTTTTGCTTTCGTTCTGCATAGGCAACTTCGCGCTTCAATTTCAGGAAGCTGTCCCACCGTTCATGTGACAGCGTGCCTGCTGTCAGCGCCGCTTGCACGGCACAGCCCGGTTCTTCGCCGTGCTGACAATCCCGGAAACGGCAGGATTCCGCCAGCTCCTCGATATCCGAAAAGGTGGACGTCAATCCATCCGTTCCGTCCCATAGTCCAAGTTCCCGCATCCCCGGTGTATCAACGAGTAACAATCCGCTCGACAACCGTTTCAGCTCCCGGTGTGTCGTTGTATGCCGGCCCCGTTCATCATCTTCGCGAACGCCGCCCGTTTCCATCAACTGTTCTTCCGCCAACGCATTGACGAGCGTTGACTTCCCGACACCGGATGATCCGACGAGAACGATCGTTTCGTTTGGTCGCAATGCTTCACGTAAATCATCCAGTCCTTCTCCGGTCAGCGAGTCGACAGCAAAATACGGTGTACCAAAGGCAACTGCCTCCACCTCTGACAGAAATTCGTCAGCGGACGCCGTCAGACTCTTTTTCGTTAAGACGATCACGGGTGTGGCGCCTGCTTCCCACGCGACCGTCAAATAGCGTTCCAGGCGACGAACGTTAAAATCGTGCCCAAATGCCATGACGAGCAATGCAATATCGACATTCGCGCAAATCACCTGTTCCTCGGTTTCCGTTCCGGCTGCTTTTCTGGAAAATTGCGTACTCCGCGGCAAAACACGTTCAATCCGTCCCTTACCGGCTTCTCGTCCGCTCTGAATCACCCAGTCCCCGACGGCCGGCAGTTCAGCTTTCGTTAACGCTTCAAACCGCAGCTTTCCGGATAATTCACTTAACGTTTCCCCGTCAGCCGTCATCACACGGTACTGTTTTTGAAAGACTGCTGTCACGCGGCCCAACTGTTCATTTGTTCCGACTGCATGCGCCGGTACTTTACCCCATTCGTTCAAATGGTTTCCTCCTCTGATTTAAGGGAGGGAAACCCCTCCCTGTGTTCCGTTACGGTTTTCTTTTACGTGGCTGATTGCATACATAAAAACACCACTCCTCTCGTTTCTTATAGCCGTATTTTACCATATCTCATTTTGCCGACCTAGCAGAATCGTTAAAGTCAGACTTCCCTACTCCGCCTCAAGTCGGAGACGATTCCGGTCCGAAGGGCGTCGTGCCTCTTCTGTTCTTCCCTTAAGATAAGAGTATCAAGAAAAAGGAGGCTTCATCATGAAGCAATCAAAAGGAAAACAGGTCTTGATGGTACTTGCCGGTCTTGCCCTTCTCGCTGTCGTCATCGGTACATTACCGCATATGATCGGACTCGGGCTCGGTGCACTGCTCGCTTTTTATGCCATCAGTAAGTTTATCCAAACCTCAAATGTTTTTGCGAAAATCGGATTTGGACTGCTCGCAGCAATCGGCATAGGTTTTGCCTTATCGAACATTTGGGCCGTTTTAGGAATCGCCGCCGCACTGGCACTTTACATCGGATACATGCGTATGAAAATGCAACGGGTCGATTTAAACCAACTGTTCGCCCGTCGTCGCAAGACCTCATCGGCACACTTTGAAGCTGACTGGAAAGATCTCGATAAAAACCGTTACTGAGTCATTCCGTGTTATTTAAACATATTACGTAGATTCAACATCCAAGGAGGAATTTTTGATGAAAAATGTATTTGATCAATTAAACGAATTTGCGAATCAGATGATGACAGAAGTCAAGAAAGCAGCGGATCAAGGGGAAGCACCCGCTAAAAAGCTCGTCCGTCACATCCGGACAACCGAATCGGACTTAAAAGAAATCGACCGTTTACTCGAACGTCAACGGACATTACTCGTCGAATTAACACAAAAACAGGATGAAGCGAAGGAACTGGCGGACAAACGTTTTGCACAGGTCGAAATCGCCAAAGAAGCAGGCGAACAAGAACTGGCGGAACGGGCTGCCATCGAGTCGAAACATTACGGGGAACAGTTCCGCTTCTTCGAAGAACTGATCGTTGAAACGAAACGTGAATTGAATCAGCTCGAACGGGAAGCATTGGAATTGAAACTGAAGCTTGAAGACTTGCAAAACAAACGGTATGAATGGATGATGCGGGAAAACGTATCAAATTTAAAATCAAAGATGAACCAGGTGCTAGAACGCGAACCAAATGCTACTATTAAACAAGAACAACATCCATTCACAACAGAAGAACCTGAATCGAAGGAAGAGGAAGCTCCGATCGCAGAAGATGATATCGATGCGCGGATCGCCGATCTCGAACGTCGATTCCAAAAATAAGTATTTGGACGAAGGAGGCATTCTTGCCTCCCTTTGTCATGTCAGGAAGGAGATTGCCCGTGCGACGATTAAGTACAAAACAACTAGTCGGCTACGTGTCGATCCTGTTTGCTCTCGGACTATTCTATGATTTGATGACAGGCGCGGGGAATGTATTATTCGGGGTTCTCTTCCCCTTCCTCCTGTACTATGTCGGGATTCATTTCCGAAAAAGAAATCATGAAAAACTGGCCATCCTGTTTTATATCGTCGGTACAATCATATTAGCCGGTGTCGTTCTCAGTTCAGCAGCAATCGGCTTCGTCATCGCCGGCATCCTGCTGTATCTCGGAATCATTCTCGTGACCCGCCATTCTGTCCGGGAATTCTTTTTCTCAAAAATTTCCCCGAGTCTTTATGAAGAGGAAGGAATCAAGATCCAGCCGGCCTATTCGTTTGCGACCCAACAAGAACTTCCGTATGTCTTAAAGGATTTAAGCGAACAGTTCATCGTCCGTGATCTTGAAATCGACTTGACGCATGCGTATGTTCCGGAAGGTGAGACGCTGATCGTCGTCAGCGGTGTCGTCGGCGATGTCCGGATTTTATTGCCGTCCGGTTATGACTACACGCTCGACACATCAATCGGTTTCGGGAGCGTCAAGACAGATGTCCGTCGTATTCCGACTTTCTTCAACCGCCGCATCCAGTACCGTGCCCCCGAGTATGACGAGGCTGTCCGAAAAGTCCGGATTCATGTCATGCTAGGTATCGGGAACGTGGAGGTGACCTCGATATGAAACGCGATCAATTTCCGCTTGGTGTCATCGCACTTCAGGTGATGACCGGTTTTTTGACGGCCGTAATGACGACGTTATTATTTTTAAGTACACGCCAAGTCAATTGGCATGTACTTTTCGTCCGTCAACAGGACTTTCCTGTTTTCCTGCTGGTCATCGGCTTATCGCTTCTGCTGCCCCTGGCAGTTGGCAGTATCCATTATTTCTTTTTACGGCGTGATTTCAAGCGAGTCACTACGGCCATTATTGAACTGGAGCAGGGAAAAGAAGTGACGATTGTCAACGGTCCCTATTTCCATACGCTGACACGTCTGTCACGTATCGGGAAACGCATTGATGAACAGGTTGAAACCGTTCAAAAAATCAGTACCCGTCCGCAACATATCGAACAAGTCCGTGTTCAGGCGATTACAGAAGAACGCAAGCGCCTTGCCCGTGATTTACACGATTCCGTCTCCCAGCAACTGTATGCCATCTCGATGATGACGACTGCAGCCAAACAGACGATTCTGACGCAACCGGAAACAGCAGCCAAACAAATCGATTTGGTCGAAACGATGGCCCAGACAGCACAGTCAGAAATGCGTTCTTTATTGTTGCAGCTGCGCCCGGTAGAACTGGAAGGGATGACCCTTCAGCAAGGTCTGACTCAATTGCTGGAAGAATTATCGAGAAAGCAGTCAACCGAACTCAGCTGGAAGCTTGAAGCCATTGAACTGCCCCGCCCGATTGAAAACGAATTGTTCCGGATTGTTCAAGAAGGTTTGACCAACGCGTTGCGCCATGCAAAAGCGTCACATATGGACATCGAGTTGCGTCAATTTAATGATACGGTCATCTTAAGCATGAATGATGACGGTGTCGGCTTCGTCGTCGACGAGAAAAAACTGGCTTCTTACGGCATCAACTCAATGCGGGAACGAACGGCTGAGATGGGCGGAACAATCCGCCTTGTCAGTGTTCCGGGACAAGGAACACAAATTGAAGTAAAATTAAGAAAAGATCGGATGGTGCAAGTATGATACGAGTGTTATTAGTCGATGATCACGAAATGGTCCGTGCGGGTGTTTCTGCCTTTTTGTCCACTCAACCGGATATCGAGGTCGTCGCAGAAGCATCGGATGGACAAGCAGGTGCCGAGCTTGCGCTGAAACATCGTCCGGATGTCGTTTTAATGGATTTAGTCATGGAACCGGTGGACGGGGTCGAAGGAACACGGTTGATTCGAAAAGAATGGCCGGAAGCAAAGATCTTAGTCGTCACAAGCTTCTTGGATGATGAAAAAGTCTATCCGGTCATCGAAGCCGGTGCCATGAGTTACGTCTTAAAAACAGCAAGTGCCTTTGAAATTGCGGAAGCGATCCGTAAAACAGCAGACGGTCAATCCGTCATGGCGGCTCAGGTCACCGGCAAGATGATGGAACGATTACGGAAACCGACCAGTCATCTGCATGATGATTTGACGGAACGCGAACAGGAAGTCTTGCAACTGATGGCACGCGGCATGGCGAACCAGGAAATTGCCGATGAGCTGTTCATCTCTTTGAAGACCGTCAAAACCCACGTGTCGAACATCCTGTCGAAGCTCGATGTCGTCGACCGGACGCAAGCTGTCGTTTATGCCTTTAAACACAATATCGTTAAGTAATCTTCAGCATTTTCCTATACTTATATTTGCTCTCATACTCAATGAAAATGACCGGATTCCTTCTGTATCACAAGAGGAATCCGGTCATTTATTTATTTTCGTTTGATCACCAGAGTTTCCACCCCGGTGCTCCAGGCGGCGCATTTTCAATCATATGCCAAATCGGAACCGTGTAGGCAAACGCAATTAACGCAAACGTCACGAAAATCCAGAGTTTCCAATTCTCGAAGAATAACGGCGTCTGCATTGCCGCTTCTTCTGTTTCAGCGACCGGAAACTCTTCCGTCCCTTTCGGTGCCCGGAAAGCGAGCTGGAACATCGCAAATAAGAACAGCAGAATCGACAGGAATAAAATCGTTCCGCCGATCGCCATCGCCACGTGGTAAGGAATCCAGTCGGCGACAAGAGAATCCTTGAAGTAAGCCGCAGGACCGGTCCGTCTCGGGTTACCGAGTAGTCCTGAGATGTGCATCGCTGTCGACATGAACAGCATACCAATCGTCCATAACATCGTTTGAACCAGTCCGATCCGATTGATTTGTTTCGTCAATGTCCGCCCTCTGAGCAACGGAACCAGCCAGTAGGCCGTTCCAAAAAACGTCAGTGCAACGGCCGCTCCGACCGTGATATGAAAATGTCCTGTCACCCACAGTGTGTTATGGACGACGATATTTAATTGATGGGACGCATTGATGACCCCGCCGGCTCCGGCCGGAATGAAAAATAACATCCCGACAAACGGTGCTAAAAAGCGGACATCCCGGTACGGCATCTTCTTGATCCAGCCGAACAGTCCGGTTGCACCTTGACGGCGCCCCGCCAGTTCAAACGTCGCAAACATCGAGAATGCTGTCATGAGTGACGGAATGATGACCAAAAATGTGAGAACAACCTGAATGTATTTCCAAAAGGCCGAGATACCCGGCTCCAGCAATTGATGATGAAATCCTACCGGGAAAGAAAACAATAAGAATAGTAAAAAGGACATCCGGGCCAAGGCATCAGAAAAAATCTTTCCGCCGACGATTTTCGGAATGACGGTATACCAGACGATATACGCTGGCAGCAGCCAAAAATACACTAGCGGATGCCCGAAGTACCAAAAGAGTGTCCGGGACAACTCAATTCCGACTTTGTCCGTCCAACCGAGTGACAACGGTAACAGCTGAAATAGAATCGTTGCAGCGACACCGAGTGTCGCAACCACCCACAATAACACTGTCATGATACTCATGTAGGCCTGCAGCGGCGGATGGACACCTTTATGCTCCCGTTTATAATCCGCGTACATCCGGAACATCGCACCTGAAGAGATCCACGTCCCGACAACGAAAATGACGAGTCCGATATAGAACACCGGGTGTGCTTTTAACGGTGCATAAAAGGTATATAAAACCGAAGCTTCTCCTGCAAGGACCATCCATGTGACAAGGACAACACCCAGCATCATGAACCAAAAGCCGACCCAACCGAGACGTCTTGGGAATTCCTCAAAACGACCAAACGATTGTCCTAAAAAGGAAAATAATAATCCGAAAATAAATAAGGTCGTAAACACAATCGCCAGCATTAATCCGTGAGCAGTCAACAATTCGTAATAACCGATGCCTGCAATTTCCGGGATGACACCTGTCCGGACGAGGGTTTGCAACAACCCGCACAATCCACCGATCAGCAACGCCACCAGCGAAAAGCTGACATGGGCAAAGGCCAGTTTAGCTTCCTTCAATCCAATGGCTGTAGCGGGAAGACCACGCTCCACCTCAAACTCCTTTAACTTCTTGGAAATGGCATTCATTTACTCCACCACCTTAATTTTTGTTGACATCATATGATGACCGCTTCCGCAATATTCATTACAGACAATCAAATAGTCTCCGGCTTTTTTAAAGGTGTATTCAATCGAATTGATATGACCGGGTACGACCATCATATTGACGTTCGTCTTGACGATTTCAAAGCCGTGAACGACATCTTTTGATGTCACGAGAAAATCCACTGTCGCTCCTTTTTTGATGACCATGTCCTGCGGAGTAAACTGAAATGCTTGTGATACCATGACCGCTTCATAGCGGTTGTCGTCAATTTTTTTTAAGCCCGGTTTATCAAATGGTTTGGTCTGATCCACTTGAGTCGGATCAATCAACGTAGCATCGGACGGTGGTTGATTGCCGGAGGCGAAAGCAGAAATACCGATGATGACTAAAAAAACGGCTAACATCATACAGCCAAACACCAACCAAATTTTCTCCAAACGATGAATGTGCATTGTCTTTCCTCCTTATCTCGAACTAAATAATAGAAAAATCGATCCCCACATCCCGATGATGACTGAAGCAACAATAAAGACGGCGACGATCGTGCCTGATAAATTCGACTCTGGTTTACTGCTCATAATGTCCGGCTCCCTTCTTATTTCAACTTGATGTCTTGTCTTTATTCTAGAAAAGACAGATCCATCGAGAACGTGATAAATGTCACACCATTTGTGACGATTTCGCGCTTTCTCTTCTAAAAACACACATAAAGTTCACATATTAGTGCAGAAACGAAAAAAGGAATCGACTCAAACAGGAATCACCCGTTCTTTTACGCTCTTTCCTGTAAGAGTCGCGTCAAAAGAGTGATTCCTGTTTAAACGAAAAAAAGGCGGCAGAATTGTCATCTGCCACCCTTTTTGTCGGAGAGACTGACTCAGTCCCTCGGTTCATTTATTAAATCCGGCACACCCCTACCGGGCATCCTTCACAATGACACAAATCTCTTAAATAGTTCGCATCATGGACGATGATTTTGGTTGTCGTCGATGAAATGACCTTGTCTTTTTTCCACTGGGAAAACATACGATTGACCGTTTCACGTGGTGCCCCGATCAACTGACCGAGTTCGCTGTCGGACGGTCGTTTGGATATGACGTAATCTTCCCCGACTTGTTTCCCATGCATGGCAATCAAACGAAGTAAGGTCGAAGCCAGTGCCCCTTGTTTCCCGAACAATAACAAGTCACGCAATTTCGTTTCGGACTGCTTCCGCATCAAGGCTTGCCAGCGCATGATTTCCAAGGCAAACACACCATCCTGCTTCATCAATTCCTCAAGCTTACTTTTCGAAATGACACCCAGTATACTGTCTTCCATCGTTTCAATGCTATAAGAACTGGGAAATGCTTCACCGACATCAAACTCACCGAACAAATCTCCTTTAAAGTATAAAAACATCATTAAAGGACTGCCTTTTTTCGTCAGTTTCGATAGTTTGACACCACCCTGCTTCACGTAAAACAACTTATCGTTTAACTCACCTTCCCAACAAACGATGGAATCCTTTTTAAACGTCACCTCTGTCATGAAGTCTTCCAGTATCATTCGTGTTTCTGCCGATAAGACAAACGTATTGGCTTCAGTCGTTCCGCAAGCAAGCATTTCGCATTCTCCTTTCCTGATTCCTTCTGTCCTTAGTATAAAACATCACAGTTCAAAAAAACGTTTTTTCAAAAGATTGTCAAACATTGTTCACCTTTTCACAAAAAGGCAGATAAAAAAATGACCTCTATTCGTTTACAAACGGAGGTCATTTTAGGTTCAGCGTACTTTTCGATAATAATGATCGACAATCCGGCGCGTCGCTTGGCCCGGCTGTTCCGTATACCAAGTCGTTTTGAATTTTTCCATCGCCATTCGACTTTCCTGTAATGCTGTATCTGAATTAACCCAGTTCAGCATGAACTCAAATTGATCAGTGCAAGTAACCGGTAACGGATCCGGATAGGAATCGATGATACCGGGAATTTGCCGATACGTGTCGATATCCGGTGTATACAGAACGGTCGGAACACCGAGCAGACAACTTTCAAAAGGAATTGAGGAATAATCGGTGACCAATACGTCGGTGATCAGTAAGTAATCATTGATTGAATATTCATCCGTAACGAAGTGGACATGCGTTTTTTGATGCGTGAACAGGGAACGAACCGTCGGATGTAATTTGACGAGAATCGTCCATCCTTGATCGGTCAATTGTTCGAGTTGATGAACGGTCTGTCCTTCCATCCCATTATATTCCCGGTAAGTCGGTGCATATAATAGAATACGCCGTTTCGGTTTGACATAGATGTCGGAAAGTCTTTTTTTTACGATCTGATGTTGCTCATTAAACCAATAATCCGTCCGAGGAACACCCAATGTTTTGAAAACTGTCCGGGGAAGATCATGCGGCGCCATGAATTGTTTCGCACATGCTTCTCCAGGTACGATGAAGTCCCCATAGCGTTGATACACCCGTTTGAAACGCCGCAGGACATGTTTCGGCACCATCAAACTCCTCGATGACGTCAGTCCGAATTTTTTCAGCGTTCCTGCAGCATGCCATAACTGAATCCGTTTTGTCCCCGGACGAACCGGAGCGACACTGTATTCACCGATATAGTTATCGATGAAAAGGTGTTTCGATGTCGCGAGAAGATAAGCCAGTCGAATAAAACGCAGTCTGCGGTAAGGCAAAGCGTATTCTGTCGACCAGGCTTCCGGATTTTTTACAAATTTTTTATCATACACCAAATACCGTTTTTCTTTCGGGAATTCCGTCAGGAGCGCATCATTAATCGGTTTCACATTATCACCGTAAGTGACCCAAAAGAGCGTTACCGGTCTCAAAGGCAACAAGCAGAAGATTCGATAGAAAATCCGAAAAAGCAACAAATAGATTTGCACGATACTCTCTCTCACGTTACTCCCTCCTTTCCATGAAGAAAGACCGCACGCGAGGTGTGGTCTTTTTTCATCAACCTTTTCCTAACTCCGTTTTAATCTGGCTTGTCGAAATGCCTTCTGTCCGGCTCAGGTAAACCACTTCACAATATTCTTTCAAGAAATCGAATTCGCCGGCCCAGTCGTCACCCATGACGAATGTATCGATTTGGTGCTCTTGTACATCCGTGATTTTCTGATCCCAGTTATTCTCGGCAATGACTTCGTCCACGTAGCGAATTGATTCCAAAATCAATTTACGGTTTTCGAAACTGTGATAGGACTCTTTGTGTTTTAAGCGGTTGAACTCGTCCGTAGAAATCGCAACTACTAAATAATCGCCCATTTCCTTTGCCCGTTTGAGGATGTTGATATGTCCCCAGTGCAGTAAATCAAATGTGCCGTACGTGATGACTTTTTTCATGATGATTCTCCTTTATGCTGATTGCTGACAGATTGTAACAGACGTTGATAAGCTTGTACAGACGCGGTTCCGTCATCCCACTGGCAAAATTTCTTTTCAAATACGTTAAACGCCGGACCATATCGATCGCTCCATTCGTGCAACCGGTCAATCTCTTCAAATAGCCGTGATTGCTGTAAAACGAGCGGACCCGGGGCTTCCTGCTCAAAGTCAAAATAAAATCCGCGCAGTTGATCCCGATAGTGTTCTAAGTCATACGTGTAAAAAATCATCGGTCGTTTCAAATGGGCATAGTCAAACATGACGGATGAATAATCCGTGACCATGGCATCTGCCGCAATGTACAGTTCTGAAATATCCGGATAATCTGAAGCGTTACGGACAGAAGGATAACCCGCCGTATCGACTTGATCCGCTACCAAATAATGCATCCGGATCAGTAACGTATATTCAGCACCAAATTGTTTCTCAAACTGCTCCAGCGAAAACGGCAGCTTAAAGGAATAAGATCCTTTCGCCACGTACTCATTGTCTCGCCATGTCGGCGCATACAAAATGACTTTCTTCGTCCGGTCGATGTTGTAACGGGAATAGACCCGTTCGCGTATTTCCGGATGCCGTTCCGTCTCGTAAAACAAATCATTCCGCGGATAACCGATTTCAAGCAATTCACCGGAAAAATCAAATGCCCGTCGAAAAATCCGACTCGAATACGCATTCGGTGAAATCAACAGATCCCATTTGGATGCTTCACGTGCAAAGTCCCGCTTGTAGCGTTCGGTCGTCGTATCGGCCATCTGTACATCATCCATGTCGAGCGCCAGTTTTTTGAGCGGCGTCCCGTGCCACGTTTGTAAGTAGATGGTCCCTTTGCGTTTGAACAACCAGGAAGGAAGCCTGCTGTTCGAAACCCAGACCCGCGACGTGGCGAGCAGATAAATCCAACGAATCGTCATCCGATTCACGGTCCGAACGCCTGGATCATCGAAGACACGGTGTCGATCCTTACTGAAGATCAACTCACATTCCGGATGGTCTTTTTTCAGCGCTTCGTAGATTGCACGTGGATTGTCACTGTATTGTTTCCCTAAAAAGCTTTCAAACAGGAAACGATTTGGATGAACCGGTAAACACGCAAATACCCGCATCACGAGATGCAATCCCGTTTCGACCAGCTTCGTTCTCTTAATCCACTGACGTAATTGACGTTTCAAAACTTATACCCCTTAATTTAACAAAAAATTTACTTTTTATAGAATTTCATATAAATCAAACCTCAACCATCATAACAAAAAGCGCATCCATTTGGAATCAGTATTTGAACGCATATAACGGAATGGTAAATCAAACTTCGTCGTATTGTGCACCAGCCCTTTTCGATGGCTGAACGTTTCGAAACTGTATTTGCCGTGATATCCGCCGATTCCACTGGCACCGACACCGCCAAACGGTAAATTATGCTGTGCGACATGCATGAGTGTATCGTTCACGCATCCGCCGCCAAAGGAAATCCGGTTCAAGACACGTTCCTTCACGAATTCATTTTCTGTAAACAGATAAAGGGCCAACGGTTTGTCACGATCCGTGACAAAGGTGATGACATCTTCGATTTCGTCATATACGAGCACCGGTAAAATCGGACCAAAGATTTCTTCCTGCATCAATTTCGAATCAAGAGGAACGTTCGTCATAACGGTCGGAGCCATTTTTCTTGTTTCCGGATCGACTTGTCCGCCGAATTCGATGTTTCCTTGCTCGAGATATCCTGTCAATCGTTCCAAGTGACCGTCCGAAACGATTTTGACATAGGACCCCACGCCGACTCCATTGCCATACTGGGAGAACGCCTCTTCTTCAATCAAACGAAGAAATGTTTCCTGGACGTCCCGATGAACAAAAACATAGTCCGGAGCGATACATGTTTGCCCGGCATTTAACCATTTTCCCCAGGCAATCCGTTTGGCCGCGAGTCTTAAATCTGCATCCTTGTGGATAATCGTCGGAGACTTGCCGCCCAGTTCAAGCGTGACCGGCGTCAAATGTTTGGCAGCTGCTTGATGAACGATTTTACCGACACGGGTCGAGCCGGTAAAGAAGATATAATCAAACTTCTCTTCCAACACAGCTGTACTTACTTCCGCGTCGCCTTCGATCACGACACCAAAACGCTCATGAAACGCCGTTTCAAACACTTCCCGCAACACACGCGAGACGTTTGGTGTCAATTCCGAAGGTTTTAGAACAACGGTATTCCCAGCTGCAATCGCACCTACGACAGGGGCAAGGGCCAGTTGGAAAGGATAATTCCAAGGTGCGATGACGAGCACGTTTCCGTAAGGCTCAAAACGGATTTCGCTTTTTGATCCGAAATGCAACAACGGCGTTTTGACTCGCCGTGGTTTTGCAAGACGGCGTAATTGTTTTTCCATCCGATTGATTTCGCCGTAGACAAAACCGATTTCTGTCGTAAAGGCGTCTTGACGCCCTTTATTCAAGTCGGCTTTCAAGGCATCGTAAATGGCTGCTTCATGTGTTTCAATTGCTTGTTTCAAGAACGTCAACATACTTAAACGAAAAGCAATGCTTCGTGTCGCGCCTGTCTTAAAGAAACCCCGTTGTACTTCAATCTGGCGTGCTACATCCAATCCCGTTGTCGTCAATCCCATCCTTAAATCCCCCTTGTGAGCTCATTCATTTCTACCTTCTCATTCTACCATAGCTGTCAGGGCAAATAAAAAAAGCGGAGAGTCTTTTCTCCGCCTTTCGTTTACAGTTGGATGGCTGTTTCAAGTGCGACTTTCATCATGTCGTTAAACGTCGTTTGACGTTCTTCCGCTGTCGTCTCTTCACCCGTCAACAAGTGATCGGAAATCGTCAAGATCGTCAAGGCGTTGACTTTATGTTTGGCAGCAAGTGTATAGAGGCCTGCCGCTTCCATCTCGATTGCGAGGCAACCGAAGTCCGCCCATTTCTTGAAGTGGTGGAAATCATCTTGATAAAATTGATCGGTCGTGAAGATTTGACCGACTTTTGCATCGATGCCGTGCTCTTTCGCTGTCATATAAGCTTTGTGCAATAAGTCAAACGATGCTGTCGGCGCATAATCGAGTCCGTTGAAGCGGACGCGGTTTTGTGCCATATCGTGTGATGCACTCATTGCGATGACGACGTCGCGGACTTGGACGTCCGGTGTAATTCCGCCGGCAGTACCGACACGAATCAGGTTTTTTGCGCCGTATGATTGAACGAGTTCATTGGCGTAAATCGACATCGAAGGAACACCCATACCAGTTCCTTGGACCGAAACTTTTTTACCTTTGTACGTTCCTGTAAAACCATACATTCCGCGGACTTCGTTATACAAAACAACGTCCTCTAAAAATGTATCGGCAATATATTTTGCACGAAGTGGATCTCCTGGAAGTAATACGGTTTCTGCAATCTGACCTTCTGCTGCGTTAATGTGTACGCTCATGTACGATTCCTCCTCTAAATAGTGACTAAACCGACAACAACTCTCGGAACTCATTCGGAGTCATTCCGAATTGCTTTTTAAAGACTTTCCGAAAATATTTATCATCATGGTATCCGACTTCAAGCGCAATCTCGTAAATCCGGGCATCCGTCTCACCCAGCAATTCTTTTGCCCGATTTAAACGGATGGTTTGAATATAATCCGATAGATTAACGGAAAAACGCTGTTTGAATCGTCTTGAAATGTATTCTCGACTTAGATAAAAGCGTTCACTCATGAGTTGAAGCGTTAGTTCTTCCGCATAATGTGTCGAAATGTATTTTGCAATTTGATCAATCGCTTCGCCTTGTTCTTGAACAGGACCGATCAATTCCATCGCGCGCCCGAGAGCATCATTCAAAATATCAGGATCAATCGGCTTAAGTAAGTAATCAAACGATTGGTGCAAAATCGCCCGACGCATATACGTATAATCATCATACCCTGTCAATACAATCGTGACGACCTTTGGATGATGATTTTTTGTCCATTCGAGTAAACTTAGTCCGTCGAGTCCGGGCATTTCGACATCCGTCAACATCAAATCGATTTTTTCCTGTTCCAAGAAACGTTTGGCAGTGACCCCGTCATCCGCTTCAAAGATATTACCAATCTGCCAGGTATCCCATTCTCCAAGCAATTTCACCGCGTCGCGCACATGTTTTTCGTCGTCTACGATCAATACATTCATCATAGTTCCTCCTGTTCAACGGGAATTCGAATGACGATTCTAAAACCACCTTCAGCCGGAGACTGCAGGATCATGCTGGCTTCTTCTCCATAAAAGATTAATAGACGTTCGTAGATGTTGTGAAGACCGATCCCGGACGTTTGACGGTCTTCCGGTCGGCGGTGCATCCGCATCGTTTGATCAATACTTTCTAGTTTTGCTGCTTCCATGACTGAACCGCTGTTTTCGACTTGAATGATGAGTTGGTCACCATCGCTTCTGACTTTATAGGCGAGGTAATTTTCCGTCGCATCTGCCTGTTGATTAAACGCATGTTTAAAATAATTTTCAGCAAAGGGTTGTAAAATCATTTTCGGGATCTCAATCGAATTCATGTGCCACGGCACATCGACGATATAACGGAACCGATCCGGAAAACGTTGCTGCTGAAGACGCATGTAGGATTGAAGATGATCGACTTCCTGCTTCAGCGTGACAATCGTCTGTTCATTATTCATGGAATAACGCATCATCTGCGACAATCCTGTAATCGAACGATATGCGATTTTCCGGTCACCCTGTAATGTAGTCGTTCCGATCGATTGCAAGGCATTAAACAAGAAATGAGGATTTAATTGAGATTGTAAAGCCCGCAATTCGTTTGTCCGGTTTTCAAGTGCCAGACGGTATTCCCGTTTGATCAGCCGGTCGATTCGTTGAATCATCCGCTGGAATTGCCGATTCAGCAACCCGATCTCATCGTTGGTCGTCGCAACGAATTGTGCCGATAAATCACCCTGTTCGACACGCCAAACGTTTGCTGTCAGCTGTTTGATCGGCTTCGTGATTTTAAGGGCTGCAAGACTGGCCGCGATAATCATCAAGACTAACGAGCCGATCCCGATCAAAATTAAAATCAGCGCTGTTTCATTGGCACCTTTGACGACCGATGCATATGGGGTCGTCTTGATCAGTGTAATAGGAACTCCTTGTGTTGTCGTTTTGGCATACACGATAAAGGAGTCTCCGACGCGCATGCTCCCACTCTTGCCCGTCAATCGGTCATTCGTGACCGGAAGTTCTTTGCCTGTTTTCGCAATCAGTTGGTTTCCATTCAACAACCAAAGCGATTCACCGGGAAAATTTTCGAACAGCTTCAATTGTTGTTCAAACACACTCGTCGGAATGTCGACTGAAAGAAAACCGAGCGGTTCATCCGTTTCCACCCGATTGATCCGGTAACGGAAGCTGACGATTTCTTTCTCGTCCAAAATCATCGTATGTGTATTATAGGCGGCAATCTGATGTGCCGGATCAATCAGCCATCCGTTTTTTTGTTTCATCAAACGAAAATAATCGGTCTCCTGCAGCCAATCAAACTTTCCCCGGCTTGATGTTTTCATGTTATAGACCGAGTACTCCGAATTTCCTTTTAAGATGACAAAATGAAGCTGCTCAATGTCTTGTCTTGATAAAAAAAGTCCGAGCAACGCCCGTGAAATCACACCTTCCGATTCACTGAGCTCGGCATCTGCACCGACGTTCATAATATTGAGTAAGGAGCGATTGGCATACAAACTTGTCGGCAACCGTCTTACATCTTCCATATAATGACTGATTTGGCTGCTTCCTCTTTTCAAACCGCTCAAGCTCGAACGTTCCGCCTGCTCGATGTTCTGGTGGCGCACATAGAGATAAGAAGCTGATGTAGCAAGCGTCGTCGGAATCAGAATTGCTAAGACGACAAGTCGGATCAAACGTGTTCGGATGCTCTTCATCGCCGTCTCCTCCATCCTTTTTCTTCTAATAAGTAGTATAGCATAGCTGTATCCGCTTACATGTATGTCTTTTATTTGTTTATACCTGTTGTCATTTACTCCAATTTAGATTAACCGAAAAACAATACTTGATTCCGAATGAATATTGATATAACATCGTTAATGTTCGTTTTTAACAAACTTTTGAGATTAAGGTGGTCTTTGACTCATGTTTAAACTTTCAGCACACGATACAACGGTCAAACGTGAAATTCAAGCTGGTTTTATTACGTTCATCACGATGGCCTATATTCTTTTCGTCAACCCGACTATTTTATCGGAAGCAGGCATTCCGCAGGATCAAGCTTTCTCGGCAACGATCGTCGCTACTTTGATCGGGACATTGTTGATGGGCTTTTATGCCAACCTGCCGATTGCGGTGGCACCGGGAATGGGCTTAAACGCTTATTTCACTTATACGCTCGTCATCGGCGAAAAAATTCCTTACCAAACAGCTTTATCCGTCGTTTTTGTCGCCGGAATCATCTTCCTTTTGTTATCCTTGTCTCCTTTACGGACGAAATTAATCGAAGTCATTCCAACTACGATTAAGTTAGCTATCACCGGAGGAATCGGTTTATTCATTGCTTCCCTCGGTTTAAAGATGTCCGGTATTCTTGTGGCCGATCCGGCTACCTTGATTACAATCGGCTCTTTGACGTCACCGGAAGCCCTGATTACGCTGGTCGGATTACTCGTAGCCGCCATTCTGACGGTGAAACGTGTTCCGGGTGGTCTATTGTATGCGATGGTCCTGTCCGGAGTACTCGCTTTCTTAACAGGTGAATTGACGTTCTCAAAAACCTTGATTGCTTTGCCGACTTTACCGGAAGGCATTCTTGTCGCGAATCCGCTCTCTGCGGTTCAAGACGTCATTCAATATGGTCTATTCAGTGGTGTCCTTTCGTTTGTCCTCGTCACGATGTTTGATACGACCGGAACAATGGTCGCAGTCGGCGAACAGGCCGGACTGATCGAAGAAGACGGTTCTCTTAAGAACAGCGAACGTGCTCTGTTGTCTGATTCAACGGCAATGATTGTCGGATCGATGTTTGGAACCAGTCCAACGACGGCTTACGTCGAATCTGCTTCCGGTGTCGCAGCCGGTGGACGAACCGGATTGACATCTGTCACGGTCGGCATCTTATTTGCGCTCTCGGCAGTGTTCGGTCCAATCGTTCAATCGATTTCAAGTGTTCCTGCTATTACAGCACCTGCATTACTCCTGGTCGGTGCCTTGATGCTTCAAAATATTAAACAAATCCAGTGGGAAGATTTCAGCGAAGCCTTTACAGCGTTCATGATCATCATCATCATGCCGCTGTCCGGCAGTATCGCAACAGGGATCGCCTTCGGATTCATCATCTATCCGATTATGAAAGCTGTCCAAAAGCAACGCGTTCACTTTTTGATTTATCTGTTCGCTGTTCTCTTCTTCATTCAATTGTTTTTCTTACATTAAATAATAAAAAACGTGTTGATTCCATTTATTGGAAACAACACGTTTTTTATTATTTCTTCATTTTTTGCCAAGTCTTCGTAAAGTCTTGTAACATCTCTTCTGATGTTTTTTGTTTTCCTACGTATGCCTGCATGATGGCACCAAATTCGTTAACAGCACCGTCCGGATATTTAAACCAGTTCCATGAGATGGTTTTATCTTCTTTAGAGTACTTGATGATATCGTCAGCAAGTGGTCCAAGATCGGCTGCTTCGATTGATTTGAACGCCGGGATAAACTTGAATTTGTTGACCATATAATCTTTTCCTGTATCAGATGTCGCCATCCACTCGAGGAACTTTTTACCTTCTTCTTTATTTTTCGAGTTTTTGTTGACGACCCAGTTATTCGGTACGCCGACCGGAAGTCGATCCATTTTTTCTTTGTCATCATTGATTGGCATCGGAATGAAGCCCATCTCGATATCCGGATTGACATCCGTAATCAATTGTTGCGCCCAGTTTCCTTGTTGGATCATTGCTGTTTTTCCTTCAGCAAACTGTGAAACTTGTGTATTGTAATCTGTCGTCAACGGATTTTTGTTTCCGTACTCGATCGTTAAATCAAACAGATTCATGAACTCTTTAAATTGTTTATTGTCTTCGAACTTCCCTTTGCCGGAATTCAGATCGGCGATGAACTGATCCGGATCATCCTGTTGGGCCATCGGGATATTCATCAAGTGATTTCCAAGAATCCACCACTCGCCGTATCCGATCGAGAATGGTGTCACGCCGTCCGCTTTCAGCTTCTTGGACGCTTCTGTTAATTCTGTTAACGTTTTCGGCAACTCTGTAATACCGGCTTTCTTGAAGATTTCTTTGTTGTAAATGAAACCGTAACCTTCCAAGTTCATCGGCATACCATACAGTTTCCCGTCAATTGTCATCGGTTCTTTTGATAGATCTGTTAAATCACTGACCCACTTTTCATCCGAAAGATCTTCCAGCTTATCTTGCCATGTTTTCGCTTCTGTAAATCCACCGTTGTTGAAAACATCCGGTTCGTTACCCGAAGCAAACTGAGATTTCAAGGCGGCGCCATAATCCGATCCGCCGCCGACTGTTTGAACGACGACTTTTACGCCCGTTTCTTTTTCATACGCCTTTGCCATCTTTTCCATGTCTTTTGCGATTTCAGCTTTAAATTGGAATACGTTGAGGGTCTTCCCGTCCTTAGAAGAGCCACTGTCCTTTGAGTCATCACTATTGAGTGTTCCACCGCCACCACATGCTGCAAGTGCTACGACCATTGCGGTCGTCATAACTGGTAGTGCTGCCCATTTACGTTTACGCATTCGGATACCTCCCTGATTTTCGAGTTGATAATCGTGCTACGCTTTTACAATAAATGAAAACGCTTGCAATAAAAACGGATAATTTTGTCCGGTGCGGTGGAAAATATTGAACAATCGTTATCCGACAAAAAAACTCGGGATTAGTGTATGATGAAAGTAGTTATGATATTCCATGAAGGAGTCTGATGCAATGTCCCTACAGTTCACGATTTTATTAATTGGCTTATTGTTGTTTACAGCAGTCTGGACGACGAAATTGTCGAGTCGTCTCAATATTCCGGCTCTCCTGATTTTCATTGCCCTTGGCATGATTGCCGGCAGTGACATTACCGGGTTCATCCGGTTTGATGATGCCGAGCTGGCACAGTTACTCGGTACGGTGGCGCTGATCATCATCTTATTCGAGGGAGGTCTTCAAACGACTTGGAAAGAAGTTAAGACCGAACTCTCACCCTCTCTGTCACTTGCCACGTTTGGTGTCTTTATTGCGACGACAATCGTTGCCGTGGCGTCCCACTACATTCTCGGCTTCAGCTGGGCTAATGCTTTTCTCCTTGGTGCCATTGTCGGATCAACGGATGCTGCCGCGATTTTTTCAGTACTCAGCGGGCAATCCGTCCGGCGAAAAGTCGGTTCAACGTTAGAACTCGAATCCGGGACCAATGATCCGATGGCTGTTTTTTTGACAGTCTTCTTCCTGGAATTCGTGACGAATCCAAAAGAGGCTTCACTCGTTTCCGGCTTAACTTCGTTAGTCTGGGAAATGGTGATCGGTCTACTGCTCGGTCTGTTCATCGGCTGGATTGCTTCGACACTACTTAACCGGATTGATCTCAGTTCCTCGAGCTTTTATCCGATTCTTTTAATGTCGTTCGCCTTTCTTTCGTTCGGTATTGCCGATACGATTCATGCCAGTGGTTTCTTAGCCGTCTATGTGACCGCCATCTACATCAGCAATCATGAATTGGTTTACCGTCAGACGCTTGTCCGTTTTACGATGAGTATGGCGCACTTGGCCCAAATCGGGATGTTTATCGTGCTCGGATTACTCGTCTTCCCGAAGCAGTTGCTTGATCCGCAGGTGATTCTATCTTCGATTGCCCTTGCATTGATTTTAATCTTCATCGCCCGCCCGGTGTCGGTCTGGCTCAGTCTGCTTCCCTTTAAATATTCTTGGCAGGAAAAAGTGTTTGTTTCCTTCGCCGGTTTAAAAGGAGCAGTTCCGATCATTCTTGCGACGTATCCGCTTGTCGCCGGCATCGACAACGCCGGAATGATTTTTAATATCGTCTTTTTCACCGTTCTGTTATCGACGTTAATTCAAGGGAGCATGCTGACGTTCCTCGCCGATCGCCTTCATTTGAACGACACGGGTTCTTCCGCCATTCAAACGGTTATCGAGTTCATGTCGATTGGTAAACCGAATGCGGAAATCATCGAATTGACGATTCCGAATTCCCATCCATTCGTCGGGAAAGCCATCATGGATATTGATCTTCCGCAGGAATTTTTAATCACGGCAATCATCCGGGACGACCAAATTGTGACACCTCGTGGAGACACGATTTTTGAAGGTCGGGATCAGTTGCTTCTATTAACTCCGAAACACCGGATTAAAACGCTCAAACGATTTTTATTCCCTAAAACTCCATGAAAAAAGGGCTGACTTAAATAGTCAGTCCCTTTTTGTATTCTTAACGCTTCGATTTCAAGCGGCGATACATGATGTAGCCGATGATTCCAACGACAATGATGCCGAGAATCCACCATAATTCCTGTTCAAGCCCCTTCAGCATGGACTCTGCCCGTTCCACCCCAAACTTTTCTCCCAGCCAAACATAAAAAAACGAAACCGGGAACAAACCAATGCTCGAGGCGAGGACGTATCGTTTGAACGACAAGTTGAACAGACCACACGGAATCGAGACGACCGAACGGACGACCGGGAAGAAACGACCGAACAAGGCAGACCATGAACCGTATTTCGATACGATTCGTTCTCCCTGAATGATTTCCCGTTCCTTGATCATCAACCATTTTCCGTAGCGAACCAAAATCGGACGTCCGGCGTAACGACCGAGAAAGTAAAATAGCGTCGCGCCCATCAGACTGCCGATGAAACCGATTAGGACAGCTGCCGTCCAACTGATCGTTCCGTTTGAAACATACAGACCGAGTAACGGCAAACCGACTTCAGCCGGAATTAATTCCGTCCCGAGTCCAAGAATCATAATTCCTAAAAACAGCCAGAGATTCGACTCTCCGGCTGAGAATAACCATTCCAGCATCCAACCACTCCTCTAAATCAGCCTCGTGCAGGACGAAGAAGATAATAAATGATGACGACGAGCGTCGTCCAGACTCCTGTAAAAATCCCGATGATTCCGACGATAAAGAAGCCCAGTGCCATCATTGATCCTGTACGCTTGTAATCACGCCACATCGTCCGCAATCCTTTGATGTTGAACCAAAGGAACGCGACGAACAGCAAGGCAAACACTAATCCTGTAATGAGTATCGCTGACATGTCTTCACCTCTCTCTTATTAGTTCATATGCCCATTATAACGTGTTTTCACACGTCTTTCCTCAGTCTGAGGTCGGATGAACTTATTTTGACACATAGAAAAACCGTACTGCCATCCATAAAGTCATGGTCAGCAGTACGGTTTGCCATTATATCTATCAGTACATCACTCGTTCTTACAGCAGGTGCACACCTTGCTCACGGTACGACGCGCGTGTTTCTTCCGACCAGACCGACGCCTGAACTTCACCGATGTGACGTTTCTTCAAGAGGAACATCGCCATCCGGGATTGTCCGATTCCGCCGCCGATCGTCAGTGGAAGTGTTTCTGCCAGTACCCCTTGATGGAACGGGAAATCGAGTTTCGCATGCTCGCCTGTCGTCTCGATTTGTGCGAGTAACGTTTCACGGTCGACACGAATGCCCATCGATGAAAGTTCAAATGCACCGATTTCCGGATGATGGACTAGAATATCGCCGTTGAGTGTCCAGTCATCGTAGTCAGCCGCTCGGCCGTCATGTTTTTCTCCGGACGCTAAGGCTCCACCGATTTGCATCAAGAAGACAGCCCCGTATTCTTTCGTCACTTCCGTCTCACGCTCTTTCGTCGAAAGCGTCGGGTACGCATCTTCCAGTTCCTGTGTCGTCATGAAATGGATCGTTTCCGGTAAGATCGCTTCAATCGCGAGCTGTTCTTCGACTTCACGTTCCACTTGACGAATCGATGCGTAAATCGCTTGCACCGTTTTCTGCAAGTAGTCGATTGTCCGCTCTTCTTTTGAAATCACACGTTCCCAGTCCCACTGATCGACATGGATCGAATGCGTTTCATCCAATACTTCGTCGCGGCGGATGGCATGCATCAATGTGTACAAGCCTTCGCCTTTTGCGAATCCGTATGTGTGGAGTGCCTGACGTTTCCATTTTGCAAGCGATTGAACGATTTCGAGTTCTGCCTGATGATCAATCGCATCAAAGCGGATGACGCGTTCAATTCCGTTCAGATGATCGTTGACTCCTAGTGTGCTTTCGACGAATAACGGTGCTTCGACGCGTGTCAATCCGAGTTGGGCTGAGAATTGCTCCTCAAAGCGTTTTTTTACAAGTGTGATAGCTTCCTGTGTCTGTTTCATCGATACGAGTGTTGTCATGGTAATCTTCCTCCTCAATTGTGTGTTTGAAAAAGAAGCCATAAAAAAGAGCCCTTCTCTCCCAAGAATATGGGACGAAAGACTCGGTTCCGCGGTACCACCCATGTTAACAGCTCAGCTGCTCACTCAAAAGACTGATGATCAATTATCATCTCAATCTTCGGCCATATGATAACGGACAGGCAACTCCGGCTACGCCTACTGACTTCAGTGTTCGGGTAGCGACTCCGGGATGTTCTTCGCAACTTGTTTCCGACTGGGCTTTCACCGCCCCCAGCTCGCTAATCCGGTTTTACAAGATGTTACTCTTCCCTTCAACGTCGTTGTTACAATTGAATTGAGAACATCGTACACCATCCGGCAAGTATTTGAAAAGCCTTTTTTTCAAAAAAAAATAAAATAATCTGACTAATCAGATTAACCAATCAAAAGAAAAACGTTCCCGCAGAAGCGAGAACGCGCTTACATATCACTTGATGGAACCACTCGTAATTCCTTGAATAATTTGCTTTTGCATGGCGAAGAAGAACAGTAACAACGGAATGATACCAAGAATCAGTCCGGCTAACGCCAAATCCCATTGCTTTGTATATTGGCCGAAGAAATAGAACGTCGCAAGCGGGATCGTCCGCAGTTCAACATCACGTAACATCAGCGATGGTAACAAGAAATCATTCCAAATCCAAAGGGTGTTCAGGATGACAATCGTTACCGTGATCGGTTTAAGCAACGGGAAAACGATCCTCCAAAAGACACCCCACTGCGAACAACCGTCGATAATGGCTGCTTCTTCAATTTCTTCCGGAATCGATTTCATGAATCCATGGTACAAGAAAATCGATAGACCGGAACCAAAACCGAGATACATTAAAATCAGACCCCAGTAACTGTTTTGCAGTCCGAGATCCCCCGACAGTTTCGACAATGGAATCATAATCGACTGGAAGGGAATGATCATCGCGGCGACAAACAGGAAAAAGATGATGGTCGACAGACGCGTTTTGGTCCGAACGAGCTTCCAAGCAGCCATCGAACAGAAAATCACGATGACGGCGTTGGCACCGACCGTGATGATGACGGAGTTCAGGAACACTTTCCCGAAATTCATCGCTTCCCAGGCATTTGTATAGTTTTCCGTAATCCATTCTTTCGGAAGTCCCGATGTATTCGTAAAGATATCCCCTTGCGTCTTAAACGAGTTCGAAATGACATAATAAAACGGAATCATATACAACAAACCCATCAACAAAGCGGCAATTTCCACGGTTCCGAGTCGTACGGAATAACGGCCGCGCTTTTTCGGTGCCGGCTTCTCAGGTGTCAGCTCCGGTTTCGGTAAAGGTTGTGCGGTACTCATGCTTCCACCTCCCGTTTTTTCGTCAAGTACACTTGGGTGACGGTAATCGCGGCAACGACCACAAAGAAAATGATGGCTTTGGCGGAACCGAGACCCAGATTATTGTTTGTGAATGACTCTTTATAGATGTTCAGCGCCAGCATTTCCGTTGATTTAAACGGACCGCCGTTCGTGAGCGATAAGTTCGTATCAAATAGTTTGAAGGACCAGGAAATCGTCAGGAACAGACAGATCGTGACCGACGGCATGATCAGCGGAATCGTAATGTTCCGTAACGTCGACAGGCGGTTGGCTCCGTCAATTTTGGCTGCTTCGATCAGTTCCTGCGGGACATTTTGCAAGGCCGCAATATAGATGACCATGATATATCCCCCGCCTTGCCAAATCGAAACGATGACAATACCCCAGAAACCGGTTCGAGCGTCACCAAGCCAAGGAAGTTCGAATAAACTCCAACCTGTTAGTTCTCCAATCGAAGCAAATCCTTTAACGTAAATGAACTGCCAGACGAATCCGAGAATCAATCCGCCGATTAAGTTCGGCATGAAGAAAATCGTCCGTAAGAAATTTCGAGTCCGAATATTTTGCGTGAGTAAAAACGCTAAGATAAATCCAACCAGATTCGTTAAAACCACGGCTACGACGGTGTATTTTGTCGTCAGCCAGAAGGACTGTTGGAACTGTTCGTCCACCGTGAACAGCCGGACATAGTTGTCAAACCCAATCCAATTTAACTCACCGGTAATTCCGTTCCAATCCGTGAATGAATACATGACACCATTAAAAAAAGGTACGAGAACGATTACTGCGAACACCAAAAAGACGGGTCCGACAAACATCCAAAATTCAAGTCCGCGCTTTACTTTTTTCTTATTGCTTACTGCCATTGCTCATCCCTCCTCTACCCCTAGACTACGCAACTTTCCATAAAATGAAAACGCAACCATTTGACCCATTGGGTGGAATATATTGAACGATTATTTGGCGTGTCCGTTTCAGATAAGCTACTATTAAGGAAATATAGAGAAACTCATCTTGAGAGGAAGATTACGCCATGGAAAAAACGATTCGTTCTGATTTAGAAATTGCCCAGCAAACCATCCTACGCCCCATCTCCGAAATCGCCGAACATATCGGATTAACTGACGCGGATTATGACACGTACGGAAAATACAAAGCAAAGTTGACAGACGGACTGGTGAAACGATTGGCGACGAAAGCAGATGGAAAACTGATTCTTGTCACGGCAATCAATCCGACGGCTGCCGGAGAAGGAAAATCGACAGTCACGGTCGGACTGGGTCAAGCGTTACACCGACTCAATCATAAGACGATGATTTGCTTGCGCGAACCGTCACTCGGACCAACGATGGGATTAAAAGGCGGAGCATGCGGCGGCGGATACAGCCAGGTCTTGCCGATGGAAGAAATCAACCTTCATTTTACAGGTGATATGCACGCCATCACTTCAGCCCACAACACAATCAGTGCCCTGCTCGATAATCATCTTCATCAAGGCAACGACTTACGGATTGATCCGCGTCGTGTCACGTGGAAACGTGTCCTTGATCTGAATGACCGCGCCTTGCGACAAATCACGATTGGACTCGGCGGACCGGCCCACGGCGTTCCGCGTCAGGACGGGTTTGATATCACGGTCGCTTCGGAAATCATGGCTGTTCTCTGCTTAGCGGATTCCATCACGGATTTAGAGGAACGCATCAGCCGAATTGTCGTTGCCTATTCGTACGACCAACAGCCGGTGACAGTCAAGGATATCAAAGCTTCCGGTGCTGCGACATTACTCTTAAAAGAAGCCTTCCGTCCTAATCTTGTCCAGACGGTCGAAGGCACACCGGCTTTGATCCACGGCGGTCCGTTCGCAAATATCGCCCACGGCTGTAACTCGCTGATCGCGACCCGTACTGCTTTGAAATTGAGTGATTATGTCGTTACGGAAGCCGGCTTTGGCGCCGACCTCGGTGCGGAAAAGTTCTTTAACATCAAATCAAGGATTGGTCATTTACATCCGGACGCCGTTGTTGTCGTCGCGACCGTCCGTGCATTGAAAATGCATGGCGGGGTGGCAAAAGATCAATTGGCGGAAGAAAATTTAGCTGCTTTAGTCGAAGGGCTGGCATTGCTCGAGAAACACGTCGAGACAATGGATCTGTTCGGTGTCCCGGCCGTCGTCGCCTTGAATCGTTTCGCAACCGATACCGATACGGAACGCGAGACAGTGCTTGAATGGTGCCGCGAACGGAACATCCGTGTTGCGGAAAGCGAAGTCTTCAGCCAAGGGGGAGCCGGCGGAGAAGCTTTGGCTGAACAGGTCTTTGAGGCTTTGGAGGAAGAGAGTCAGTTTACACCGCTTTATCCGGCTGAACTGCCGCTGACACAAAAAATCGAACGGATTGCCAAACGGGTCTATGGTGCAGCAGATGTCCACTTCGAAGAAAAGGCATTACGTGAGCTTGAACGTTGCACCGAACAGGGACTCGGACATCTGCCGATCTGCATGGCAAAGACTCCCTTCTCGTTGACGGATGATCCAAGCAAGTACGGACGTGTCGAAGGATTTACGATTACTGTCCGTGAAATCAAACCATCCATCGGTGCGGGATTCATCGTCGCCTTGACCGGGAATGTATTAACCATGCCGGGTTTACCGAAAATACCGGCTGCCAATAAGATGGGAATTTCTGAAGACGGAACGATATATGGACTTTCTTAATCAGGGAAGGATGATAGATGTGACAATCGACCATACACACTGGGTTGCATCAGACGGCTATACGACGACGATGCATCTGTTAGAAGCTACTGCTCCGAAAGGGGTCGTCATTGTTTTCCACGGCATGATGGAACATGGCGCGCGCTATCAAGAGTTTGCTGAATTTCTTTATGCCCACCATTATCACACGATCATCCCGGATTTACGTTGTTTCGGTGCACGTGCGCAGCAACTGGAGTCACTGGGGCATCTGGAGCCGAATCATGGTTTTGCGCAACTGATACAGGATGCTGAAGAACTGGTTTACGATATCAAGGACCGTTATCCGGATTTGCCGATTTTCGTATTCGGTCACAGTTTCGGGTCGCTTATTTCAAGACGCCTCGGTCAGACACTTGGTCATGAGCTGGCAGGTATCATTGCAAGCGGTCCTCCGACGGACAGCGGTTTACTTGGAACCGTCAGTCAAAAAATTGTCGGACGTCTCATCGAACAAACTTCTTCTCAGCATCCTGCTGAAGGAATCAGTAAGCTGATTTTCGGCCGGTACAACTTACGTTTCTTCCCGGCACTCTCATCGAATGCCTGGTTATCTTCCGATCCTCAATCGGTCTTACGTTACGACGAAGATCCTTTATCGGGACAAACCGTAACTCTCGGTTTTTTCCATGAGTTGCTGTCGGCGACCAAATCCGTCAACTCACTAGCTTATCTGTACCAACACCCGCGCCATCTGCCTTTGTTGCTGATCGCCGGGGAAGATGATCCGGTTGCCTTTGACGGTAAAGGAATCCACACGCTGTTTGACGCTTACAACCGTGTCCGTGTCGAAGGCGTTCAACTCACCGTCTACCGTGGATTGCGGCATGAGTTATTCCATGAGTTCGAACGGATCCGCGTCTTTGCAGATATCGCGGGCTGGTTGAACAAACAGGTCGGCTCACATCCGCTTTCTTCCATGCGAAAACAGGGACATCAATAAAAAACGGGGTGCTCTCAGTTGAGAGACACCCCGTTTTTGTCCTTAATGGATCCAGCTTAATGATAAAATCATCGCTTCGATTTCTTCTAGTTCCAACGATTCCCGATCTGCAGAATACGTCAATAGAACAAGCCGTTCTCCGTCTGAGTAGGCATAAATCCGGATGAAGACGCCTTCTTCTTTTCCGTCTACAGCAAGAAGTGCTTCTTTAGATGAGTTCCGACGTGCTTCGAGTGGTCCCGTCAGTTCAATTCCAAACTCTTCCACCAGTAAATTGATTTCCTGTTCCGCCGCTTCAAAAGGTGTGAGTTCTTCTGCATCCGACTCATAGATGGATAATTGTAATGTTCCCATCGCGTTTTCTTCTGTCGAATAAAAACTGACGAATGTTTCTTCTTCTTGATATTCAAACGTTTTTGGATATTGCAGTGTAATCCAATTATCGACCGTGTACTGTTTCATATGATTTCCTCCATTCGATTTATCTCGTCAAAATGTATGCCGGTCACGGCCAGTTGCTGGAAACACCGTGCTAGCGTATCCGAGAGGAAAATACGTTCCGTACGTTCATCCCGTAAGATGTGGTGGGGACCAAGCGAGGTACTGATGATTCGCTCCGTCATGAAGTAGACTTGTTTTTTCCGAAGCGTGCGGAAAATCTCCGTCTTATGTAGATGTTCCACCCGTCTTACCGCTAGAATATTGATGAGATAGTAATTGACGAGTCCCGTTCGTGTCTTCAATTGGACACGGAGACATTGGACGGAAAACGGTGTCAGCCGCTCCAATATCTGTTTCATCCGTTCAGATACTAATGGGATCCTCAATTCGTTCGGAAGCACGTCCGGTAGCATATCTGCATCCTGTTCGATTGAAAAGGCAAGTAAGCTTGCGTTCAGAAACCACTCTCCTGTCGTGAAGCGATAACGATCGATTTGATGGTGACATGTCGCCATCCATCCTTTTCCCATCAGCTGTTCGCTCCAAACTCGAACTTTGTTCACCAGTCATTCGCTCCTCTTTCCATCCTCAGCCACTCACTTTCGTTACAGGAAGCCCATGTAAACGATTTAGCTCTTATTATTGTACACATAAAATCAAAAGAATTACCTTTTTTCATAAAAGTTATGGAAATAAACGCTTTGCTATGCTACTATATTTCATGTAGCAACTCTTGCGGGTGTAGTTTAGTGGTAAAACCTCAGCCTTCCAAGCTGATGATGAGAGTTCGATTCTCTTCACCCGCTCCAATTTATGACATAACATAGGTCACGACACATAGGTCAATGACTTTTATGCCTTCGAGGGCAGACGGCTTGCAACTTGCAAGTCGTCTTTTTTGTTGTCTCCAGGATAGATTTCCCCTGCTTTCGGGTATAGTTCGATATAAAACGTTACATCCCGAAAAGAGGAGGACTCTCATGATTCAAATGAAGATGCCTGGTGTCACGGTCTACCAAAGTACATTAATGAAAACGACCTCGACTTTGATTGAGACTCCCGATTGTCTGATCGTCGTTGATCCGGGTTGGTTACCGGACGAGATCGCAACGATCCGCCGTGATGTGGAAATCATCCGGCACGATCGGCCTCTCTATATCGTGTATACGCATGCTCATTTTGATCATATTCTAGGAGCTTACGCTTTTAAAGATGCAATTGCGATTGCTTCCCGTCGTTTCGTGGATGTCGACCGGGCAGCAGCGCTTGAAGAAGTGCAGAACTTTAATGACGAGTACTACATCGAGTCTCCCGTTCTGTTTCCGCATATCACACATGTCATCGAAGAATCCGAAACGACGTTGACGATCGGTAAAACCAAACTGATTTTTTTCCTGACTCCCGGTCATGAATCAACCCATTTGTCTTTTGTCGTCATGCCGCTTCATCTCCTTGTCTGTGGTGACTATGCCTCCGACGTCGAAATTCCGTTGATCGAACATGATTCGAGTGAATACTTAACGACCCTTGAATTACTCGAATCCTTTATTTATGAATATGAGGTAAAGTTACTTATTCCGGGACATGGTCATATTTGTGACGTTCGCACGGAAATGATTGAGCGGCTTCATTTGAGTTACGACTACATCTTGGCCTTACGTGCACACAAAGAGTCGGACTGGTCGCCGTCGTGGCAACGCACGTCCTTCATGGGACGTCTGCACGAAAAAAATAAACGCCAGATTACGAAAGAACAGACCGAGCAACTCGCCCGGCGGCAATACGATTAAAACAAAAAGACAGGCTGTTGTTTCCACAAAGGAACAGAGCCTGTCTTTTTGTTTTAATCCATTACTCCAATCAGTTCAATCATTAAAGCTTTTTGCGCATGAAGGCGGTTTTCCGCCTGATCAAATACAAGGGAGTGACTGCCGTCAATGACTTCCGCTGTCACTTCTTCCCCGCGGTGCGCCGGAAGACAATGCAGGAAAATCACATCCGTTGCTGCTGACGACAACAACGTTTGATTCACTTGATATCCTTCGAATGCCTTGAGACGTGCTTCTGACTCCTCTTCCTGACCCATACTGGCGAATACATCACTGTAAATGACATCAGCACCCGCAACCGCTTGAACAGGATCCGTATATTGTTCAATCTGTCCTCCGGATTGTTGTGCCAGCATCTTCGCCTGGTCAATAATCGTTTGATCCGGTGCATAAGCAGCCGGACTACAAATTCGAACGGTCATTCCACTTAACGCGCCGCCTAAAAGCAACGAGTGAGCCATGTTGTTTCCGTCCCCGATATAAGCCAATATCTTTCCTTTACGTTGACCAAAATGCTCCTCGATCGTCAATAAATCTGCCAAGACCTGACACGGATGATGGAGGTCCGTCAATCCGTTAATGATCGGAATCGTTCCGTGCGCTGCCAACGTCTCGACCGTTTCATGTGCAAACGTCCGGATCATCAAGGCGTCGACATAACGGCTCATGACTTGAATCGTATCGCTGAGGGACTCTCCGCGACCAATCTGCATATCCGATCCGTTTAAGACGACCGGATATCCTCCCAATTCGACGACACCGACCTCAAAAGAAATCCGTGTCCGCGTCGATGCTTTTTCAAACAGCAACGCGACTTTTTTTCCGGCAAGTGTTTGGGCATATGTCGCTGGAGAAGCTTTAACGTCTTTCGCCAGTTCCAATAGATCAGTCAGTCCTTCTGCTGTCAGTTCTTCCAGTGTCAGCAAATGCTTTAATCGTTGTGTAGTCGTCATTGGATTCGCTCCTTTTGTGTCGTCCATTCGGATAATGGCTTAACGGTACACATCGGTATCGTTTGGACGGATTCGAAGTATTGGGCAAGATGTTCTTCAGTAATGACAATCGCTCCTTGGGCCAGCGCTTTTTCCCGTTGTTCCCGTTCTGATTCTGATTTCGAGAAGAACACAAGACACGTATCAAACTCGGTATCCGGCTGAACTGCCGCTCCTTCTGACCACGCGTCTGTTCCCGCTCCACAGATTCGAAGCGTTCGCTTGGCCATCGCTGTTTTCGTCGTCTGGTCGAAGACGAACCGTTCTTTGGCAAGTCCCGCTTCCGTCCACTGCAATGTTTCCCCGGTCGAACGCATGACAGGACCTGTCATCGGATCGACACCACGCAGCTTCAGCGTTGAGAATACCGGTGTCTTGACCGCATGGAACGGTAACGTCAACCGGTTTGCCGGCAAGGCTTCAACCTTCATCCCGATGGCGGCTTGAACCGCCCACTCGAGCAACGGTTGTCCCGTCACCTTCGAGACAATCGGCAAGGTACGCGAAGCCCGCGGATTAATCTCGAGAACGTAGACGGTTTGATCTTTTACGACGAACTGGATGTTGAAGGCACCTTGGTAATCCAGATGTTGACCGATTGTTTGCGCAATCCGTTCGATTTCATCCTGTAAGCTTGCCGGAGCTGAAACAGGCGGCAAAATCATTGTGGAGTCGCCGGAGTGAACACCGGCGGCTTCGATTTGTTCCATGATGACCGGTACGTAGGTCGTCGTTTTGTCTGAAATACAATCGACTTCGAACTCGTGTCCTTCGATATAGGCATCCACTAAAATCGGAAACGCCATTCCCGGTAATAATTTTTCAAAATCGCTTGCTGTCGTTAACCGGTGCATTCCTTTTCCACCAATGACGTACGATGGACGGATCATCAGCGGATACCCCAGTTCCTTGACGATTGCCGTCAATTCTTCCTCGTTCGACACTTCCTGACCCGGTATACGGTCAATCTGAAGTCGATCCAAGAATTGATAAAAACGATCACGGTCTTCCATTTCGTCAATCGTGTCGGCTGTCGTTCCTAAGAGCTGGTATCCTAACTGTTCGAGTTCTGCAGCCAGCGTAATGGCTGTCTGTCCACCAAACTGGACAAGCACCTGCCGGCATTGTTCTGCTTCCAGTACATGAACAACATCTTCAATCGTCAGCGGTTCAACGTAAAGACGGTCCGCCACTTCAAAGTCGGTCGAGACGGTTTCTGGATTGTTGTTGATCATGATGGTTTCATAACCGGCTTTCTGTAAAGCACGAACAGCATGAACCGAACAATAATCGAATTCAATTCCCTGTCCGATCCGGATCGGTCCGGCGCCGAGAACGGCAACCTTTTTCCGGCTCGACGGAGTCACTTCCGTTCGGCCGGACCAACTGCCGTAAAAGTACGGTGTCAGACTTGAAAATTCCGCCCCACAAGTGTCAATCATTTGAAAACTTGGTTGAATTAAAAAAGTATTCCGTTGCTGTTGCACGACTTCAAGTGGAACGTCGGTAATCTGTGCGATCTGCTGGTCTGTAAATCCGAAGCGTTTTGCCTGTTGAAGTGACTCTTTTGATTCCAGATCCAATGTTTCCTGCATCAAAATCAATGTCTCAAGCGTCGTGAGGAACAACGACTGAATCTGCGTTTTTTCAGCCAGTTCTTCGTGCGTCGCCGCTTTTCGATCGAGCAATGCCAGCATGGCCAATAACCGGCGATCCGTGATTTGATTGACTTCCTGCCACAAGACCTCCGTATCAGCCTGCTTCATCCAATTCGGATATAACGGCGCTTGTTCGATTCCGGCACCCCGCCATGCTTTTTGCAAGGCTTCCTCGAGTGTCTTGCCCATTGCCATGCTCTCTCCGGTCGCCTTCATCTGTGTACCGAGCGACCGGTCACTTCCCGGGAAAAGATCAAACGGGAAACAGGGCACTTTAGCCGTGACATAATCCAGGACAGGTTCGAAACTGGCCATCGTTTCCTTTGTCACCGGATTGATGCAGTCATCAAGACGCTCACCGAGCGCAAGACGGGTCGCTAATTTTGCAATCGGATATCCCGTCGCCTTGGAGGCTAAAGCAGAAGACCGACTGACGCGGGGATTGACCTCAATGACATAGTAGGTCTGTTCTGTCGGATGGATTGCAAATTGGATATTACAGCCACCGACGACACCGAGCGCAGAAACGATTTCCCGCGATGCCGTCCGTAAGATTTGATTCATTTTATCAGAGATCGACTGAATCGGTGCAAAGACGACCGAATCTCCCGTGTGCACGCCGACCGGGTCGATATTTTCCATATTGCAGACGATGATTGTCGTATCAAAGGCATCCCGCATCACCTCGTACTCGACTTCCTTATAACCAGCAATGCTGGCTTCGACGAGACATTGTGAAATCGGACTGGCCTGAAGTCCATTCGCCGCAAGTTTACGGGCTTCTTCTTTTGTTTGAGCAATCCCGCCACCGGTTCCACCGAGCGTAAACGCCGGACGGACAACAAGCGGGACGCCCGCTTTTTCCATGAACCCTTCCAGTTCCTCCAACGTCTCGATCGTCTGACTGATCGGGAGCGGTTGATCCAGTTCCAGCATCCGCTGTTTAAATCGTTCACGGTCTTCCCCGTCTCGGATCGTTTCAAGGGATGTCCCGAGCAGTTTGACTTGATACTGATCCAGTACTCCTGCTTCTTCGAGCGATAGTGCCAGGTTCAAGGCGGTTTGGCCGCCGACTGTTGCCAGTAAATGGGTCGGGCGTTCACGTTTGATAATGGCTGTCGCTTTTTCAAGCGTCATTGCTTCGATATAGATATGGTCCGCTGTTGAGGGATCCGTCATGATCGTAGCCGGATTCGAATTCATCAACATGACCTCGCATCCCGCTTCCCGAAGTGTCTGACATGCCTGTGTACCCGAGTAATCAAATTCCGCTGCTTGACCAATCACGATTGGGCCTGATCCGATGACCAGGACTTTTTTAACTTCCTGCATATGCTACCTCCTGCTTTAAGATGCCCGCTACGAATTGATCAAATATCACCATCGCTTCCAGTGGACCGGGATGAGCTTCCGGGTGAAACTGAACCGTCAAAATAGGATGCGTCGGATGAAGCAGTCCTTCAATCGAGCCGTCATTGATATGTTCATAAGCGACGTTCAGTTCAGAATTTTGCACGCTGTCCGCTTGAACGACATAACCATGATTTTGTGATGTCATGAAGACACGTCCGGTTTTCAACTGACGGACCGGATGATTTGCCCCGCGGTGACCATGGTGTTGCTTTTCGATTCGACATCCGAAGGCCTTAGCAATCAGTTGATGTCCCATGCAGATGCCAAGCGTCGGATAGGCAAGTGCCAGTTTCTTGATTTCTGGAATCAAGTGATCGAGTTGGCTCGGATCTCCGGGTCCATTCGAAAAAAGTAATCCGTCAGGCTTTAATTCATCGATGACTGTTTTCGGTGTATCGAACGGCACGACCGTCACTTTCATCTGACGCTCCTGCAAGGCTTCAATCATCGATTTTTTCACCCCGTAATCGAGACACACGATATGTCCGGCCTCGTAATCGGTTGGATAAATCTCCGGCTGTTTGGTCGAGAGGGTGGCAATCAAGTTCGACTGTTCCTGAACAGAAGATGTCCCGCATGTGAGGATACCGATCTGATCCCCCTGATTGCGTAAATGATGGACCAATGCCCGTGTATCGACTTGTGTTAAAACTGGGATATCCGATGCTGCCAACCAATCCGCCAAGTCTGACCGTAATCCGTTGTTCGCTAAGGTCTGAACGACTACACCGGATACTTGAATCTGACGGCTTTCTGAATCCTGTTCTGAAATTCCGTATTGTCCAATGAGCGGGTAGGTAAAAACGATGATTTGTCCCCGGTAGGAAGGATCGGTCAATACTTCTTGATAACCGGTCATTCCCGTGAAAAATACAACTTCTCCTTGAACGGACGAGGAACCAATCAATTCACCTGGATATACATGTCCATCCGCTAATGTTAATGCCCCTGTTCCTTTCACATCATGACCTCCTGTTGACATACTGTTTTGATTTTTTCGACCGCGAGATCAAGCTCCTGTTCCGTGACGCACAGTGAAGGTAACAACCGAATGACATTCGGTCCCGCGCTGACGACGAGCATTCCGGCTTGTTGCAACGCTGTAATCAGGGATGAAACCGGTTCATGAAATTCAATTCCGATCATTAGTCCGCGTCCCCGCACATCAACGACCATCGTCTCCGGCAATTGCTTCAGTTGTTGCATCAAATAAAGTCCTTTTTGTTGAACTTGTTTCATTTGTTGCTCGTTTAGCAAGACGTCCAGTGTCGCTTCTGCCGCTGCCATTGCCAACGGATTCCCTCCGAACGTCGATCCGTGGGTACCCGGTGTGAAAACAGCCGTTGCTTCCGGTATTGTAATGATGGCTCCGACCGGGAATCCGCTTCCGAGACCTTTTGCCACGGTAATGATATCCGGCTTTAGCGGCGTCTGTTCAAAAGCGAAACGGGATCCGGTTCTTCCGATTCCTGTCTGGACTTCATCGATGACTACCTTCACATCATACTGTCGAGCTTTCTCCATCAACGCTTCCAACCAGGCATTTTCCGCTACGATGACACCGCCTTCTCCCTGAATCACTTCAAGCCAAACGGCAGCCGTCTGATTCGTAATCATTTCAAGACTGTCAAAATCGTTAAAGGTCAGATGCTTGAAATCCGGAACCATTTCTCCGAACCCGGCTTTAATCTTGTCTTGACCCGTTGCTCCCATCATGGCAAAGGTTCTTCCATGAAACGACTGACTGAACGTCAGGATTTCTTTTTTCTGTGTCCATTTCCGAATTAGCTTAAATGCCCCTTCATTCGCTTCCGTCCCGCTGTTACAAAAAAACACATGGCTCAAATGACTGTTTTCCGTCAACATCGCGGCAACACGTTCCTGTTTACTGCTCATGAATAAATTAGACGTATGCCATAATTTTTGAAGTTGTTCTTGTAACGCCTGTTCCACATGCGGGTGTCGATGACCGGTGTTGCAGACGGCAATTCCCATCACGAAATCCAGATAGTTTTTGCCTGCTTTGTCTTGTACGAACGATCCGTTCCCTTCGACCAATTCAATGTCATGACGTAAATACGTCGGTAGTAAAGCGCTCATTGGTTTCCTCCTTGATCCGTGTCCCTTGGCTCGTCACGTCGTGTCCGGAACGAATCTTGACCTGATGTATCCCTTGTCGGACCGCTTCGATGACGGCTTCGACTTTCGGAATCATTCCTCCGTTGACTTCCGTTGATTCAATTCCCTCCTCCAGTTCCGCGACCGTCACCTCTGACTGGAAGGTGCCATTCAGCCGGACACCAGATACATCCGTCAGTAGTTCGAATTCATCGACAGCGAGTCCTTTCGCTACAGCAATCGCACAGGTGTCCCCATTACAATTCAACGTCCCTTCCGTCCCTGTAATCAGGGAGGTGACGACAGGAAGGAATCCCGATGCCATCAATGTCGTAAATAACTTCGGATTAATCTGTGTCACTTCTCCGACTGCTCCGAACGCCGGTTGCTGCTCCCCCCGAATACTGGCTCCGTCAATTCCCGTCAAGCCGATTGCCGGCAGCCCGTTTTCATTCAATGCATAGACGATTTTTGATTGCACTTCTCCTCCAAGCACCCGTTCCGCTCCCAGCAGAACCTGCTCTGTCGTCACCCGGATCCCGTTGTTGAATTCCGCTTTAATATTCATGTCCCGGCAATAAGCCGATAAAGCCGGTCCACCACCGTGGAGGATGATCAATTCATTTTTCTCGACAAGCCACTGACTCCATTCTTCGTAATAACGCGGGTCCAGCTGTTCGAAGACACTTCCGCCCAGTTTGATCAATTTACGTTTCGTCATGTCCGGTAACTCGCATTGATTTTGATATAGTCATACGTCAAGTCACAACCGAACGCATGACCGCTGGCAGGTCCTTGATTTAAATTCACTTCGATTTCCACAACCTCTTGCGCCAGTTCACGGGAAGCCAACGATTCGTCGAATAGAACCGGCATGCTGTGACGCAGAACCCACTGGGAACCGATCCGGATATCAATTTGTCCGACATCAATCGGTTCATCGATACTGCCGACCGCTGCGATGATCCGGCCCCAGTTCGCATCTTCACCGAAAATCGCTGTTTTCACGAGGGAAGACCCTACAATCTGTTTGGCAATTTTCCGGGCAGTCCATTCGTTCGCCGTACCATGGACGTTGACTTCAATCAGCTTCGTCGCCCCTTCTCCGTCACGTGCAATTTGTTTCGCTAAATCTTGACATACTTCCTCGACCGCTTGTTGGAACTGCTCGATTTCGTCCGTCTCCGGTTGAAGCGGCTGTGTTTGTGCGGCTCCACTTGCAAGAATCATCACCATGTCATTCGTCGAACTGTCACCGTCGACGGTGATACAGTTAAACGTCCGGTTGACCGCAGACTTCAAGATGTCCTGTAGTAACGGTGAAGGAATTGAGGCATCCGTCGTTAAAAAACCAAGCATCGTCGCCATATTCGGATGAATCATGCCCGAACCTTTGGCCACTCCGCAGACCGAAACCAACTCGCCGTCTAACCAGATTTGACGTCCGGCCGTCTTCGTACCGGTATCGGTCGTTAAAATAGCCAGGGCAAAATCATCGGCTTGTTCTTCACCTTCATCCGGCTGTAACTGTTCAATTCCTTGAAGTAACGTATCGATTGCGAGCGGCTGTCCGATGATGCCGGTCGAAGCGATGACGACATGTTCCTGTGCCAATTGAAACTGATCGGCAACGGCTTGTTGGGAGGCATAAGCATGTTCGAGGCCGAGCTGACCTGTACAGGCATTGGCATTCCCGCTGTTGACTAAAACGGCATGGACTTTTCCACCCGATGTTGCCATCGCCTGTTTCGTTACGGTAATCGGTGCAGCCTGGACCTGATTGGTCGTGTAGACAGCTGCCGCATCGGCACCCGCTTCACATAATAAAAGAGCTAAATCTTTCCGTTTGCGTCTGAGCCCGACATGAACTCCCGTCGCCTTGAATCCTTTTGGTGTCGTCACGGTCAATGGTGATGTCAGTTGTATATTTAACATAGTCATGGTCCCCTCTATATAAAGAATGGCTGTTGTGTCAGACCTAGTGTTTCTGGATATCCGCCAATGACATTGGCATTTTGAATCGCTTGTCCTGCTGCGCCTTTTTGCATGTTATCCAGCACGGATACGACCGTCAGTCTTCCCGTACGTGTATCCAGATAGACCGAAATGTCACAATAGTTGCTTCCGGCTGCCGATTTGATTTCCGGATCCGTTTGTCCGATACGGATAAACGGTTCCTGTTTATATTTTTCAATGAACCATGTCCGCCACTCGGCTTCCGTTTTTTCAACAACGGGTTGCAACGTCATCGTCGCCATGATGCCACGGTTGAGTGGCACGAGATACGTCGCAAGTGATACGGTAATCTGTTGTCCGGTGATATCTTCAGCAATCGATTCGATTTCCGGAATATGTTGATGTTGGTTCATTTTGTACAATCGGACATTTTCGCTTGATCGAACGTGGTGTGTTTGTTCCGTCAATGTTTTTCCTGCTCCCGATAAGCCGGAGCTCGCATGAATGATGATTTGCGACGGATCAATCACCCGCTCTTCTAATAGCGGTAATAATCCGAGTAAGACAGCCGTAGCATAACAACCCGGATTGGCAATCAAACGACTGTCCTTGATTTGCTCCCGCTTCCATTCCGTCAGTCCGTAGGTTGCTTTTTTCTGGAGAACCGCATCGACGCTTTCATGGGGATACCATTTTTCATACAATGATTTTTCAAGACGCAAGTCTCCGCTCAAATCAATGACCGTTCCTTTCCAGTCATCCAGCTGTTTCAGATATTTCGTGGAAATTCCGCTCGGCGTCGCTAAAAATAAAAGATCTGTTTCCACCGCTTCAATCTGTTCCAGTGAAAATGCTGTCAGTACAGGAAATTGTTTATTATTCATGAAACTGTATAAATTATTCATTTCCTGATTGGTTTGCGAATCGCTGATCAACGAGACGATTTCCAAATGAGGATGTAATTCAATCAGGCGTATCAGCTCAATCGCAGCATATCCGGTCGCACCTACAATCGTACATTTCATCGTCGAAACCCCTTTGACCTTAAATGATAACTCGATTTAAACATATGTATATTTATACTGTCAAATGAATTTTTATTTATTTTAAACATAAAAAAAAGGCTTTGATCAATGACATCTCAATAGATGTGACTGATTAAAGCCTTTTTTTATCCGAAATGAAATTATCTTTTTTCCGCCCGTTGAGCGACCATGTGATCAATTCCGTAAACACTGGCTCCCATTAACGCAATGACTACGACAAAAATTGCAGTAAACATATGTATCTCCTCCTGTTCACAAAATCGACATCTCTTATTTCTTATTGTGCAAGATTTTTGCCGAAAAAGAAAGCGTTTACGACAAATTTTCGTCACATTTTCTATTTATCCTGTCGTTTTTAGTGGAATCCAGATAGTTGACGAATGAATTCATATCCTTTAACATAACAACTGTTCTTCACTTTACTTTCACACGTAAAAGCAAACAAGCATAAACGCAACATAGAACTCAAGGAGGTGGAAGCATGCGCATGTCTTTTCGTGAATCCGCAGCTGTCCTAGGAATTAGTATCATTATCTTATTATCCGTCATATTCGGTGCCAAAGCCGAACCGCATCTCGCTATCTTATCCAGTTTGATTTTTGTCGTTGCCTATGCTGCTGTCCGCGGCTTCCGTTATGAAGAACTTGAACAACATATGATTAACGGAATTCGTGAAGCCATCAAACCGATCTTAATCATGTTGCTTGTCGGTATGACGATTGCCGTCTGGATGATGAGCGGAGCTGTTCCGACACTCCTTCACTACGGACTGGAAACACTTTCTGCAACATGGTTCGCACCAAGTGCTTTAATCATTACGATGATTGTTTCGACGTTTACCGGGAGTTCCTTTACAACAATCGGAACGGTCGGTGTTGCTTTGATGGGAATCGCAGTCGCACTTGGTGTTAATCCGGCCCTTGCCGCCGGTGCCATCATCAGCGGTGCCTGTTTCGGAGATAAGATGTCCCCTTTATCCGATACAACGAATTTTGCACCGGGAATCATCAATGTCTCGGTCTTTGATCATATTCGTTTTATGATGGGCACAACAATTCCTGCCATTACAATCACGTTCATTCTGTTCTTTATCTTCGGACGGGGAGACGGTTCGATTGATTCACAAACTATCGGCTCCACTCAACAGGAATTGACGCGTCTGTTTAATCTCTCACCATGGACACTGCTGTCACCGTTACTCGTAATGATTCTTGCATTACGTAAAACACCCGTCGTTCCGACTCTGATCGTCGGGGTCCTGAGCGGTCTCCTGTTGACTGGATTAACACAAGGCAACTGGAACATCGGACAATGGATGAGCGTCATCCAAAACGGATTAAAGATTGAAACAGCCAACGAAACGGTCGCAAGTATCGTCAGCAAAGGCGGTCTCCAGTCGATGATGTGGTCCGTTTCACTTGTCATGCTTGCCCTGGCTTTCGGTGGTGTCCTTCGTGGAATTGGCGTCATCGATGTCATTATCGAAAACACGGTTTCAAAATTAAAACGGGACGGCAGCATCATCTCATCGGCTGCACTCGCTTCAATCGGCGTCAACTTCATGGCCGGTGAACAATACTTGTCTATCCTGTTACCCGGTCAAGCGTTTAAACAGATCTTTAAAGACCGTTCGATTGATCCGCGTTTTCTCTCACGGGCTCTCGAAGACGGTGGAACTCTTGTGAATCCGTTGATTCCTTGGGGTGTATCCGGTGCGTTCTTCACCTCGACACTCGGTGTCCCAGTTACTGCGTATGTTCCATTCGCCTTTTTCTTGTTACTGTCGCCTTTCTTCACTTTTGTTTTTGCCTTTACCCGCCCTACCAAACAAGCTGCAAAAGATTTGGCAGCTTAATCGACGGATTTCCTGAAGGGGCTGACTCAAAAGTCAGTCTCTTCAAAAATCAAGGTGGCAGATGATCATTCTGCCACCTTGATCTCGTTTAAATAGGAATCACTTGTTTCCGCCACTCCTACAGGAAAAAGCGCATGTTGCGCTGTCAGTGATATGCTCCCCAAAAAGTAGACAGTTGAAATAAGAAAAACTGTTTACTTTTGAAAGGAGCTTTTTTCTTGAAGATTGCTTGAAAATATATTTCTTTTCACTTTGTTTGACAAATATTGTACAGAATTCAGCAATTGCAAATAAACATGTGTAAATTCAAAAGGAAATGGGAATATACCAAACATAAGATTAAAAAATTACAGCGAATTATAAAAAGAGAAACTTGCACCTGATCCTAAGGATGCGTTCGATGTAATTTTGTAGGAGGAGTTCGATTATGATCAAACGTGGCACACTGGAACGGCTTGATGGCAAATATGCTGTTCTTCTCTGGGAGAATGGTTCAAGTTTCATCCCACGCCGCTATTTGCCTACTGAAGCAAGGCTTGGTGATACAATATTATTCGACGGATCTAATTATTCAATTGATGCAACTAACTCTACCCAGTCTTCCTTTCAAACGTTTTCGTTTCGGCAAATGGGTTGACACTTAAAAAGCCATCTGACCGCTTAAAATGACTAGCAGACACGTTGTCTCGAATAGTCGTTTCTTGCGACAGATGGCTTTTGTCTGTTAACGAATCTGGAGCGTCTGTTCAGCGCAGCTTGGACAGGGCGTTTGGGTGAGCTCATCCAAAGAAAGTCGAACCAAAACAGAATTATCTTGTTCACAGCGATGGACCGGTTCAATGATTGCCCCTTTCAAAAACAAGGCGCACCAAAACCGGGTGGAGATTTGCTGACAGGTCAAACACTGAAAGACATCATATTGATGCGGTACCCATCCGTCTTCAATTTCCTCAATATGGGCATGGTACGTCCGAATCAACTCGGCCCGTATCCGATCATCAATTTTTTGGCGACTGACGAGCGGCTCTTGATACGGTGGAACAAATAAAAAAGGCAATGCTGATGCATAACTTTCCATCCCATACGTCAACACCGACGGAAATCCTTTCCACTCTTCCTGCTGACCGATTTCAATGATTTGACGATACGTACATACCGCACAATATAATTCCATCCGGTTATCCTCCGATCTTCCGTACCATCTCTTTCAGCATCTCTTGCGTAACGGGTCCGACATGTTTTCCGACAATCGTCCCTGTTTGATCAATAATGTAAGTCGCCGGCATCGCTACTAACTGATACGTTTTTTCCGATTGTCCTTTCGTATCATAAAGTACCGAGTACGTAATAGGCGTTTTTTTCAAAAACTGTTTTACATCACTCAACCGTCTTTCCGCAGTCGTCACGTTGATACCGTACACCGGGATTGATGTCGATTTGGCAAAGGCATTTAATTCCGGTATTTCCTGCTGACAAGGGGGGCACCAGGTTGCCCAAAAATTAATGACGATGAGCTGATCCGTTAAATCAGACAAATGAATCATTCGACCGTCTTGTTCTATTTCGAGGTCAGGCGCGTTCATTCCTGTTTCAAGTCCACCCTCTGCTTGTTGTTTTGCTTTCATTTGTTGTTGGTCCTGTTTCGTCTGATAGGCGCTGTAACTTGTATAGGCAATTCCCGAAATGATGATTGCCGCCATCAGATACACTACATATTTTTTCACTGATTTCGTCACTCCTCTATGTATGTAGTGTAGCAGAATCGCCCGCTTGATTTGTGACAAAAAAGGCAGACTGGTGCTGACTTTTTTTCCGCTCGGATGAAATATATTTGACGTACAAAAAAACAGGAGTCGGATGTTCTCCAACTCCTGTCAACGATTTTCATATCGTTTCATTCATTAATTATAACGCGGCAATTGTTTTTTGACCTGACGGTTATCTTTAACGCTGCCAACCGCCTCATCTCCGCCAAGTGCTTCGTTTAATGTGGTTTTACCTTCTTTGACTTCCAGTCGGCGATTAAAGAGTGCCCGATTGTCGACGGCTGCGACCAGGATGGAAGCAACATCCGTTTCGGAAATCGTGGCTTCCTTGACATCCTTCAAGTCTTCGTCGGCCTCAATCAATCCGCGTCCTTCTCCGTCAACGACGTTAACCGGACAAATGATGGTATATGTGAGTCCACTATGTTCAATCTGTTCTTCGGCTGCATTTTTAGCGGCGTAGAACGGATACATCTCTTTTTTGAATTGGTTCGGACGATCAGCACCATAGGCACTGAGGAGGACGAAATGACGAACACGCGCCTTTTTCGCAGCATCAATCGTTTTTAAAGCAACCGTCCGATCAAGTAACTCGATTTCAGTCGGTTCCCCGTCAACACCGGCTGTCGCTGCACAGATGACAGCGTCTTGACCGGAAACACCCTGTTCGATGACTTTTTCGAGTTCTGTTTCGATATCGACATAGTGCGCTTTAACACCAAGTTTCTCAAATCGTTCCACTAAATGCTGATGGCGGACGATAACCGTGACTTGATGACCTTTAGCGAGCGACTTGACGACACGAGCTCCGATTGTACCTGATGCACCTACAACTAATACTTTCATATGATAGGTCCCTCCTCGATAGATTAGTCACCTTTACTAATTTCCACTGTTCGAGAAAGAACAAACCCGTTTTGAAAAATTAATCGTTTTTTAATGTCCCATAAAACGTCGTGTCGAGTTTCGCACGCAAGTCCTTCAATTCTTTTTCCTTAGGGAAGTCATAGAAAATACCATTCATCCGCTCACTGACACCTTCGACTTCAAGGTGTTCCCGTTTCGAGAACAACGCGAGCGATAGCCCCGCCGTCATCATCTGACGGACGCTGACATCGAGATTCATTTCTTCCTTCATATACCGGTGTGCGCCGGGAATACTCGACCATCCCGTCGGTTTCATCAAATGTGTCGCCACGGCTTGGATGACTTCCGACTGTCGGTTTGCCCGTGCCACGTCTGTATCCGTTTTACGGTGACGGGAATAGGCTAACGCCATTGCCCCATCCATGTGATATTCTTTTCCTTTTTGGAACGAATACTGATTGGCTTTTCCACTCGCATCTTGTTCCGAGAACGTTCCTGTCGACACTAAATCGACTCCTCCGATTTCATCAATCAATCCGATGAAGCTGTCAAATGAAATGACGATCTTACTGTCAATGTCTTGATCGAGAAGTCCGCTGACTGCACTGCTCGTACAATCTTCGCCGCCGTATGCAAAGGCATGGGTGATCTTATCCTTTTTGCCGTTTTCACAGGCGATCGGCGTATACGTATCACGAGGAATCGACGTCAATTGAATCGTCCGTGAGAGCGGTACGAATTGCATGACGGACAGTGAATCTGATCTCGAACCGCGTAATGATTCTCCCGGCCGGGCGTCACTTCCGATCAGAAGAAACGTAAACGGTTGTGAACTAAAAAGAACGGCTGCAATCAGGACGAGTAATAATAAACCGAACAGCTTTGACTTGAAGCGACGTTTCTTTTTCGGAACAGGCTGTTTTTTCAACCGCTGTTCAGCTTCTGCTTCACGCACCGGCTCTTTCGTTCTGTTGCTCCTTGAAGCACGACGTTGGCTGAAACGATTCAAGGCCATACTCGCCAGTCTTGTTCCTGAACGCACGATGATTCCGGCTCCGGCCTGCAAGCGCTTTGCAGATGGTCTTGATACCTCTTTCCGGGCAGGCGTTCTTTCCGACGGCTCATCTAAATACCGTTGACTGGCAGAACGTTCGCTTTCATGATTTTGATCCATGGATTCGTGGGATACTTTCTCCTGATCCATCTTCTCTGATTCACGCAATTCTTCCTGACGTCTGCGCTCTAAACGGGAACGTCCTGAATGAAATTCTTCCATAGGTTACCTCCGTATCAATCTCGGGCTAAGTGTTTTTCCTGTAAAAAGTCACGCATATACGTCCGTTTCGGCTCTTTCATCGAAGCAGCCATCTGATAGACCCATCCTTCCGTCCGGCGTCCATCTGTTCGTTCTCCATAATACGTAGACGTTTCTTCTTCATATTGCGACAACAATTCACGCATCGTGTCGTCATTAGTATACGTATTCCGGTGGAAGACCGCATCCATCGGAAGGCGGGGTTTTTTCCCCGGCTGTTGGTCGGGAATACCGACTGCGACTCCAAATAACGGAACGACATGATCCGGAAAGCCCAACAGTTCACTCACTTTGGCAGCATCATTTCGTAATGAACCGATATAGACGGTGCCGTATCCTAACGATTCCGCTGCAATGACTAGATTTTGGGCGGCTAAACCGGCATCGACCGCACCGACAATCAAGGCTTCCGTCGTTTCGACCGTCCGGTCCACGGAACCGGATGCGATTTCCGCTGCCAGGATGTGTTTATGATAGTCGATACAAAAAACGAAAAAGTAACTGTTCTCAGCGACGTAAGATTGACCGCTCGCTACATCGACCAATTGGCGTTTCAGTGCTTCGTCCTCCACGCCGATGATGGCATAGGCCTGCTGATAAGAAGACGTAGAGGCAGACTGGGCCGAACGGACGAGCGTTTCGACTGTCTCTTGATCTAATTGATGAGGCTTGAATTTACGGATAGACCGGTGGTTAAGTAAATGTTCGATTGTTTCATTCATGAATAATTCGCTCCCTTTTTGTTAATGATTCTCTTAACGATAGGCAAACCTTTCCGGAAGTGCAAATGTTAGCTACCCGTGTTCCGAAACAATCATTTTTGAATTCCATGCACTGCCGATTACTTCTTAAAAAAATCGGGAAAAGGATAGGACTACTATTGTGTCTTTTTTGTCGAAGGAGGGCGATCATGAGAATTCGTAAACTGCGTCTTTTACTTGAACAATATGGCGATACGACCCTTCGCGACATCATCGTAGAAATCTATCGTCAACTTCCGAAACAAGTCATCGAAGAAAAAGATCTTGATTTGATGTTATCCCAGTTTGCGAAGTATAAAGGATTACAGAAAGAACAGGATCAACCGACTGTCGAACAGGCGATCGAGCAAACAGAACAATTCATTCAACTCGCATATGATTTACAGTACTTGGAGCCGAATGAGCTGGTCTCCGTCCGCGAACAAAAAAATTGGTACGTGACGGCAAAACGCCTGCTGAAACATTTGCGCCATTATATCGGTCGAAAAAATGGCACACGGGTTGCTTTTGAGGAATTCTTTTTTTTACTTTCTTCAGCCGCCGGAGAAGAACCGCTCTTTTTAAGTAACGATCCCTTCCGATTGATTAAGGTCACACAAGTCGAACTGTTCGAAGAACTGGTCGGTTATTACAAACTGGACGCATCGGATCAGACTTGGATGCAACGCGCCATCTATACTGCCGTCAAGGTACCGATCGATGTCGACACGGAACGCAGTGACCTCTTCCTCGCCGTCCTCACACATTGTACGGACGTCAATGAACGGGAGGCTTATGTTGCCTTATTAAACACGCATGCCAAAAAACTCCGGGCGAAAGTTCGTGTCGATGCGGACATGCTGGTCTTGTATCAAGAAATCCGTTTTGCCGAACTGCATGCCCTGATCGCTTTACGTGAACTCGAACGTGCTGAAACGATGTTGTTTACGGAATATATTCCTTATTTCTCACATCGTTCGACGCCCTTCCGGTATTATCTTAGTTTACTTGAACAAGCCGGATTAAAGGATGAACATGATCGGATTGAACGGGTCGGACGACGTAAACATATTCACTTTTAAGCTGAAATCCCTGCAAAAAAAGACGAAACGTTCTTCGGCAAGTCCCGAGAACTGATCGTCTTTTTCTTTAATCTGTCGCATTTACGATTCCTAATCCAACTGTCGCAAGCAAAGCAATGCAGGCGAATAAAAAAGCCATATCGTTTGGAGAGTCGAATCCGTCATATGTCGGTTCCTTTTGATCCGTGATAATCTCATCCATCGTCCCGTAACTGCCGTATGTGGTAGATTGCCGAACTGTCGTTTCTTTTTTTTCAATCTCCTGTGCGTGAACAGGGTTCATACCGACCAGGATCAAAAAAAGACCTGTCGCCATCAGTAGTCTCGTCATCTCATCACCACCTGATTATTTACCTTTAATTTCAATTTAATACATTAAAACACCATATTTTTGTTATACTAAATGCACTGGCTTTCATTTTTTCTGAAAGGACGTGCACGTGTTGAACATTTTATCGTACGATCAATTATCTCATCCACAACGGCGTTTGGTCCATCGCTTACTCCGTACCACTCCGTCTTCCCCGTCATCATTTTCCTACCCACCGATCGAACACCAGCAATGGACGATTTGGCATGAAGATCATGTCCAGGCAACTCTCGGATTTCATGTTTTCGAACATACCGTTCAACTTTTAAATGCTTCCTATACCGATCTACAGGCGTTTCAAATTCTCGCTCACCATGTCCATTTGCAGGCACTCTCGTTTTCTCCCCGTCATATCGATGTCCAAATCATACCGCCGAACGACTTTGGATTCATCACGACCTGGAACGCTTTAGGGTACTCTTTGTCCTGTGAACAATTTCGGCTGATTGGTCTGACGCGTGGCCGACCCGTCTCCGTTCAATTTAAACCACTCTCCTTGCGCAACCGTCAGTTGTTCTTGACGATTCGCAATGACGCAATCCGTTATTCTGACTTTCTTTTCCCTTATGGTGCTGCCCATCTCGATTATTTAGTCGATCAAGGTGTCCTGCCCTACCTCGTCTACGACAAGAACACCGTTGTTGGAACCATTCTGATTGAACAACATCAAAAGGTCGTCCGCCTTTTGGAAATTACATGTTTACCCCAATTGAAAAATCAAGGATACGGGCGCCGGATTCTCGATACGTTCCAAATGAAATTACATAAGAAAAATATCTTATCTTTTGAAGTGTATTGTTTTTCGACCCATCAAGAAGCTCTTCGCCTGTATCAACCGACAACTTTTTGTGATATTCAAATTTTTTCGAATTGGCACCGTTATTCCTGTGAACCGGTTTCGTTAACTACGTAACCGTTGAACGATTTCCGAGTATTCGCTGAGTATATATTGATCATCCAACGTATTGAAATCGATACCCGCCTGTCGCTTTAAATGGTCGCCGATGACAAATAAACTTTCGTAATAATCCGTTCCCATACTTGTTGCAAGACCCGGTTGATGATTATGAAATGCCAATAAGGCATCCTTTAGAATTTCCTCCTGATTTTGTTCCATCAAAACAGCGTCTAGCATCTTTGGGAATTGTTCCGTCTGACGACCGACGATCGCATAAAAAAGCGGAAAATGTTTGGCATATCGAAATGTTGTAACATACCGGGTGTTCTCAATGATGGATTGCAGGCTTTCAAACTTCGCTCGTTGGAGCCGTTCTGCCAGACCGACTGTCGCCGGATGTTGAAACAACGGAAGACTCTGTTCATCCGGTGCCTGCTCATGCGTCAACAACAACACGATGTCCAGGGTATTGATTTCATCCGTTTCAAGAAAACGGTCACTCCGTTGCAATGTCGTTGTGTAGTTTAGGTCCAACCCCGAATCGACGGCAAGTTGAAACAAGACGTGGTCATAGACTGTATACAAACCTACAGGAAAAGATAACGGCTGTCTGACAAGCGACCGGTGACCTTCGACTGTGATAAGTTGATTCAGATCGAGACCGGATGCAAGCAACTGTCGAAACAGCAGCGCGCCCTGCTCGATTTCCGTCAATTTCATCAGTAAACGGTCCATCTCAATCAACGGCTGTTTCGTCTCAAGAGCTAACGCGAGATGTTTGTCCGATTGAAGCGCGACGGCCCGTCCGACAAAATTCAAAGCTTGCCGCTCCTGTGCTGTCAGCAATTGATTGTATGTTTGAAAGGCTTCGTTCTCAAGTGTAAGAAAAGCATTCAGCGCCGGAGCGATGGCTTCATTTTTAACAAATCTTTTCATAAATTATTGTCCCCCTGCATGATGTCTCTCTTCGTAGTGTACGCAATATTGAATCGTCTTGAAAGGCTCAAAAAAAATCTTGGCAGCTTCTTTATGGAGAAAGAAGCACCAAGATTTTTATTTTTTACTTAACTGGAGATGTGAATTCCGGAATGCTTCATCCTGTTTTCCGGTTTTTTCAACACTGGTTCCAACCGAGCCGCTGTATTCAATCTGTTGTTTAGGCTGAATGAATTCATAAGTAATTGCCGGTTCACCGCGCAAACGTACTTTAATCACTTGACGATGTTGAATGGAAAAAGAAGCCTTCACTTCCAGTAGTGACGTTTTATCGATGTTGTGCTGTGTCTGCAACATCTTCGTCAACTGTTCTTCTGCACTGCGTTGACTACTTTGAAGTTCAGCGTAGGAAATTCCGACAGCAAACGACAATACGCCAATCAAACTTAACGCGAGAATGACCAGTACTTTTTTCAATGACTGACTCACCTCCAGACAAAGTTCTTCCTGCTCTCTTCATCGGTTCGTCCGTCCTATTCCTGAAGTCTTTTTAAATCTTCCCCCAAGTTCATTTGCATGTCTAGATGAGGAATTCCGTCCTCTAAATAGACATCGGATGTTTCTTTAAAACCAAAGGAACCGTAAAACCGTTTCAAATGTGCCTGAGCCTGGAGATCAATCAATGATTCCCCTTGCTTCTCGATGTGAGTAATCGCTTCGTTCAACAGTTTTCTTGCTACGCCGTTTGACCGGTAATCCGTTTGGACCGCTACCCGACCGATTGCAACGGCGCCTGACGACTTCCTCGGCAAAATGCGCAGGCAACCAATCAAACGTTCGCCGTCATATGCGAGACCATGCAGGGCATCTTGATCACGGTTATCGAGTTCCGGGTACGGACAATTCTGCTCCACGACAAATATATCTGTTCTTAATTTCAATAATTGATACAAGCTTGTATTATCCAACTCATTGAACCCCATCCACTTTGTCTGATACATACCTGATTCGCTCCTCTTGGCTTCTAAATTCAACCTCTGAACAATCGGGACAACCGGCAGGAATAGATAACGACCGGAATTCCGTTGAACAACGTGTCTTTTTCCCATTGTAACCCATTCGCCCGCGCAACATTTTGCGAAGAATGATTTTCCGGATGAATGATGGAAATGAGACGGTCATGTCCCCGCTCGAATGCTTCGCGCATCAGTCGTTTGGCTGCTTCCCGGCCATATCCCACTTTCCAATGAATCGGCGTCAACCAGTAGCCGACTTCGAGTTCCTCGATTCCATCGACTGTTTGTAAAAGCAGTCCGGCAAATCCAATCGGTTCATTCGTCTCTTTTTTGATTAACAATAAAAATCCGGTTTGCCGCTCATCCTTGTAGCGATCCAGTTGACGCTCAAACCAACTCCGCGCCTCATCCTCGTCTAAGACGACACCGCCGTTGATGTAACGCATGACCTGCTCATTTTGAACAAGGGTTTTATAAAACGTAAAATCCTCTTCTACGAACGGTCGCATTTCCAGTCGTTCACTTTCCATTTAAATCCCCTCTTTCCGGATGACAGTCGTTTCTTTAATTTTCCCTTTTTTACTTTTATTCATTCACAATCCACTCATTTTTTATAAAAAGAAAACAACATCTACATGTTGATTCGATTACATTCTTCACGAACAGCTTGCTTTTTATCTGTCAACTCTGTATTTTGGGAACAGTATGCTAAACATCAATCACGGAATTAGTGTAAAATATATTTTGAGCGTTTTTTGGCTGAATGGAATTTATGAAAAAGGACTGAGACATGATGACTGAGCAATTATTAGCTGGATTATATGAAGGTATTGCAAAAGAAGCTGTTTTAATTAATGAACCCTTAAAAAACCATACGTACACCAAGATGGGTGGACTGGCAGATTTATTCCTCATCCCGTCGACATACGAAGAAACTGCATTCGCTGTCCGGTATGCCTATGAACATGACCTCCCGTTGACGATGCTTGGAAACGGTTCGAATCTCGTTGTCCGCGACGGCGGTATCCGCGGCATCGTTTTATCCTTTGAAAAATTAACGGATATTTCGGTTGAAGGACATGAACTGATCGCGCAGAGCGGTGCGGCCATCATCCAGGCTTCACGTATCGCCTACGACCACGCCTTAAGCGGTCTTGAGTTTGCCTGCGGTATCCCGGGAACGATTGGCGGCGCACTCATCATGAATGCCGGTGCCTATGGCGGAGAAGTAAAAGACTGCCTCCACAGTGCAACGGTCTTGACACGTAAAGGTGAGCTGTTAAACATCTCACACGAAGAACTTGAGCTCGGGTACCGGACAAGCTGTTTTTCGAAAAAAGAGTACATCATTCTCGAAGGACGTTTTTCATTAACAGAAGGCGACCCTGCTTTAATCAAGGAAATGATGGACGATCTGACGCATAAACGTGAGACGAAACAACCTCTCGAGTATCCTTCATGCGGGAGTGTCTTCAAACGTCCGGAAGGATATTTTGCCGGTAAACTGATTCAAGACAGCGGCTTGCAAGGTGCACGAATCGGTGGCGCGGAAGTGTCACAAAAACACGCTGGTTTCATTGTCAATATCAAGGATGCCACAGCGACCGACTACATCTCGCTCATCCGCCACGTTCAGGAAACCGTCCAGGAAAAGTTCGGTATCTTACTGGAGCCGGAAGTAAAAATCATCGGCGAAGAAGCTTGATTCCTGTTCATCCCATCGAACTAAACAAGGGAGCACCGCGGCATGTTAATTCTGCCCGGGTGCTCCCTCGTTTTTCTTTCCGTCAAAATTCCTGCATTAGATTGCCCAGTTTCCGTCACGCATCAATGGTTCGCGTGTCCCGTCAGACAACTCACCGTCAATCGACATCTGACCTGAACCGATCATGAAATCGACGTGTGTCATTGAATCGTTTGCGCCTTGTGCCGCCAATTCTTCATTTGATAAACTCGGACCGTTTTCGAGACATGTTGAATACGCACGACCGATTGCCAAGTGACACGAAGCATTTTCGTCAAATAACGTATTGTAGAACAAGATACCCGAATCTGAAATCGGTGAGTGGTGAGGTACGAGGGCCACTTCTCCGAGATAACGGGCGCCTTCATCCAATGAGATGAGTTCGTCAAGCGCTGCCTGCCCCTGTTTTGCCTCGGCTTTGACGATTTTTCCGTCTTCAAACCATAATGTGAATTCATCAATGAGATTCCCGCTGTAGCTGAGCGGTTTCGTGCTCGAAACATGACCGTTGACGCCTGTTTTCTTCGGTAACGTAAATACTTCTTCCGTCGGCAGATTGGCGATGAAGTCAACACCATCCGCGTTTGGTCCGCCGCCACCTAACCAGACGTGACGCTCCGGCAGTTCAATCGTCAGTTCCGTTCCGGGTGCTGAATAATGCAACTTGTTGTATTTCTTTTCTGTCAGGAAGGTTGCTTTCGTCCGCAGGTTCGCATCATGTTGCTCCCACGCCGCGACCGGATTGTCCTGATCGACACGTGTCGCCTTCAAGATAGCTTCCCACAGGTCTTCTACAGCGTGTTCCGAGTCTGGGAATACCTTTGCCGCCCAGGCATCTGACGGCGCGGCTATGACGCACCAGCTGACGTTATCGCTCATGACGAACTTACGCCAATTTGCCAATGCCACCCCTGCAGCTTTATTCGCCCGGGCAATCCGGCTGGATTCGACGCCGTTTAATAAGTCAGGATCTTCACTGACAACGGACAGGAAGGCTGTTTTTTCTTCTGCCAACTGATCAAAGCGGGCTTTCAGCCAGTCCGGGAACGCATCAAATGAATCTTCCGGTGCGTCGAAGTAACGGATTTTCGTCATTTCGTCATCTGACCATTGGACGTAGACATTCGAAGCGCCCACTTCGTAGGCAACGCGTGTGATTTCACGGACTAGCGGTGCATTTTCAATCCCCGCCCGAATTTCGAGTTGCTGACCGGCTTGCAGGTTAATTCCTGTACGTACTGCAAGTGCGGCATATTTTTTTAATTGTTCTTGAGTCGACATTATGTAATCCCCTTTCAACTATTACTCTTATTTTCACGAAATAGTTGCAATTTTGCAAGAAATAAGGTGAAACTAGAGATACAGAAGGAGTGTTGATGATGGAATTTACACCAGGCGATTTTAAATCCGCTTACACCTATTTTCACCGGCAAGCGTTAACCGCGGTCGGAAATGCGAAAGCTCAGGAAGACTTATTGATCCAAGGGGAACTCGGATTAGCCCGATTGACGACAGATCTTGCCTCTGAGGACGGCTCGGATGTCGAACGCGAAGCAGAACTTGTTCTTTACTTCCAGCTCAAGCAGTTGCTCGAGATGTTACGTGCTTTGTACAACAAACGTTTCGAAATGCAACCAGAACAGGAACAACTTTTATTGACGGCCGTTTTGTACTTCACGTCTCCGGTTGATGCCCTGCCCGATGAAAATATTTTAGGCCTGTTCGATGATGCTCAAATCGTCGAAGCCATTTATGAAGAACTAGCAGCAGATGTCGATCGTTTTCAACATCTCGAATAATGACAGACATCAAAAAAGAAGGATCCGATTTTTCATCGAATCCTTCTTTTTTGTTTTTATAACGACGTCCTTAACGATTTTTAAGCTTTTTGTTTGGAAGCGATGTTGATTGTCGCTGCCTGTTCGTTTGACTGTTCTACTTCCAGCTTTGATTTATTAAGCCATGTGTAAACCATCCCCATGAACAATGCTCCGCCGATGATGTTTCCAAGCAATGCCGGAACCAGGTTATGGATCGCACCGGCAAAGGAAATCGCTTCCGGATGCGGAACGACTAAAGCCAGTGAGAACAAGGCCATGTTGGCAATGACGTGATCAAAACCGGAGGCAAAGAACACAGCAACTAAAATCATCATCATCATGATTTGTGCCAGTTCGTTTTTCATATTTTTCGGAATGAAAATCGCTAGACAGACCATCCAGTTACAGAAGATGGCTCGTGTGAAGATCTCCCATGTCGTATGATGAATTTTCGTTTCGGAAACAGCAAACAACCAGTTCTCCATTCCGAGCTCCTGGATAATTCCTGTCTGTGAAAAGAGTAAGGCGAAGGCAAGTCCACCAAGACCGTTTCCGATAAAACATAGTGTCCATACTTTCAATGTATCCATTTTCGAAGTAAAACCACGCATGGTCGACGTCGTGAAATACATGGTGTTTCCGGTAAACAATTCTGCTCCGCCGTAGACGATCAAGACGAGTGCGACACCGAATGTCAATCCACCGACAAGCGTCGTAACCGGTGATTCATTTAAATATAAACCGTTGATTGCTTTGAGTGTAAATATGATGGCAAAACCAATGAATACTCCAGCTAACATCGCTCGAACCAAATATTCCAGCGGACGCATCCGTAGCATTTGTGTCGATTTGACAGCTTTTTTTCTTAACCCTTCTAATGCTTCTACTTCATTCATTGTAGAAACCCCGCTTTCTTTTGTTCAACACTTCACAATGTCTGTTCATTTATTATCATACTTCCATCTTATAAGATGTTCAAGTCATGAATAGACACTATTTAGCGTTTTATTAAAAGAGGAGGATGTAAACGATACCATTGTGTCAAGTTTGTGAAAAGTGCCTTTTCTTGGTGAATACAACTAGTTTGAAGGAAGGATTTGAAGCGCATCCTCGAATTTTTTAAAGAATACCGATCGTCTGGATCCGACCAGTACATAGTCTTCGACAACGACGCGGTTAAATCTGGTTGCGGAAGAAGTGGCCCGCTCGATATCCCGCGGTGTATAATCTTCAATCCGTTGTCGATCCGTCTCAAACGTGACATCAGAAAATGTGTCGGTGTAACGGATTTGAAGTTCAGATAAATCAGAGACACTTAAAAAAAGTGCTAATGTCTGATGCATGATCAGCTTGGATAATCGGCTTTCGAGAAAAGAAGCACCGGCAGACCGGACTGTCTTTCCATTACTACCCGTCCAGTCCGCCTGCTCTTTTTCGGCTGGTTCGTACGTCATCTTCACCGATGTCCCCTCTACCGATACGGCAGTCAAAGCTTCTGAAAATGGCAACTGCTTAACCAGCTCTTCAATCGCAGCCGTATTGGAAACCGAAATCCCGACATGACGCGCAATCACCTGACCATCCTTAAAACGCTCTTCTTCCGGTGGCTGCTGTAAATTCAGAACAAACCATGATCCTGCCGATAATCCGAGTCCAATGCAGAGAATGACCAGTATGATTTTTTTCAAAAAAATGGTCTCCTTTCTGAAAAACAGATGGTTTGATTGTTCTTTTTTCAAAACAGGGGTTGAATTAATCCTCATATCAGCGTACTCTTGCAGGCAGATACTTTATGGAGGAGGAGCATGAGATTACTCATCAATCAACATGAAAACTAAACAGCCCGCAAAGAAAAAACGTACAGAGAAAATCGGTTTCCTCTTGATCGGGACGTTGCTGTACTCGTTGTACATCAGTCTTCTCTTATCGCCGAATGATATCGGATCCGGCGGAATCATGGGAATCACACTTATTGTTCAGGAATTATTCCACACGCCAATCGGCTTGACACAACTGGTCTTGAATATTCCACTTTTTTTACTAGGATTTCGTTTTTTGAGAAAACGTTTTATGTTTTTATCCGGTCTCATCGTCTTGGCTTCATCATTCCTGATTGACTGGATTCCGACGCAAATCGTTCCGGAATCTTTAAATGATCCACTGGTCGCTTCCATTTTTGCCGGACTTGTCTCCGGTTTGGCAATGGCTTTAATCTTCTTTGGCGGCGCCTCGACTGGCGGTCTTGATATTCTTGGAAAGTTTTTTTATGCCCGCTTCCACAATTGGCCGCTTCCGCGTATTTTTTTAATGCAGGATTTGGTCATCTATGTACTTGTCTGGTTCGTGTTTGATTTAAAACATGTCATGTATGCTTTAATCATGAGTTTCGTTCGAGCAAAAGCACTTCAGACAGTATACAGTTTTTACTCTGCTTCTAAACAATGTATCATCATTTGTGAAAAAGCCGATGAAATCAATGATGTCATTACAAAAGAACTTGGGCGCGGTGTAACGATTCTCGATGCCCGCGGCGGATATTCGAAACGAACGAAAAAGATGGTCTATGTCGTTGTTCAGAACAATGAAATTCTTAAGCTTCAGGAAATTGTTTCCTCCGTCGAATCAAATGCCTTTGTTACATTTTCTGAAATTCACACGGTCTTCGGTAACTATAAAGAGCATTCCTATTCTTTTTAATAGCCTTAATTCTGTCGCCGCTACACTCGTTGTAGCGGTTTTTTTGTGTATAATACGCAAATCCAAAGAAAATGTTCCACATTTTTCTGAAGAATCCTTCACTTTTTGGGAAATAGTGGTTAAGCTAATGACATTACGTTTTGTAAAAAAAAGGACGGATTGTATGAATCAATTATGGCGTCACCGCATCATCCTTATTCTAGTCGTCAGCCTGTTTGCCTCGATCCCCCTCCTCTACGCTCTCAGCGGGTATCGTACGATTTCGAAGCTGACGGCAGAGATGCATACACAGGACATTCCAATGATTAAACAAGTGGACCAACTGATAGAGCATAATCGCGACCGGGCGAATGCTGTTCGGGGACTGCTATTATACGAAGATGATCGTTACATCGAACAATACTATTTTTCCACCTCTAAAGTTCATGATTTACGGCGATTACTGAATTCCTCCAATCAGACCCCCGGGGCAGTAAAAGATTTATTGTCACGCAACAATGCGTGGGAAGAAGAGATTCAAGAGGTGTTTACCGTCTACGAAACAGATCATCCGCAACGTGCGAAAAAGTTGGCGAAACAAACGACTCAAACGACTCAAACAATTCTTGAAGATCTGTCGCAAATCAAAGACAAATTATATCGTGATCTGGAGCAAAAACTGGAATTGACTACTGAAATGACGGCAGAATATAAACGGATGTGCTTCAGCTTATCCATTTTAGCTTTTTTGTTAATCGCAACGACCATTATTTTATTTCACCGGCCCAAACCAATTCTCGAAAACAAAACAAACACGTACCGTCCGTAAGAACGATGCGTGTTTGTTTTTGTGATGGAGCAGACTTATGAGGACGCCTTCCCCTCGTTTACATGCTCCATGGCCAGATGGACGAGCGATGAGACATGGTGATCGTCCAACGAGTAGTAGACGACCTTACCTTCTTTTCTATATTTCACCAAACCTTGTTTCAGCAAGGTGCGGAGATGGTGAGAAGCTGTTGCAATCGAGCAATCTACCGAAGCCGAGACATCACAGACGCAAAGTTCCTCTTCTACCGTTAAGGCGTAAACAATCCGCAGACGCGTGGCATCTGACAGGACTTTGAATAACTTTCCGATATCTGTCGTCGGAATCGTATCGACGACTTGCTCAATCTCTTGCGCACGTACCTGATCAATCGCAATCGTTTCACAACGTGGTGCATCCACAGTCATCACCTCTTTCCCTTTAATTCCACCATCGTTTCAAATGAATTGCAAGGAAATCACTCCAAGACTCCAACGACTGACTCCTTTAAATCCGGTAACTGAACATCGAAAAACAAAACAGGTCTGCTTCCCATTCATCCAAAACGGAAAGCAGACCTGTTCATTTGTCACGGTTTCGTCTTGAGACGGCATAAAAGAACCAACCGCCCAAAAAATTTCCGATATCCCATACGATACGATTGGAATCGACGGCACGTACACCGATATCAATCACACCTGTACTTTTCAAACGCTCCTGGTAACGTTTCCGTAAAAAACGGGGTAACGGAAGCGGCAGCAGCATCCGGTAAAAAATGTCCAGATGTGTGTGTCCCCAGATTTCCGTTGCGATGGAACTCGTTTGAATGAGTAAGGAACGTTTATACTGTTGCTGGTATTTATTCTTTAATAAGACCGCCAGTTGATAGGAATAACGATTCGGGAAAGGAAATAGAGCTGCCCCTAAATGATATTTCCCGCGATTTTCGACTCGAATGATTTGCGGTTCGATTTTATATCGAATCCATCGTCCTCGAAATCGAACAGACTGCCATTTCACGACCATCACCTCTAGAAGGATTATACCCTGTCTGAAACGCTCTGACGCACTTGTTCGACGGTCTGTTTAAACTTTTTCGTCGTTCGTTCAATTTCCGGATTGGCAAACAAAGCGGACACCACGGCATATCCATCTACGAGAGAATCAAGTAACGATACATTTGTTTCGCTAATTCCACCGATGCCTACTAACGGGATGCGAACGGCTTTCCTGATTTGCTCTAATGTCACACGTGACATGAATGTCGCATCTTGTTTCGTCGCCGTCGGAAAAAGTGACCCGACTCCTAAATAATCTGCACCGTCCTGCTCTGCTGCCACAGCCTGTTCGACCGTTGAAACGGAAACACCGATCGTCGCCGTCGGTAACAATCGACGTGCTTCCGTTAAAGGAATATCATCTTGACCGATATGCAGGCCCGCTTCGACTAATAAAGCGATATCGATCCGGTCATTGATAATCAACGGAATATTATAACGGGCAGTCAGATCCTTCAGTACAACGGCTGATTCGAGAAAATTCTTACCCGACATCTCTTTTTCCCGTAATTGAACAATCGTTGCACCGCCCTTAATCGTTGCTTCGACAGCATCCTCCAAGGGAAGATGCGGGTGCAGACGTCTATCCGTCACTGCATAAATCAAGTATTCACTGTCCATTCATCTGCACCTCCGGCAAACTTTCCTCTGTCATCAGACTGACCGCGTCAAACAATCCGGTCCGAAAACTGCCGATACCAGGACGATTTCCGGCCGTTTCCCCTGCTTTTCCCATGGCGTACGTCCCAAATACAGCTGCGTCGAAATGATCGTATCCTGCTCCCAAAAAAGTCGCAATCAAGGAAGCGGTCATACATCCTGTTCCCGTCACTTGGCCGAGTCGTTTTGTTCCGACGTCCAAATGATGTTGACGGACTCCATCTGTCACAAAATCAACGGGTCCGGTGACGACGATGACTTGTTTCGTCTGGGAAGCGAAGGCGTGAACACTTTGAAGATCGAGTGATTCTCCTTCCGCCACATCGACCCCTTTCGTTCGAGCAACCTGTCCAAGCAACGTTTTAATTTCCGAAGCATTTCCTTTGATGACCGTAAAGGTGATTTCCTCCATCAGTTGTTTCATAAAATCCGTTCTTAATGTCGTGGCTCCCGCACCCACCGGATCCAAAATGACCGGTTTCCCCAGCCGGTTAGCCGTTTTCCCTGCTAGCAGCTGTGCTTTGCGCATGTCCGGATTGATGGTTCCTGTATTAATCACGACGGCGTCTGAAAGACCAACCATCTCTTCGACTTCGAGCAGGTCCTCTGCCATGACAGGAGATCCTCCAAGCGCAAGTGTCATATTAGCACAATCATTGATCGTGACGGTATTCGTTAAATGATGAATTAATGGTTTTTTATCATGGATGCGTCGTAGCATGTGTATCCCTCCAAAGTTCATGAAAATGATGTGTCGGTCCAATTCCGTGTCCAAGAGCAAAACCGTGACGAATCGCTTCGGTCACATAACGTTTCGCATAACGGACGCTGTCTTCCAGTGAATGACCAAGAGCCAGGTTGGCAGCGATAGCAGCGGACAACGTACAGCCTGTCCCGTGCGTATGACGGGACTCAATCCGTTCTTGTTCAAAGACAACATACCGTTCGTCCGTGTATAAAAGATCAGTGGCGTCTTGCCCTTCCAAATGCCCGCCCTTGAGCAACACAGCTCCTGTTTGTCGTTCAATCAGCTTGACCGCTGCTTGCTTCATATCAGCAAGTGAATGGACGGTTCCGCCGATCATCCGCTCGATTTCAGGAATATTCGGTGTCACAAGGGTCGCAAGTGGTAACAGCTGTTCGAGCAATGCCTGTTCCGCATTCGGTTGTAACAAAGCATGGCCACCTTTTGCGACCATGACCGGATCAAGAACAATCGGCAGAGGATACTTTTCCAGTTGTCGGGAAATCACTTGAATCGTTTCCTGATTAGAAACCATTCCAATCTTGACGGCATCGACACGGATATCTGAAAAAATCGAGGTTAACTGCGCTTCCACAAGCTTGGGAGAGACGTCTTCAACCGCTTGAACACCCAATGTATTTTGTGCCGTAATCGCCGTGATGACACTCATGCCATATACACCGAGTGCTGAAAATGTTTTTAAATCCGCCTGAATTCCCGCTCCGCCACCGGAGTCGGATCCGGCGATCGTTAATACGTGTTTCATTCCAATTCCTCACTTTCCCCTGAGCAAATAAGGAGAAAACGGACAACAAAAAGCGCCGTCCGCTGTAAAAAAGCAGACGACGCCATGAATAACCAGGTTCACCGGTTAAAGTAATCATGTCTTCGATCTCAACTTTCCTACGCTGGTATTATCCAGTTCAGGTGACAGGGTCGAAAACAGAATGGTTTTCCTCTCAGCCGGACTCCTCCAGCTCCCCTAGTTGCTCGTAATTTAAATTCTTTTTCACTGTATCACAGCAACATCAAAAAAACGAGCCGAAGCTCGTTTTTACAAGTATCCAAGTGGATTAACCGTGTTGGCAGGTCCTGACGCACTATATTGATAGCCACCGATATGCAGTTCAAAGTGCAGATGCGGTCCAGTCGAATTACCCGTACTCCCAAGAGTACCAATCGTTTGACCTTGAGTGACCGTTTGACCTGCTGAAACCGATAACGAATTCATATGACCGTACACCGTTGTATACACTTGACCGTCAAGGAAATGGGAAATCATGACGTGATTCCCGTAAGGTCCGCCGCTTCCGGCCGTAATGACCGTTCCGGAAGCCGCCGCACGAATTGGCGATCCGACAGGTCCGCTGAAATCGACACCGTTATGGAAAGTATAACCGTTCGCTCCACTGGCCGGTCCGAATCCTTGTGAGATACCACCCGAAGCCGGACGAACAAACTTCGCCGATCCGGTCGGTCCACTGCTGACAGGAGTTGGAACAACCGTTGATTCACTTGATTTAGGCATTGATTTTGCCGCCTCTTTTGCTGCTTTTTCCGCTGCTGCCTTTTCAGCCGCCGCTTTTTCCGCAGCGGCTTTCGCTGCTGCTTTTGCTGCCGCAATCGCTCTTTCTTGAGCTTCTAAAGTCGCCTGTAATTCTTTGGCACTCAACAGTTTTGTCGTAAACTTCGTCTTCCCTTTACGTAATTTTTTCAGGGTTGCGCTCCGTTCTTTCATCTGTTGTTTTAATTGTTTCTTTTGAATGAGCAATGATTTTTTTTCTTGAACACGCTCTTGTTTTTTAGTGATGAGGTTCTTTTTCATTTCCGCCAGCTTTTCCTGTGTTTCCAAATAAGCAGAAATCATTTTATCATCTTGTTCGGCGATTTTTTTACCGGCCATGACACGGCTGAATAAATCCCCCAGGTCTTTCGAACCAAAAATGACTTCTTCCCATTTGATCGAATTACCGTCGTTTTCTTGAAGTACACGTAACCGGTCTCCGAGCAACTCTTCTTGACGTGTGAGCATGATTTCATAGCGGACGATTTCCGCTTCCAGATCTTCAATCTGAAGGTTTAGTTGTTTAATCTGCTTATTTTTTTCGGAAATCCGGAAAATATTTTCATTAATCGCTGCATCAATTTTATTGATTTCGCGTTGTTCCACCGATATTTTGGCTTCTTGCTTTTTAATGGCTTTTTCCAATCGACGCTGTTCTGTCGCATTTTGAGATTTCTTTTCTTTAATCGTTGCAGCATGACCAGAAGTCGGCGCAGTTGATACGAGCAACACTACTAACAATACCGTTGACAACAATTTTTTTAACATGTCTCATTTCCTCACTTATGTATGATTTCTTATTTGAAAAGTATTTAATTCAAAGTATTTATGTCTGAGATTGATTATAGCATCGTAATAGTTTCAGTAAAATTTCATTTATGTTTCAAGTGAAAGCGTTTTTTTGCAATATAACATTTTTCATTTTGATCAAGACACACAAAAAAAAGCGATTGCCATAGCAATCGCTTTTTCCGTAATTATAACATCGACATTGGATTTACAGAATTCGCCGGTCCTGAAGCACTGTAGCTGTAACCACCTACATGAATTTCAAAGTGTAAGTGCGGGCCTGTTGAATTCCCTGTGCTGCCAAGGGCACCGATTTGTTGTCCTTGACTGACACGTTGTCCAGCATGTGCATTTAATGAACTCATATGCGCGTAAACCGTTGTATATGTTTTTCCATTTAATTGGTGTGCGATCATGACATGATTACCGTACGGACCACCACTTGATGCAGTGATAACCGTTCCTGTTGCTGCTGCAACAATCGGCGTACCGACCGGCGCTCCGAAATCAATTCCATTGTGGAAAGAATAACCGTTCGAACCGCTTGCTGAACCATATCCTTGTGTGATTGATCCACTTGTCGGGTGAATAAACATAGAAGAAGATGATGGAGCAGGTGTTGGTGCTGCCGGTTCCGGTGTTGGTGCCGGTGCTGCTTTCGGCACAGTCACAGATGGCGTAGATTGTTTCGTCGACGTAGCAGGTGTTGACGATTTTTGTTCCGCTTTGGCTGCTGCTTTAGCAGCGGCTGCTTCTGCCGCCTGTTGTTCAGCTGCTGCTTTTTGAGCCGCTGCTGCTTGTGCTGCCTGTGCTTCTGCACGTGCTTTTGCTTCACGTGCCGCTTGCGCTTGACGCTCTTTTTCGATTCGTGCTTCACGTTCGCGAGCTGCTTTTTCAGCTGCAATTGCTTGCTCTTGCGCGATCAAAATTTGTTGTACTTCTTTTGCATCCATCAACTGAGTTTCAAATTTCTTTTTCTGTTTCCGGAGTTCTTTTAAGCGTTTGTTACGTTCTTTGAGCTGTTGCTCAAGTTCCGCTTGTTGACGTTTCAACTCTTGTTTCTCCGTCACAAGTTTTGCTTTTTTATCTTTTAATTCTTGTTGAGCAGCTGCTAATTTTTTTTGTGTGTTTTGATAATCGGTAATCATTTTATCATCTTGTTGTGAGATGGATTTCCCCGCTAAAACGCGGCTGACCAGATCCCCGACATCTTTTGATCCAAAAATGACTTCTTCCCATTTAATGGAGTTCCCATCATTTTCTTGCATGACACGAAGACGGTCACCAAGCAGTTTTTCTTGGCGTTTTAATTTCGCTTTGTACTTTTCGATCTGCTTTCCAAGTTCAACGATTTCTGCTTCAGTTGCTTTGATCTGACGGTCTTTTGTTTCAACTGCAAACATTTTTTCGTTTAATGCTTCGTCCAAGCGGTTAACTTCTTGCTGAGTCTTGGAAATTTTTTGTCCTTCTTGATTAACGGACGATTCTAAGTTTTTTTGTGTTTTGGCATTTTCTTGTTGCTTCTGTTCGTTTTTAGCTTTTTGTTCACTTAAGTCATCTGCTGCTACGAAGTGAGGAGTCGATGAAAGAATAAGTGCCGAAACGATGAGCGACGCGAACGTTTTTTTCATGTAGTATTCCCTCTTTTTCTGTGTAGTTTATATAAGTAATCGAATGATGATATTTAAATTTAGTAATACTTTTTAAAAATTATAAGAACGTTTTTGATTATAGCATTCATTTTCCTTGTATTATATTTCAGTGAGATGTCATTTTGGATAAGTTCTCTTTTCGCTCCTATCCAGACACCCCAACCGGATCTTCTTCATTGCGTGTTGGAAAAGAGTTTGACACACTATGACTATCGAAGTAAAGGAGGAACTGTTATGTATTTAGATCATACCGGCATCGCTGTTCGGGATATGCAGGAAGCGATTACGTTTTATACGACTGTTTTAGGAGGAACGTTAATTCGTGAGTACAGCAATCCGACACCGGGGGTTGCGTCTAATATTGCTGTCATTGAATTTGAAGATGCGCATATTGAATTGTTGACTCCGACAAGTCCGGAAAGTCCGATTGCCCGCTTTTTAAAACAACGGGGAAAAGGCGTTCATCATATTGCCTATCGTGTTGATGATTTGGACCAAGCCATTTTGGAAGCAAAACAACGGGGAATTACATTTTTAGAGGACACCTACCGTCAAACTCCTCTCGGCCGACGATTAATCTATATGGACCCCCGTCATTCGCATGGGGTCATTACGGAACTTTGTGATTATCCGGAAAACTAAAAAATGAGCGTCCGCTGATCGAAGTCAGCGGGCGCTCATTTTCACTTTAAGCAGTTATCCTAATTTAGCTAGCATTTCGCGATTAAATGCCGGAATATCATCCGGTTGACGGCTTGACACGAAGTTGTCATCGACGACTACTTCCTTGTCTTCATACGACACTCCCGCATTCTCTAAATCGATTCGAATCGATTTATATCCTGTCATTTTGCGTCCCTTGACGATTTTCGCGTTAATCATCAATTGTGGACCGTGACAGATTGAGAAGATTGGCTTTTTAGATGTATCGAACTCTTCCGTAAATGTGACGAAACGATCGTCTTCACGGAGTAAGTCCGGAGAAAAACCGCCTGGAATCAATAGTGCGTCAAAGTCTGAAGAAGATGTTTCATCAATCGTTACATCGACTGTTACTTTTGCTTCTTCTTGTTTCCCGACGAGTTCTGCACCTTTTTCTGTTCCGATGACTGTTACTTCATGACCCGCTTCTTTTAACGCATCGACAGGACCTGTAAACTCGACATCTTCAAAATGATCAGCAAGCACGACTGCTACTTTTTTACCCATTGTTGCTCATCCCCCAAATTAAAGTTTTTGTTACTTGTTCATTCCCCGGTCTCGCGGTGAAACCGGATCGTCCGGCATCTCGTCTTTTCCTTTTAATACTTCTTCCTGTTGTTCGGGTGAAAGCTCACGTTCCTTGTCCGTCAAACGTTTTCGTTCGTCTTCAAACTGTTCGTTTGGTCGTTCCGTTTCTTTTGGAGCCATCTGCTTCCCCTCCTTCAACGAGGATAAAATTTTAGTTGTCTAAAGAATCGACGACTTTTACTGACAAATCCACATCGATGTTGCCGCGTGTTGCTTTTGAATACGGGCAGAACTGATGCGTTTTTTCCAGCAAGTCCTGTGCTTCTTCTTCTGTTACGCCAACTACTTCGACAACAAGTTTAGCAGCAATTTTGACGCCGCCTGCTTCTTCGTCTTCAAGTAAGCTGACTTCAGAATTCGTACGTGTCTCAACACGTTTTTTATCTTGGCGAGCCATCAGGTTGAATGCCCCGTCAAAGCATGCAGCGTATCCTGCTGCGAATAATTGTTCTGGATTTGAAGTAGGAATATCTTCTTTGCCTTTTGTACCTGGCATGACAAGATCTAAATTAATTACGTTATCGTCAGAGGCGACCTTTCCATCGCGTCCCCCTACTGCAGTTGCACGTGAAGTAAGAATTGTTTTCGTCATGAATAAGAACCCCTTTATCCGCTAATTTTAGTAGCTTGTTTCGGCCACATAAACTGTATTACCACTGTCTCGACAAGAATAAACAATGAAAGGTGTTCTTTTTCACAAAAAAAGACTACACCGAAGTGTAGTCTTCCGTCTTACATTCAAACGATTTCTTCCGTCACCGGTTCTTTTTCCGGTAACTGTAGATAAATCGATTTAACTTGATGATTGTCGACTTCCATGACTTTGACCGTATGGTTTTTATAACGGAATTCCTGACCGCTCGATACTTCCGTATCCTGTGCCATGACCCAGCCGCCAATTGTATCAATGTCTTCTTCTTCAATTCCGAGATTAAACCGTTCGTTCAAGTCGTCAATCAAGACACGACCTGAAATCCGGTACAAGCGCTCGTGAATCTGTTCGATGTCCGCTTTTTCATCTTTATCAAACTCATCGCGAATTTCACCGACGATTTCTTCCAGGATGTCTTCCATCGTGATGACACCGGCTGTTCCACCGTACTCATCGATGACAAGCGCCATCGGTGTACGTTCGACCTGCATCTTCAGCATCGCGTCTTGTAACGGAGAATATTCCGATACAATCGGCAGGTTGTGCACATAAAAGCTCAGTGCTTTCCCTTTGTTCGCCATATGATCCGTGAACAATTGTTTCGCATTGATAAACCCTAAGATTTTATCTTTGTCGCCTTCTTCCGCAACCGGATACCGGGTGAACTGGTATTCTTCAACAAGGGCAATGATGTCCTCCATCGATGCATCGTTTGAGATCGTAATCAGATCCGTCCGCGGCAACATGATATCTTTCGCGATCCGTTCATCAAACGAAAAGATGTTTTGCATGTACGACAACTCAGTTTGATTGATTTCACCGCTTTTGTAGCTTTGTGTCATGATGATTTTGATTTCTTCTTCCGAGTGAGCGTCTTCATGACCAACGGGTTCGACACCAAACAGGCGCAAGAAGACCCGTGCTGAGCCGTTGAGCAGCCAAATGACGGGTTTCATGACTTTCCCGAACCAATAAAGCGGCGGGGCAAGCAACATCGTAATGGCTTCCGTTTTTTGAATCGCCAGTGATTTCGGTGCCAGTTCTCCGAGGACGACGTGTAAAAATGTCACGACGGAAAAGGCTAACGTAAAGGAAACAACCGTCGAGACGGATTCCGGAAGTGCAATCTCCTTGAATACCATCGCGAGAATCGCACCGACCGTCGATTCGCCTAACCAACCCAGTCCAAGGGCCGTCACGGTAATCCCGAGCTGACAGGCAGATAAATAATAATCCAGGTTGTCTAATAATTTTTTCGCCGTCTTCGCGGTTTTACTGCCTTCTGTAATCAATTGATCGATTCGGGACATTCTCATTTTGACAACTGAAAATTCTGCTGCGACAAAAAAAGCGGTCAGCACAATTAGAAGTGCAATAATCAAAAGCCGAATGATAATCGTTGTTGTATCGAATGTCTCCACTGCGTGTGTACTGTCCAATCGTTTCCCCAAACTAAGGGGATTCACCTCCATTTAAATTAAGCCGATCAGCTTCTCATCGGTCTTCTCCACCAAAAAGAAGCTTGTTTTTAATGAACAAGCTTCTCTACTTTTTCATATTCATACTATAACGGAACTCTCGGAAAATGTGTACTTGCAGATAATCTTTCTTTTCCCTTACACGACATACAGGATGAATACGACAATCATTAACAGCATGGCGATCCCTTTTAATAAGGCACTCGACAGAATGCCCAACACAGTCCCGATTCCGATTGAAACAGAATCCTTCCATGTTTTCTTACTGATGATTTTTTCCGTTAAAATCGCAAAGACGAACGGGAAAATCAACAATCCAATCCCAGGCAGGATAAAGGGACCGGCAATCAAACCGACGGTCGTCGCGATTTTTGCGGCCTGTGAACCGCCGCGTCGATCAACGGTATAAGAGCTGACCAAATAATCTAACGTAAATAACAGGATAACGAAGATAGCTTGAATGACCCAGAAACTGACGGTCAACTCGGTAAAACCGAATCCAAATCCATAAATCAAAAATCCAATGATGAGTAACGGTGCACTTGGAATGACAGGATAGACAAGTCCTGCGAACGCAGCCAAAAAACAGACTGCAATCAAACTCCATAATATGATAGTCATGCCAATCTCCTACTTTCTGCTGTTCTTTCTTCTCTTGATTACGTTAAAAAGCTGCGACTGGTTTCATGAAAGTGCCCTTTTTTGAGCCTGCTCCAAATGTTGACGGTCCCAGTCGTTTAATGCCGACCAGTCGACCTCCGAGCAGACAAATGGAATGAACCGGTCAATGCTCGCTCTATGTTCCGGTAAAGCATTCCGTTTCATGATTTCAAGTGACTCAAGCATCGTCGAAAGGACTGAAATATCCTCTTCGCCGTAATGCCGCAGTTGATAAAACGTCAAGTACAACAGTTCAGAAAACGCAAGCCGCTTGACTGTTACCGACCCTTCCCCGTTGACCAGGAGATCGCCGTCCGGAAGCATGGTGTACCGTCTGAATAAATCACCGATTTGCCGCATCGCATGGCGTGAGGTATTCGGATCATTAATCCCGGGTGAAATCGCCCGAAGTGCCACTTCAGACAGCTTTTGAATCACAAACGCAAAATCTTGTTCTGCTGAACGCGTTGGGCCGACAAGAATTCCTTGTTCTACATGTTCTTTTTCGGCACTGCCGATCCGTTGCCCTTGCGTGACATAACTCCCGATCGTCACCTCAATCGCGACGCGCTCACCTGACTTCATCAGCAATTCATAATCGATTGCCTGTAAATAACCGGTTTGCGGAGCGGTAAGTCCGAATGAATACGTCGACCGGTTTTCCGGCACCAATTGATACTGACCTCCGTCGATTGCTTCCACATGCTCGTCAATCAGCGTACAGCCTTCTTCATGTAAACGATCGAGTAACGTCGTGACCCGAATCGATTGACTGACGATATGCACGAATGCGACAAAGGCAATGACCGCGATCAACACAACGATGACGGCGACGGCAGAAGCGACGACACTATCTTTCAATGACGGTCGCATGAAGAACAACATCGTAATCGAATACGTGACGGTTCCGATAAAAATCCCGAAAATATGTTGAACTTGTCGATTTTCAATAAAGTTCGGTAAGGTACGGGGAGAAAATTGTGAGGAATAGGTTGTCAGGACGACCAAAATCGTCGAGAACGTAAATGTCATCATCGTTAATAATCCGGTAAAGACTGCACTGTGAATGGTCTGAGCCAAACCGAGTGTTGTTTTCCAGTCATTCGGAAACAGTTCTTTTGCATACAAATCCACCATCAGAACAACCGCCGTCAACACTGCTCCGCCTACCCCATAAAGGAGCGGCCACCACCAATTCGTTTCCCGGTAAACCAATTTCAGCTTTTGCACATTCCATCCACTCCACTCTAATATATCGATATATTTTTAATTCCTGTTTCTTCATCTAGTAAAACGTCCTCAGGCATCTTTATTAAAATCCGCCGAGTCAATTCACTTTGTGAAAGTGTCGGTTTGTGTTTTACTTCTTCACATAACGTGAATAACTTAAGTGTTATCAAAACGAATTGGAGATGAAAAGCTATGTCAGAGCATACTGAATCAACACTCAACACAGATTTCACTAAAATTTTCATTAACGGTCAGTGGCGCAAAGGCGCAAGTGACAGCAATATGACAAATACGAATCCTTTCACGGGCGAAACGCTGTTTGAGATTTCAGCAGCTAACAACGATGACTTGGATGATGCTTACCAATCTGCCAAAGTCGCCCAAAAAGAGTGGGCAAAAGTGCCGGCACTGAAACGCCAAGGATTGATTGAAGAATTTTTAAAAGTCATGTACGAAGAAAAAGAAACAATCGTCAATTGGCTGATTAAGGAGTCCGGCAGTACACGCATTAAAGCTGAAGGCGAGTTCCTTGCCTCTGTCTTGATCGTCAAAGAAGCTGCTACTTTCCCATTACGGATGCACGGCGAAATTCGTCCGTCTGTCGTACCTGGCAAAGAAAACCGGATTTACCGGAAAGCGCTTGGTGTCATCGGCGTCATCAGCCCATGGAACTTCCCGTTCCACCTTGCTGTCCGTTCAATCGCAACAGCTATCGCTATCGGGAACGCGGTCGTCGTCAAACCGGCAACTGATACACCGGTTTCAGGCGGTTTGATTTTCGCCAGTCTTTTTGAAAAAGCCGGCTTACCAAAAGGTGTTTTAAACGTCATCGTCGGTCGCGGATCAGAAATCGGCGACTCCATCGTCGAGCATCCGGTTCCACGTTTGATTTCATTCACGGGTTCTACTGAAGTCGGCCGTCACATCGGTGAACTTGCAGGAAAACACTTGAAAAAGACAGCGCTTGAACTCGGCGGAAACAATGTATTCGTCGTACTGGACGATGCTGATCTTGATCGTGCTGTCGAATCAGCGGTTTACAGCAAGTTCTATCACCAAGGTCAAATTTGTATGTCGACGAACCGGATTTTGGTTGCTCAATCCATTCATGATGAATTCGTTGAAAAATACGTTGCGCGTGTCAAAGAACTTCAATTTGGTGATCCATCAAACGGACGCACACAAGTCGGACCGTTGATCAACCAATCGCAAGTCGACCGCATCATGGAAGAAATCGAAAAAACTAAAGCAGCGGGTGCAACAGTCCGTGTCGGCGGTGAAGCAGACGGAAACGTCATCGCTCCTACGGTCGTAACAGGCGTTACAAACGATATGCCGCTTGCTAAAAACGAAATCTTCGGACCAGTCGCTGTCATCATTCCATTTAAAGACGACGCAGAGGCACTTGAACTCGCCAACTCACTTCCTTACGGATTAAGCGGTGCTGTTCACGGTTCTTCAATTGAACGCGCAACAGAATTTGCACTTCAAGTCGAAACAGGCATGATTCACATCAATGACCAATCCGTCAACGATGAGCCGCATATGCCGTTCGGCGGCGAAAAAGACTCAGGTCTCGGCCGCTTCAACGGAGAATGGGTCCTTGAAGAATTCTCGACTGTGCAGTGGTTGTCTGTCATGCACGAACGCCGTCAGTACAAACCATTCTTTGAATAAGATAAGCTTAAATATGAAGTACGGGGTTTCCCGTACTTCTACATATAGATAGAAAGGAAGATGACTATGCCACTACTGCGTTTTGATGTCATTGAAGGGCGCTCGGATGAAGAACTGAAACTTTTACTCGATACTGCCCATGAGGCGATGCTGGAAGCTTTTGACGTACCGGAACGGGATCGTTATCAAATCGTTCATACGCATAAAGCGAACGAAATGATCATTGAGGATACCGGACTCGGGTTGACACGTTCCAATCAAGTCGTCGTTATCAGCGTGACAAGTAAAACACGGACAGAGGAGAAAAAGCAGGCACTCTATCGTTTACTGGCTGAACGGTTGGAAGCTGTATGTGGACTCTCGCCTGCTGATCTGATGGTCTCAATCGTCGAGAATGATGCAGCTGACTGGAGTTTCGGTTTAGGAAAAGCACAATTTTTAACCGGTGACCTGTAACATTCAAAAAAAGAGTCTGAACTCGTTTAACGAGCTCAGACTCTTTTTGAATTACTTTTGATGTTCTGCCGGGTTTTCCCGTTGTAACGGCGCTTTCCAGTCAAATGTCTCCGGTACAAAGTCGAGTCCGCCCGGATGGAACGGTTGGCAACGTAACAAACGACGGGTCGTCAAATAACCGCCCCTTAAGGCACCGTGTTTCTCGATTGCTTCTTTTCCGTAATGCGAGCAGGTCGGATAAAATCGGCAGGTCGCCGGTTTCATCGGTGAAATCACTTTTTGATAAAAATGAATCCCACCGAGCAGGATTTGTTTCATATAGTGTCACCTTCTTTTTCCTTACTCTAACGCATATGAAAAGGATTTTCTGCTTAAGTGAATTATACTACCTTTGACAACTACTAAAAAGGACGTGTATTTACTATGCGAGCTCTCACATTTCGTACCTTCGGAGATTCAAGTGTACTGCATTACGAAGAACACCCGACTCCTGAAATCCAGTCGAATGAAGTATTAATTGAAATGAAGGCTATCGGATTAAACTTTGCCGACATCTACCGCCGGAAAGGCAATTATCATTTGGAAGGCACGCCGCCTTACCTGCTCGGTTACGAGGGTTCAGGGATCATCACACAAATCGGTGCTGCTGTGACTGATCTTCAAGTCGGGCAACGGGTAGCCTTTGCCGACGTCCCGAACGCGAATGCCGAATTCGTTGCCGCACCCGTCGATAAAGTGATTCCTTTACCGGATTTTGTTTCGTACGAAACAGCTGCTTCCGTTCTATTACAAGGTTTGACTGCGCACTACCTGACACGGGACAGCTATACCATCCGGCCGAAAGATTTGGTATTGGTCCACGCAGCAGCCGGTGGCGTCGGTCAATTGTTGACACAGATTGTCCGATTACACGGAGCCATTCCGATTGGTTTAACGTCATCGATGGAAAAGGCGGATATCGCTAAACAAGCCGGTGCCGAACATGTCTTTTTATATTCGGATAACTGGGTCGAACAGATTTTAACACTGACGGATCAGCGTGGCGTCGATGTCGTCTACGAATCGGTCGGATCGACGTTGATGAACAGTTTCGAAGTGACGAAAATCCACGGAACAGTCGTCTTTTACGGCATGGCCGGCGGGGATCCGGTCTCAGTTGATCCACGGTTCCTGATGGACACTTCGAAAACATTGACCGGCGGGGACTTATGGAACGTCCTGACGACTCGTGAAGAACGTATCCGTCGGGCCGGTGAACTGTTCAGTTGGTTGGAATCCGGTCAACTGCAAATCGCCTCTCCGACTATCTTCTCCCTCTCGGACGGACAACGGGCTCATGATTATTTGGAAAGCCGTCAGAGCACCGGAAAAATTTTATTGATTCCCTAAGTCTAAACGCATCCTTCCTTTATTGGTTGGATGCGTTTTTCGTCTGGAATGATTACAAAAGAGAAACAATTCTTCATATCAGAAATTCATCGACTTAAGTAGTTGCTTTCCTTCCTAAAAGAGCGTAAAGTAAATCTCATCAAAACCAGAAACTTAAATTAGTTTTTAGTTTCAAGAAGGAGATTTGATTTATGTTTCGCTCAGAATGGAAAAAATTAAAAAGCCCGATGATGATCATCGTGATTCTTGCACTTATCCTCGTCCCGTTTCTTTACAACTCGATCTTTTTATCTGCTTTCTGGGATCCGTATGGTAAGACAGAAAACATCAAGGTCGCAGTCGTCAATGAAGACAAGGCGACGAAGTTCGAAGGAGAAAAAATTGACATCGGAAATCAGTTCGTCAAAAAACTGAAAAAAAATGATGACTTTGACTGGCAGTATCTCTCACGCAAAGATGCGGCTAAAAAGCTTCGCGCCGGTGATATTTACATGACAGTCGTCATCCCGAAGAAGTTTTCTCATAATGCGACTACGTTACTCGACGATCACCCGAAAAAAATTGAGCTGGAGTATTATCTGAATCCGGCCAAAAACTATTCCGGTACGCAGATTTCCAGCGCCGCTGCCAAACAATTAAACGAAAAAATCCGTAAATCCGTCACGAAACAATACAGCAGTGCGATTTTCGGATCCCTTAAAAAAATTGCCAAAGGACTCGAAGATGCATCCGAAGGTTCGGCGAAACTCGAGGACGGAGCGAAGAAAACAACAGATGGCGCCAAAACACTGACGACGAATCTCAGTAAATTAACGAGCGGGACAAATGAGTTGTCCACAAACTTAACAAAAGCCGCAGACGGTTCCGTTCAGCTGACAAGCGGTCTCAACACATTAAGCGGTGGAACACAAACACTAGCTGAGAAATCTGGTGAATTATCGAGCGGCCTCAATCAACTCGATGACAACAGCGGGAAGTTAATGAAAGGTTCAGCCGATTTGCAGGCCGGATCAACGAAACTTCGCCAAGGTCTCGAAAGTTCAGCTGCCGGATCGATGAAACTTCGTCAAGGTCTCGAGAGTTCAGCTGCCGGATCGACGGAACTCCGTCAAGGTCTCGAAACAGCTTCGGCCGGTGCGTCGAAGCTCGACAAGAACTTGCCACAGTTCACAGCCGGTCTCGACCAATTGAACGCCCGGGCTCAAGAAGCCAATGCCTCGCTGGCAGCAGTCAACGCGGCAGCGGATACGCTGAAACAAGAGTTGAGTTCACGTCGTGAAGCGCTTGAAGCAAACGTCGCGAGCATCAAGGACGTCATTGCTTCATCTGAAACGTTAACGGAAGAAGAAAAAGGTGCTTTGCTTCAATCCATCGCAACGATGGAACAAAACGTTCAAAATTTAGCACAGCAAGAATCTGCTCTTGATGCCAGTCTTGCTCAAGCAAATGACGCCACAGAAAAAATCAATCAGCTTGCAGTTGGTGGTCAAAGTATCGCTTCTGCTGTTTCGCAACTCGATGGTGGGCTAGCACAACTGCTTGACGGTTCAAAACGATTAGAACAAGGACAAACCCAACTACTTGCTGGTTCAAAACAATTAGAGCAAGGACAAACTCAACTACTTGCCGGTGCAAAAAGTCTCGAACAAGGACAAGGCACGCTCACGCAAGGTTTGACGGCTTATACAGACGGCGTGCATAAAGCAGCTGCCGGAAGCAGCCAGTTAACAGCTGGGGCACAACAGCTGGCAACTGGTGCGAACGATGCCAGTACGGCATCCGGTCAATTGACCTCAGGTCTCGGACAGTTATCGGACGGTGCCGTTGCCATTTCCTCCGGTGCCGGTCAACTGACAGACGGAGCATCGCGTCTCGCAGACGGTAACTCTAAACTTGCAGACGGAGCCAACACATTGAAAACGGAACTCGGTAAAGGGGCAAAAGATGCGACTGTGAAACCATCGAATGCCCGGGATAATATGCTCGCTGAGCCCGTCGTCTTAAAAGAACACGATTATTCAACCGTCAACAACTACGGATCCGGTCTTGCAGCTTACATTCTCAGCATCGCTTTATTCGCCGGTGCGTTGATGTTCTCTTCCGTTTACCAGATTCGTCCTGAACACGGCGAGACATTAACATGGCGTTTCCTCGTCGGTAAACTATCGATCATCTTACCGATTGGTGCGCTACAAGGGATTGCGGCTTCCGTCGCTATCGTCTATGTACTCGATGCCGATGTCGCAAGTACGCCTGCGCTGTACGGATTTGCCGCCTTAACAGGTATGACCTTCATTACGTTACTCTTTACGTTAACAATGCTCTTTGGTCGGGTCGGACAATTCAGCGCCTTCCTACTGTTGTTACTGCAAATTGGCGGCAGCGGCGGAACATTCCCGGTCGAAATGACACCAAGCTTCTTCCAATCGATTCACCGCTTCCTGCCGATGACATATTCAGTCACAGGTTTCCGTGAGGCACTTGGAATCGGCGTTACTGACACACTCATCACAAACGGACAAATCCTTGGTTTGATTCTGTTTTCTGCACTTGTTATCAGCTTCGCTGGTGCTTTAGGCGGAAAACGAATCTTACTCTCAACGAAAGCGAGAAAACGCCATGACACTGTCTGATAAAGAACATCTCATTTTAGATGCAGCGATGTCCTGCTTTTCAGAACTCGGATATAAAGGAACGACCATCGAACGTGTTGCCAAACGAGCTCATGTTGGAAAACCAACTGTCTATCAATTGTTTGAAAGTAAACTTGATTTGTTTGAATCCCTCGTCACACGGGTCTTGCAGGAGATGAAAGCAGAAGCGGAAAACGCCTATACGACGACAGCTTCTGTCGAAGAAAATAAACAGGCGATGATTGATGCCATTGTCAATCATCAACAGCAACATCTGTTTATCTTACAAATCACACAAGAAACCCAGACGTTGAAACTCCAGGAGATGTCGGAGCTACGGATTCGAATCGAGCAACATATCGTCGAATATATAAAGAATCTGCTGGAGACGCGGCTGGAACTTGAAAAACGGTCTCCAGCAGTTCCGGTCGAAGTAACTGCGTTCCTGCTGTTCAAAACGTATATTGCCTTGATTTCTGAATGGCCGCTGATCGGGCAACCACTTGATCTAAAAACAATCAGTCAAGCGATGTTAAAATTGTTATAATGAAAACAGCCTCTCGATAAATGGAGAGGCTGTTTTTGCGTAATCAATTCTTATTCGTACCTGAATGGAGTGTTTTATTTGTCGCAGCTTTTACTGTCCAATTTTCTTTTCACGTTAGCTTTGCTGGTCTACGTCATTGTATCGCTCGTTGATATGTGGAAATCGTACACCCGTACCAGTTCCAAAACAGACTTTCTATTTTTTATCCTGACGTTAATCACGCTGTTCGTCGGATTTCTTTTATCTCCGTTCCTGTCGCTCGCTTTTCAGTGGAAACGGAGCCGGACAAAACGAATCATCGGGATTTTACTCATTGCCGTCCCTTTAGGTCTTTCTCTTTTAAGCCGTTTTTTATGAAACATTGTTTCTCATTAAACGATCCGTACTCTTGCAGACGGATCGTTTTTTTATGTTCTTCCTCCGAGAAAAAGTCTACGCAACAATTCTTTTTCCGGCATTGGTGCCGCATTAAACGCTTCAAGGTATGGTCGGTCATCGTACTTTACTTCAATGACATTCACATTCCACTCTCCGCTGTTCAGTTCGACTACCGCAAATGGCGCTACAGCTTCCGGCTGACAGCCGAGTGCCCCTGGATTCAGGTAAGTTATCCCCTTCGCCCGGACCAACTGTCTCGGATGATGGTGTCCAAAACAGACCAGGCTCGCCCGCTCATCTTTAAAGAGCTCGGGCAGGGATTGTTCGGTTCCATCCACTGCTTCCGCCAACGGTTCCTCCCCAATCGCTTTTGTTTCATCCAGATACGCATAATGTGTAAACAATACTTCCTGTTCCGAAAATGTTTTCCGGACGGTTCTTGGAAGTTGTTCGAGAAACGATTGATTATCCGGTGTTAACTGATCGGCAATCCACTGGTGGTGGTTTTTCGCATGACGGTAACTGTCCGGATATTTTTGACCATGGATTAACGCCAGGACATTTTCATCATGATTTCCGCTGATCGTCGTCATTTGTGGTGTCGATCGCACAATTTCGATGACTTCGTTCGTTTGTGGTCCAATCCCAATCAAATCTCCAAGACAGAAGACTTCCGAGATCTCCCCTTCTTCCGCTATTCTATTTAGAACGGCTTTGAGTGCCGTTACATTTCCGTGAATATCTGTGATGACTGCAAATTTCATGAAACCGCCTCCAATGTTTATCTGATGCCATTCTTATCTTTCCCCTGATTTTAAGTCTGAAAATCATTGAAAATAAATTGTCAGAAAATATTGATTATTTATCTTACCCGTGTTAGGCTTAGAAAAATTCATTGAGAGGGGAATCATTTTTATGAATGTTAAACAAATTGCTGGCCGACTGATTATTCTATGCTCGAGGGACTGAAACCTTTCCGGTGATTTTCGGAATTGATTTTGGGCCCTCCTTTCGATGCATCGAATGAGGCGCCCGCAGGAATGATGGCGCCTATCCGATAACGGATAGGTTTTTTTAATGGCAAAACGAACTAGAGAGAAACAGAGAGAGGATGAGTGAATTGAAGGAATATGCGATGGATCGAATGGTAAAGGTATCTGCCGGTATGGCAAATGCCGTGTTAGTGACATTAGGGGTAGGATTATTAATTGAAACGTTCGGCAATTTATTACATATTGAGATGTTACTCACGATTGGCGGTGTCGCCAAAGTCTTACTCGCTCCAGCCCTCGGAGCCGGAATCGCCTATCAGCTTGGTGGAAATACACTGGTCTTGTTCAGTGCGATGATTGCCGCGACAATCGGGGGTGCCGCACTTCAACCGACGGATGCCGGGCTTGTCCTCGTACCGGGACAACCAATCAGTGCATTACTCGCAGCCGCCGTTGCCGTCTTCGTCGGAAAACGGATGACCGGTAAAACGAAGTTCGACATGATGGTCATCCCGGTCAGCGCTGTTCTTGCCGGCGGATTCACTGGTCTTGGTGCCGCTGCCGTTACAACACCTCTGCTCACACGATTCAGTGCCATGGTTACCGCATCTGTCGAATCTTCACCTATCGCGACATCACTTGTTATTGCCCTTATCTTCAGCGTCTTATTGATGTCACCCGCTTCATCGGCTGCACTGGCAATCGCCCTTCAACTCGACCCGGTCGCGAGTGCCGCTGCTTTAATCGGTTGTTCGGCTCAATTTGTCGGATTTACATTGATGGCATATCGTCAAACGGACCCCGGCGGTTTGATTGCTTCGTTCTTCGTCACACCAAAAGTGCAGTTTCCGAATATCGTAAAGAATCCGCGTCTTGTCGTCGCCCCATTCCTGGCCGCGATGATTTCGGCACCGATTGCGACACTTGTTCTTTCACTTGAAGTCCCTTATGAACTTGCGGGTCTCGGATTAAATTCAATGATTGCCCCACTCAACATCTTCGTTAATCAGGGGTTTAATGCGTTCCTCATCTTTTTTGCAACCGGCGTTGTCCTTCCAGGCGTCTTGACGCTCGTCTTTTACCGGATGACGACAATGGCTGGTTGGACAAAGATCGGCGACCTTCGATTAGAAATTCAATAAATGTTTATGCTGCTGTTCCCTCATTTAATGAAGGAACAGCTTTTTTATATGACGAATTGTAATATTAAGTGCAACACCTAGCTGAAAACACAAAAAAAACCCATAACGGCCTCGTGTAGAATAGAGTTACCACACAAAATTCAACGGAGGATTCGTTATGAGCTATATTCATCTTACCATATCAGAAAGAGTCAAATAGAGACGTATCTCGAGCTAGGTTTCTCTGTCCGAAAGATTGCGGGACGCCTGGGGCGTCAACCTTCTACGATTTCACGAGAATTGAAACGAAATCCTCATTACGATTCTTCTCATGCTGACCAGCGTTATGTGGAGCGAAAAAAGAAGTGCGGTGCACGTACGAAGTTTACGCTCGAAAAAAGAATCTTCATCCTCGAAAAATTACGGGAGACATGGTCCCCTGAACAAATTGCCGGACGATTATTCCAAGAAGAAGGACTCTCGTTCAAGACAATTTATCGTTGGATTTATAGTGGCCTCGTCGAGGCCGATTCTGGACTTCTTCGGCAAAAGGGAAAGCGTCAGAAACCAAGTGAGACGCGCGGACGCTTCAACGTCGGACTGCCAATCAGTAAACGTCCGTCCGACGTCAAAGGGCGTCAAACGTTTGGACATTGGGAGCTTGATACTGTTGTATCGGGTAGAGGGACGTCAAAAGCCTGTGTCGCAACGTTCGTCGAGCGAAAGAGTCGTTTTTATCTCGCTGTACCGATGGAAAATCGGTCCGCTCAATCGATGGAGTCTGCGATTCAAGCATTACATCTTTCCTTCCCGTTGGGAACGTTCCAAACTGCGACGACAGATCGCGGAAAAGAGTTTAGCTGTCATGAACGAATTCGTGACACGTTAGGCTTACCCATGTATTTTGCAGATCCGTATTCTTCTTGGCAGCGTGGTAGTAACGAGAACGCCAATGGTCTTCTCCGTGAATTTTTCCCGAAGGGGACAGATTTCGGAAAGGTCAGTCGCTCTGAAATCGCTCAAGCGCTCGCCTGGATTAATGGGAGACCACGAAAATGTCTTAACTGGAAAACTGCATACGAGGTCTTCACGGAAGAAGTGTTGCACTTAATTTGACAAACCGTCATATGAAAAAACTCCCGTTCATCGTGTGATGAACGGGAGTTCGGTATGATTCTGACTGGGCTCGAACCAGCGACCTCTACCCTGTCAAGGTAGCGCTCTCCCAGCTGAGCTACAGAATCATGTTGGTGTGTTCTGGGTATATGTTTATTATAGCAACATATTGAAAACTGTAAAGACTTTTCTTTAATTTTTTCATTATATTTTTTCTTTCTGCTCTACAGTTCAAAGTTGCAGGGTTTCGTTTCGTCCTCTACTATGTAAATAAGCACATATAAAATAAAGGAGGGGTAACTGTTGAATTTTTTAACAAGGTTTAGTTTAAAGAACTCTGTCGCTGTATTTATTATTGCTATTTTATTAGTTTTGGGCGGCGTATATTCGTTTTCTCAGCTTAAAGTGGATCAGTTTCCTGAAATTGAATTTCCTCAAATTTCAGTAGAAGCTGTGTATCCAGGCGCATCTCCGGATGATGTCGACAAACAGGTCGTCTCAAAACTCGAGACAGCACTGAAAGGAATCGAGGGCTCGACAAAAATTACGAGCTCTGCTTATGAAAGTATTGGAATCATCAATATCGAATTCCCATTTGATACCGATATGGACAAGGTCGAACAACAAATTGACGCGGCGATTCAGGATGCCAATCTTCCGGAAGAAGCCACAACGAAGCTGAACCGCTTCTCATTCGGATCGTTCCCAATCTACAACATCTCCTTCTTTAGTAAAGATGGAAAAGAGATTGAGTCCCTCTTAAAGAATGAAATCGAACCGGAACTCAATAAAATTCCGGGAATCAACAGTGTTTCTGTTGGTGGATATAAAGATGATTTAGTCCAAATTACGGTCGACAACAAAAAAGCAACAGCGGCCGGTTTATCGTTATCCAGTATTAAAGAACAAATTAATGCCAAGTATGTTTCCTTCCCGTCCGGGCAGCTCGCAGAAGGTGATTCGAAGATTCCAATCCGGGTGGAAGAAAAGCTGGAAAACTTGGATAAATTAAAAAATCTCCAACTCACGTCAAGCGCCGCTTCCGGTGCGGCATCAGGCGGTCAAGGTCAACCGGCTCAATCAGGACCTCCGGCCGGTTCTGTCGACGGCGCTCCAGGTGCTCCGACAGAACAAGCGGCACCAACTGAACCGATTCGCCTTTCAGACGTCGCGACCATCGAAGCCGTCTCAAAACAAAGTGAAAAAACACGATATGACTTAAAAGATTCTCTCTCGATGGCCATTACGAAAAAACAGGATGCTAATACGGTTGAAATCGCCGATGGTGTCACAAAAATCTTAAACAAATACGATGACCAAATCGATTATACGATCGGGATTGATTCTGCAAAAGATATTGAAGAATCTGTTGCAACACTAGTAAAAGAAGGATTGCTCGGTGCGCTGTTTGCTTCACTCGCCGTTCTGCTGTTCTTACGTAATATCCGGGCGACGATCATCGCGATTGTCTCGATTCCGTTGTCGCTTTTGATTGCAGCCATTTTCCTGAACTGGCAGGATATTTCACTGAACATCATGACACTCGGCGGGATGGCCGTCGCTGTTGGTCGGGTCGTCGATGACAGTATCGTCGTCATCGAAAATATCTTCCGGCGGGTCCGCAAGTCGAATGGCGGGATGACGGATGAAGTCATTGAACAATCGACAAAAGAAATCTTGAAGGCCATCACGTCTTCGACGCTTACGACCGTCGTTGTTTTCTTACCTATCGGCTTCGTCGGCGGTATTACCGGTAAATTCTTCTTACCGTTTGCATTGACGATCATCTTCTCGTTACTTGCTTCCCTGCTTGTCGCGATTACGATTGTGCCGATCTTGGCGAAATTCGCCTTTAAAAAGGTCCCGGCGGAAGAAAAAGAAGGCGCCTTACAACGCTGGTACGGCAAACTGATTGAAAAATCGTTGTCGCATAAAGCAATCATCTTAGTCGTTTCGTTCTTGTTACTTGGCGGTTCGCTTGCGATTGTACCGCAACTCGGCTTTACCTTTATTCCGAACGAAGCTTCAAAAACACTGACGGCTTCACTTGAACTTCCTGCTGCGACTTCACTTGAAAAAACGAGTGATGTATCGCTCAACATGGAAAAAATGTTTGATCAGGAAAAAGCGATTGCTGATGTCACGACATCCGTCGGAGCCCGTGATTTCACGACCGGGTTGCGACTTGATAACAAAGCCAGCTACTTCTTGAACTTAAAAGACGGGGTCGATGTTGAAAAGACAATCAAATCCCTAGAAACTAAAATGGAGGATATCGCAAAAGAAGACGATGTCGACGTTAAAATCAGCGTCGCTGAGCTTTCAACTGGCGGTCCCCCATCGAACAACAACGTTGACGTTGATTTGTTCTCGACTGATCTAGAAGCACTACAAAAAGCTGCTAAATTAGTTGAAGACAACATGAACAAAAACAATGATCTAAAATACGTGACGAATAACTTCAGCGAGAAACAAAAACAATTCCTCGTTGAAATCAACTCTGAAAAAGCCAGCGATCGTGGTTTGTCCGGCTTCCAGATTCTTGGTACGGTCAACGACCAAACGAAACCTGTTACGGTCGGCACCCTTAACCTTGATAACAAAGACCAGGACGTCCAATTGTCTTATAAGGAAGACTTGACGTCGAAAGCAGATCTCGAGAACGTCCAACTCTTCTCTGCTGCAGGTCCTGTCGCTCTGAAAGACGTGGCAACTGTCAAAGAAGTCGATACGTTCACATCGATTCAAAAGCTGGACGGTAAAGTTTACGCCCGTGTCTCGGGTCAAGTCAAAGGCGATAACGTCCAAACTGTTTCGAGTGACGTCAAAGCGGCTGTCGAAAAAATCGACTTGCCGGACGGCGTTTCCTTAACAAGCGGCGGTGGAAATGATGATACGGTCGAAATCTTCCAGTCTCTTGGAATTGCCATCGTCGTCGCCATCGGTCTCGTTTACTTGACGATGTTAATCACGTTCGGAAAAGCACGGATTCCGTTCATTATTCTTTCATCGCTCATCTTCGTTCCGATTGGTTCACTCGTCACACTGTTCTTAGCGAACGAACCATTATCGGTCAGTGTCATGATCGGATTCCTGATGCTCATCGGAATCGTCACGACCAACGCGATTGTACTCGTTGACCGGATTGGTCAGAACATCACACGCGGTTTACCGATTCGGGAATCCTTGATTGAAGCCGGTAAAACACGACTTCGCCCGATCCTGATGACGGCATTCGCTACAATCATGGCGCTTGTTCCGCTCGCTCTGACGACATCATCCGGTACCCTGATTTCAAAAGGACTTGCCTTGACGGTCATCGGCGGACTGACGACGTCAACACTCTTGACGCTCATTATCGTCCCTGTCGTCTATGAACTGTTCTTCTTCAAAAAGGTCAAAAAAGAACGTCAATCCTAAAAAAAAAATCCTTCTCTCATTCATGAGGGAAGGATTTTTTTGATTATTTTTCGAGCAATTCATCGGTCCGATCAATTGTTCCGTTATGTTTCGCGACGAGTCCGTCCAGTACAGAAGGTTCGAATTCTTCTCCGATTGCAATGATACCCGTCTTTCCCGGTGGAATCACACCGAGTGTCCGCTTGAATGTTTCTTGAACGGCTTGATTCTCTTTTAAGTCTTTCGAACCGCCAATCAGCATCCCGGTCATCGAACCGAGTAAAATCCCGAACGGTCCTCCAAGAATTCCGACGGCCATACCGATCAGGGAACCTTTAAATGCTTTGTTGGAACCGCTTAAGTCAACGGCATCTTCAAAAGAAAAAGCCCCGCTTTCACTTCGTTTGATGACAGCAATTTGTTCAAAATCAATCTGACCGTTTGCATGATACTTCTTCAACTCACTGAATACCTGGTACGATATCGCTTCCTCTTCAAATGTAAAGGTCATGATATGGTGTTTCTCTTCTTTTTTCGCCACAACTTTCCACCTCTTTCGAAAAAAAACGGATTGCCGCTGTTGACGATGAGGAAATACACCATTTATTTACCATTCAAAGCTTGAAACGAAACCTGTTACGGTGTGCTTGGTTTACCAGGAGCCAGTTGATAATATTCCTCCATCGTTAACCCGGTCATTTTCAACTGTGCAGCAAGTGTTGCTCCGACATAGCGGAAATGCCAGCTTTCGTATGTGTATCCGGTCCATGATTCTTTTCCAAGCGGATAACGAAGATGAAACCCGTAACGATGCGCATTGGCAGCCAACCATCTGGCTTCTTTTGTACTGGAAAAGCTGAACTTGGCATATTTCGAGGAATCTGCTCCACCGATATCAAAACCAAGTCCTGTCTGATGTTCGCTTTTACCCGGTTGTGCACTGTACGTACTGGCTTTTTCAAAGCCATCCCGCGCCACATATTTTTCAAATAATGCTTTTTGATACGCATATGAACGGTATGTACTAAATGCGACTAGCGTAATGTTGTCCGCTTTGGCAGCACGTCTCATTTTCTCAAAGGCTGCCCGTGCGACCGTACTTTCACCTGGGGCATACGTAGAACGTAACGGAAGATTAGGATTAACGATTAATGTTTTTCCGATCCGCAATCCGCCGATTTGTTGATCTGTCAGTAAATATTTTGTGCTTGCGTACCCTGTCTGTGTTCCATAACGGACTTTTGACCATGTCCCGAGCCGACTGATCTCATTGACGTAAACAGTGGTCGGGATAACGGTGACAACAGCTTTACTTGTCGAAGCTCCGCTTCGAAGGTTAAGCGGTGTTTTCGCTTGGCGATAACTGGATGCTTCTGCGGCCAGTGAAAAACTGACGAGTGACAGAAGGACTGCCAGTAACCCGGTCAGCGTTTTCTTTAGTTTTTTCATATCTCATAAAACTCCTTTTTTCCAAAACAGGGTAATTAATCTTTGTTTTTAGAATAACATTCATTTCAGAACGCCACCATTTTTTCTACAGGGTGTAATCAAAATGAATTAATTCTTTCGGCTTCAATCAAATGAAGTCGGATTGTCCAGCACAAGGATTGAACATTCAGTCTTTCGGGTAAACATTTCTTGTATGCGTTTTCTTTAAATAATGATTGGCATCAGTCAGGGGCGAATCTTATGACCATTTTAGACAAAGTGTTCATCGCCGTCTCTCTTCTTTGGTTACTTGAATTGTTTCTTTTCCGAAACCGTAAGAAGGAACCTTCTCCACTGGAAGAACGGCAAAGCTTTTACTGGATTTTAGCTACTTTACTCACGACGATCCTTTTTTCCGTTCTGTTCAGCGATTCACTTCGTTTCCCCCTGTCACGTGAAATCGGATTGCTCTTTTTGACTTCCGGTGTCTCTCTACGCTACTGGGGGATTTATCATCTCAAGCATCAGTTTACCCGTCACGTCGCTGTCAATCCGGGCGATCGACTTGTCAGTACGGGTCCTTACCGAGCATTACGCCATCCCCTATATACCGGTCTGTTTTTCATCACGTTAGGTTTCCCGCTGTACTTTGGGAACTTGCTTGTCGCGTTGTGTGCCGGAATTCTGATGTTCATCGCTTTGCTTCACCGTATTCGAATCGAGGAACGGATGTTGACGGAAGGATTTGGTCCTGCCTATACGGATTGGGCCCGCAGAAGAAAACGTTTGATTCCGTTTATCTACTAAGACATAAGGAGATGTGATTTTTTTGAAGAAACAGGCAGTCGTTATTGGAGCAGGTTTAGCAGGTATGTCAGCCGCAATCCGCCTTGCGGGAGACGGTTATGAGGTCACGATGCTCGAACAAAACGGAAATGTCGGCGGTAAATTGAACCAACGCAGCGGCCAAGGGTTTACATTCGATACCGGTCCTTCGATTTTGACGATGCCTTGGGTGCTCGAGCAATTGTTTACGAGCGTTCACCGTCGACTGGACGACTATCTGGAAATCGAACGGATCGAACCGCAATGGCGGACTTTCTTTGAAGACGGAACACAACTCGACGTCAAAGGCGATCTTCCGGGCATGCTCGAGGAGTTCAAAAAAGTCTCCGATCAGGCTGATTTTGTCGAACTGTTCAGCTATTCTAAAAAAATGTACGATTTGTGTTTGGATAGTTTCTACAAGTACAGTCTCGAAGATTTAAAGGACTTAAAAAAATATCATACGATGTCTGAATTACTTAAGATGGATCCGCTCAATACGGTAGCAAGCGGTACGAAAAAACACTTGAACAACAAGTATCTGGAGCAACTGTTTAATTATATGGTCATGTACGTCGGCTCCAACCCTTACGAAGCTCCTGCCGTCTTCAACCAGATGATTTATGTTCAGATGGGACTTGGTATCTATTACGTCAAAGGCGGCATGTACAATATCGCCCGTGCCATGAAAACCGTGCTCGATGAACTCCGGGTGACGATTCATGTCAATACACCTGTCGAACGTGTCGTCACAGAGGGCAAACGTGCGGTCGGCGTGGAAACGACAGACGGTACATTTTATCCGGCTGATGTCGTCGTCTCAAACCTGGAGGTCATTCCGACCTATCAACATCTCATCTCAGAGAAAAAAGGACCAAAACAGGCTAAAAAGTTAAATCAGTCCTTCGTTCCGTCCGTTTCCGGTCTTGTCCTGTTACTTGGTGTGAACCGCGAGTATAAAGATCTTAAGCACCATAACTTCTTCTTCTCGGATGATCCGGAACGGGAATTTGCCCAAATGTTCAAGGAAGGTGTCCCACCAGAGGATCCGACGATTTATGTCGGTGTCTCCTCTAAATCAGATGCTTCCCAGGCACCGGAAGGAAAAGACAATCTGTTTGTCTTGACGCACGTTCCGCCACTGACGAAACAAGACGGCAAAACCGATTGGGATGCGTATCGTGAAGTCGTCCTTGATAAATTAGAACGGATGGGACTGACCGATTTACGTGAATCGATTGAATTCGAATACCGCTTTACACCGGAAGACTTGAAATCACTATACGGTCCGAACGGCGGTTCGATTTACGGTGTGGCTGCCGATCGGAAAAAGAACGGCGGCTTCAAGATTCCATCGAAAAGTGATCTCTACGAAGGGCTTTACTTCGTCGGCGGTTCAACACATCCGGGCGGTGGCGTTCCGATGGTCACTTTGTCGGGTCAACTGACGGCAGATTTAATCCAAAAACATGAAAATGTAAAAGCATAATTAAAATAGGAGGTTATCCCCTTATAGACGGGATAACCTCCTATTTTTCAGTCATGATGACACATTTCTTCGATTTGAAGAAATGTTTTAGCTTTGAATGTCATTTTGTAGACGGCCGGCATCTTTAGGGTGTTCCAAAAATCATACCCGTACGCCGGATCAAAGTACTGCATCAATAACACCATGATGTTTCCGTGTGTACCGATGACGATCGTTTGATTTTGATGATGTTCCAGCAGTCGTTTGATTTCAAGAACGATCCGTCGTTGTGCCGTAACGTTTGATTCACCGCCATACGGGTTTTCATCCGGATGTTTCCAGACATACCGGACAGCCTGTCGGAAGTCCGGCAGTTCTCCCGGTGCCAGCAATCGTTCTTGAACAGCTGCGGTTTCTTGGATGGCTAATCCGGATTGTTCCGCTAAGGGCTGAACTGTCTCAATCGCCCGTCGATAGGGACTCGCATAGATATAGTCCAATGTAATGCCGTCAAAAAGTGTCGTCAGTTGCTCCGCATCGTCTCTCCCCTGTTCTGATAAAGGACGTGCTTCTTCGTCTGTAGAATAGGTCGAATGTGCATGGCGGACTAAGTAGATCGTTGTCATAGTTAATCTCCTTTCAGTCGTCTTTTGGTTGTTCCAGCCACCGGTAACCAACACCCCGGACGGTTTCCAAGTACTGATCAATCGGAAAGCCGGAACGCCGCAGTTTTTCACGAAGGTGGCGCATATGAGAATCGATGGTTCGTGGTTCAATCGATTGGTCGTCACTCCAGAGCGACCGCACTAATTGCTCTCTCGATAAGATTCTATTTACGGAAGCCAGGAGTTTTCCTAACAGCTGAAACTCTGTTTTGGTCAGTAAGATTTTTTGTTCATCAAAACTACAATCATATCCCTTAGCATCATAATGCAGACCATGAAATGTATACTGTTCCCGCTTTTCTCGTCCAATCAATAACTCAATCCGTCCTAATAGTTCACCTTCATGAATCGGTTTCGCCACATAATCATCGGCGCCGACTGTACGTCCCCGAACGACATCTTCCATTTGATTCCGTGCAGTTACCATGATGATCGGGAAATCAACGATTCGTCTTATATTTTCACATAGTGTCCAACCATCCATTTCAGGCATCATGACATCCAGTAAAGCGATATCAATCGGAACTGTTTTGACGATTTCGATTGCTTTTTCAGCGGAATCGACCAAATGGCACGTATGACCATACGGTGTCAAATATAATTTCATTAATTGAAGCATCCGTTGTTCATCATCAACGATTAAGATTCGAGCCATTTTTTCACCCCTTCCACTGAACGATTACACGCGTTCCGCTATTTTTTTGGCTTTGAATTTCTAGTGTCGCTCCATGTGCTTGGACGATAGCTGACGCAATCGTCAGTCCAAGTCCCGATCCGCCTCGACTTCTCGACCTGGACGGTTCACTGCGGTACAACCGTTTTGTCACATGGGGCAAACTTTCTTGACTGATGCCGATTCCTGTATCCCGCACTTGAAAATACGGTCCCGTTTCATTTACTCCGTATCGGACGATGATGTCACCTGTTGCTGTATATTTTCTTGCGTTATCCAGTATATTCACTAACACTTGTTTAAGTCGGATTTTATCGCCTGTTACCTCTACCGGTTCTCCCGATACATACAAGTGCAATCCTTTTTCTTCGATTGCCGGTCGCATTTTTTCTGTCGTCGATACAATTAGTTCATCAAGCGGCAGTGGTAACCGTTCAATTGAAAACTCGTTGGCATCAGAACGCGCCAGTAACATCAATTGTTCAATCAATCTGCTTACATGATCACTTTCTTCTTTGATAATCGACAAATAAGCTGCTTTTTCAGATTCCGGCAAGTCCGGACGTTGTAAAATATCCGCATATCCCTTGACGTATGTCAGTGGGGTTCGTAGCTCGTGAGAAATGTTCGCTAAAAACTCCGTCCGTTCACGATTCAAGAAATCGAGATCTTTAGCCAACTGCGTGATTGATCTTGCAAGTGCTCCAAGTTCGTCTGACCGGTTCACCGGTAAATCCACATCAAGATTCCCTTCTTTCAGTTTAGCAGTCGCGCGTTCCATCTTAATGAGCGGTCTTGAGATCACTCGTGTGCATAAGACGACAGTCGCGAGTGACAGAAGTACGGCAATAATACCGACTTGAATGAATTGCTGTCTTAACGGATTAACTACTTGTTGAATCAACGTCTCAGGAGCAAACATGAAGACATGTCCACGATGAGCACCTGAAATCGTGATTGGACTGTCTGTCATTAAAAAGCCGTTCGCTTTTGCTTGAGATTGTAGGATACGATCGTTTCGTTGCGTTTGAAATTCTACGTGTATAAGCTCTTCTGTCATTTCTGGAGTAAGTCGAGGCGAAGACTTTAAAATTTCACCCTCTTCATTTGTGATGACGACGGTAAATTCAGATGCTGATTCCATCAAAGTGACATGTTCCAATGTTTCTGCATTAAAAGATTCCTCGAGGACATCACGGTGTGTATTTCCCCGGTTCAACAAACCAAGGACCACTTCGTCCGTCCGTTGATTCACAAGATTAAAGTAGAGGGTACTGAACAGAATACCGCCGATGACAAGAATCGCAGTCAAAAAAAGCAGACCGATGTAGTAAGAAATATGTCGCATGTCCCGCTCCCTCCTCTCTTCACTCTTACGATACACTTTTTTAAAAGCTTATTCAGTCAGACCATTGAATCGTCACCTTTTCTGCACGGTTTCTGCACAAAACATGGGTATAGTAATGACATAACCAGATTACTTACAGGAGGTCATTTTTCATGAAAAAACAACTGTTCGTCACATCATTGGCACTTTCTGCAGTCATAGGTTTAAGTGCTTGCGGATCTGATTCGAATTCGTCTAATTCGCACGATATGCACGATGATATGAAGGATTCTCACGCAGGAATGATGCATTCAAGTGACGGAAAAATTCCAGCCGGACTCAAACAAGCCGAAAATCCAAAATTTAAGGACGGTGCGAATGTCGTTTTATCGTCAGATCATATGAAAGGCATGGACGGCGCAGAAGCAACCGTCGTCGACTCATTTGATACGACGGTCTATGCCGTCAGCTTTACACCAACAAACGGCGGAAAAAAAGTCAGCAATCATAAATGGGTGATTCAGGAAGAACTGAGTCCGGTTCCGGATTCACCGCTAAAAGCAGGTGACAAAGTGACGTTAGCGGCGGACCACATGAAGGGCATGGATGGGGCTAAAGCGACGATTGATCAAGCCGATGAAACAACCGTGTATATGGTCGATTTTAAACCGACAACTGGTGGAAAAACCATTAAGAACCATAAATGGGTGACGGAAGACGAACTTCAAGCCAAAAATTAAATAAAAAAACTCCGTTCATCCAAGGATGAACGGAGTTTTTGGTATGATTCTGACTGGGCTCGAACCAGCGACCTCTACCCTGTCAAGGTAGCGCTCTCCCAGCTGAGCTACAGAATCATGATGCAGTACGTTATGTACTTGCTAGGACATGTATTAATATAGCAAGAAACTAACCATCTGACAAGTACTTTTCTAAAAAAATTAAAAATAAAAATGAACGGGACCGAACCATGATTTCGAGTCGGCCCCTTCACATTTACTTATAGAATTGTCGTGACTTGATCAACCGGCAGACGAAGGGCCGGACGTTTTTTCGCATCTTCCACTGCTTTACCGACGGCAATCAACATGACCGGAACATAACGTTCATCTGTAATAAACGTTTCCGTAAAGAGTTGGTGATTGAATCCCCCCATCGCAAGTGTTGATAATCCTTTTGCTTCAGCGACCAACATGAGTTGCATCGCTGCTAGACTTGCGTTTGACATGGCTGCATCTCTCGCATAAGCCTCGCTTTGGTAAGCTCCTTCCACTTGTCCTTTGATCGCGTCGAACAAGTCTTCCGTCATACCTCCTGCTTCTACGGCTGGACCATAAACCGGATTATAGTTTCGGTTTGCCTGTAAATCCCCTAGTACGGCAATGACGACTGAAGAAGAACTGATGGCAGGCTGATTGTAAGCGATTGGAGCCAATTGCTGCTTCGCTTCTTCCGAATGGAAGGCGACGAAATGCCAATGTTGCAAGTTCCAAGCACTTGGCGCAGCTGTCGTCAATTCAATCAATTCTTGTACGTCTTCTTGCGAAAGCGTGAATGTCTCATCGTAATGACGAACTGAACGGCGTTCTGCCAAAAGTGATAGTGTGTCGGATAGTGTTTGATTCATAATGATCCCCCTTTAAGTACATCTGTTTACTTTGTTATCGTATCATCCTCTTCACTACCTGTCATACGACAAGACTCGCTGATATTCTATCTGTTATAAAACAAAGATTGACATACATATTCTGTACTAGTACAATAAAAGAAATTCAATGTTTCTTGCTGCCATATCCATACATTAAGAGGAGGAACAAAATCATGGAACAACCCCTTTACCAAGAAACTTCTCCGGAGTTTTACCGTCAACTTCCGGTCAAGACCTGCTCTCATTGCGGAAAAGAAATGGATGAACAGTGCGAATCATATAAAACAGAATGTGATGAGTGTGCTGTTACAGAACACTGATCGAGAATTGTCCGAAAAAAGAAGTCTCCGATAACGGATGGACTTCTTTTTTTGTTAAAAAAACTTTTTAGTTTTCTATTTTAATAACGTTTTTTTAGATTATAGCTCTACGAGTCATCTTTTTGTAACATCTTTGTTACAAATGAAACAGACAAAATGTTACATTTAAGTCATAAGATTTTCCGTAAAGGAGCTTAGACATCAATGGATCCATACAACTCAGGCAATCCCCTCGGACTTGGTCCAAGGCATCGAAAACCAAAACGAAAATATTTCGCCAAGCTTTTTATTCTAATGGCACTTATCCTTCTTCCGCTTGGTGGTTATATCGTTTATCAATACCTGACTTCAACACAACAACAAGCGGATGTAAAATCCGTTCAACCTTTACAGAAAGTCCCGACTCCGAACTTGGACAAGGCACGTGTCGAGAAATGGAACGGGATTACTAAAAAAGTAGCTTATCTGACATTTGAAGACGGTCCGACCGCTTTGACTCCGGATATCTTGAAATCATTAAAAGAACAAAATGTTAAGGCGACCTTCTTTCTGATTGGAAGTAATATCGCCGAGCAACCGGATGTCGTCCGCTCAATGGCAAAGGATGGACATTACATCGGACCACACAGTGAAACCCATGACTATGACACGCTGTATAAGAAAAAGCAGTATGTTCCTGAGATGCTGAGGGTGCAGAAACAAATTAAACAACTAACGAATCATGCTCCATTATTGACACGTCCGCCTTATGGATCAACGCCCGGCATTAGCAAGTCCATTGCGAAAGAAATGGAGCAGGCTAAACTCCGGATGTGGGACTGGTCGATTGATTCGATGGACTGGTACTACAAAGACAGTGCGAAAGAAGTTGCGAAAACCGTTATCAACCGGGCAGAAGATCCGGTCGAAATCATCCTGTTACATGAACAACCGCAAACATTGCGGGCATTGCCTGCGATCGTCGCCGGACTAAAGAAAAAAGGATATCAATTTTCCGTCTATGATGAAGACTTTCATATCCCGTATAATTTCGCAAAATTCTCTAATTTGTAAGGAGTTACTTTCATGATCAAAAAACGGATGATTTTTAATAGCTGTTTCACCTGTCTCGGCGTCTTATTTCTCAGTGCCTGCTCGAGCGATCCCGCTGCTTCGATATATAACCAGTTGGAAGAACAGGCCAAGTCTGAACGAAAAGCCGCAGCGATTGCTGAACAACGGACACGCCAAGACGAAATTTCCGTTAATACGTATCAAGCCGTTCTCGAAGCCGGAGCCGATGACATCAAACGGTCACAAAATGAACGGGAAGAATTAACCGCTTTGAATCAAGATCGTGTCGATTTGTTAAAGCAGGAAAAAACCATTCGTACCCGTGCTTTTGATGAGTTGGATCTTTCGGAACTAACGGGCAGCTTATCTTCGTTACCCGCCGCTAAAAAAGACGGGACCGCTCTTATTAAGGCCTTTAAAGAGCGGGAGAAAGCTTTTGATACGTTTTTAAAACGTTACACGGCAGCAATCGCGTCAGAAAAGAAAGTGCTCTCCTACTTGACCGAAAAACCGAACTTCGTTAAGATTGACGAAGCGACAGCTGATTTAAACCGGACTTCCCGTCAAGCGACAGAAGCACTCAAAACCTTTAATCGATTGACCGTCCGATACAATGAATTAAAGCCCGTCTTTTATAAAAAGGCTGGACTCAACATTAAATAACTCACACAGGTTGCAACCAAACCCTGTCCAAAAAACCTGGACAAGGCCCCGTTGCAACCTTTTTTGTGCGTTCTAAAACATGGAGGGATCTGTATGAATCGTTCAAAAGCAACACTTTTCGTCTTAATCGGCGCCATCAGTTACGGCGTCCTGTCGACCATCGTCAAACTGGCTTACGGTGCCGGTTTTGACTCAGCCGCTGTTTCCGGAAGTCAATTTTTCTTCGGATGGCTGATGATTTTTGTCTTAGCCCTGCTGTCAAAAAATCTTCGTCTGAATCCGAAAACAGCTCTTACTTTAATGGCCATCGGGATTTCAAGCGGCACGACCGGTTACCTGTATTATCAGAGCCTACAAACCGTCTCCGCTTCAGTCGCCATCATTCTCCTCTTCCAATTCACATGGATTGGTGTCGTGATTGATTCGATTTTGGCAAAACGTCTGCCGTCGCGTTCTCATTTCTTGTCTGCCGTCCTTTTGATCGGCGGTGCCATTTTAGCGAGCGCTGCTTATACGAGCGCCCTTGACGTGCGCGGTACGTTGTTCGGACTCGGCGCAGCCGTCAGTTTCTCGATCTTCCTGCTTGCGAGCGGACGGGTCGCAAACCATGTACCGGTCATTAAAAAAAGCTTTTATATGATGACAGGCGGACTTCTGTTCGTCATGATCATGTATCCGCCGACGACTTTCCTGACTGCAGCGAATTTCGAACAGGGACTGATCTGGTACGCACTTCCACTGGGTCTGTTCGCCTTAATTCTGCCACCGCTGTTATTCGCAGCAGGTGCCCCACACTTAAGCCCGGCCAGCGTCTCCTTGCTTGGTGCAGCCGAACTGCCGACTGCCGTCATCTGTTCCGTCCTCATCCTCGGTGAGCATCTCTCCGGTTCACAGTGGATCGGGATCATCATCATCCTGATTGGAATTTTCTATCCGATTTACGTCAGCAGTCTGAAACAATCGACCACTTCTGTTCCACGTCAAAACGACCTCTCCTGAGCAATCAGGAAAGGTCGTTTTTTTATAGCATTATTTTTGACGTTTCATCGCATCAGCGACGAACTCAACATCCGTACCGATGATGATTTGGACGTTTTTCGCGCCCATCTTCATCACACCTTTTGCGCCGGCCGCTTTAATTGCAGCTTCGTCAATAATCGTTGAATCTTTTACCTGGAGACGGAGACGTGTCGCACAGTTATCAATCGCTGTAACGTTGTCCGTTCCTTGTAAGCCTGCAAGAATCCGTGCTGCTTGTTGCTCGTACTTATCGTCCGATACACCCGTGACAGGGCCTGCATCCGTCACAAGTGATTCATCTTCACGACCCGGCGTTTTCAGATCGAATTTCGTGATCATGAAGTAGAACAGGAAGTAATAAATGACGGCGAACACGAGACCGACAACGAGTAAAAGCAACGGTTTTGTAGCGATTCCGAAGTTCAGGACATAATCGATGAAACCGGCAGAGAAGGAGAACCCGTGCAAGATACCGAGTAAATTGACGACTGCCATGGAAACACCCGTCAACACGGCGTGCATGACATATAAGACCGGTGACAAGAACATGAATGAAAACTCAATCGGTTCCGTAATCCCTGTCAGGAATGATGTTAATCCAAGACCAATCATCGCCCCTGCGACGGCTTTCCGATTTTCTTTGCGTGCCGCCATGACCATGGCTGCTGCTGCAGCCGGTAAAGCGAACATCATGATCGGGAAAAATCCGGCTTGATAAATACCGGCTGTCGGATCTCCAGCGAAGAAGCGTGCGATATCTCCATTCGCAATTGTTCCATCCGCTTTTTCATATGAACCGAAGACAAACCAGAAAATATTGTTCAAGACATGGTGAAGACCGACAGGAATTAACAGACGGTTGAAGAATCCAAACAGTGCGGCCCCTCCTGCTCCAAGGCTGACCATCCATTCTCCCGCATTATTGATTCCGTCTTCAATGAACGGCCATAAGTAACCAAAGACAAACGCTAAGACCAGCATAGCGGCTGACGTGATGATCGGAACAAAACGGCGTCCGCCGAAGAATGCTAACCAATCCGGTAATTTAATATTGTAAAATCGGTTGTACAGCAAACCGGCGACGATACCGGCAATGATTCCGCCGAAGACAGCCATGTTGACCATTGATCCTAAGGTTGCCTGATTGGCAATGGAACTTAAGGTCGCTCCGTCCACTTTCGTCGAGGAGTCATTGACAATGGCGGCAATCGCATCGTACTTGGCCTGAATCTGGGCATTTGAATAATCCTTATTCATCGAGTCAACGCCCGTTTTTAAGACCAAATACCCGACTGCTCCTGCCAATCCGGCAGCTCCGCTGGCATCAATGGATAATCCAATCGCAACACCAATCGCAAAAATCAGTGGAAGATTATCAAAAATCGCACCACCTGCTGCCACCATTAACGGAATATCCAACATATCGGCTGAACCGAGTCGAAGGACAATTCCCGCGGCTGGTAAAACGGCGATCGGCAGCATTAAAGCTTTACCGATTCGTTGAAGAAACTGCAACATATACTTCATCCTTTCCTAAATAAAAACAAATAATGACATGACGATGAAAACGCTTTAACACCTATTATTATTCCACATACACGTCTAAATGACTAGACCTTTATACATATTTTTTCATAAAAAAAGATCCCTTTAAATAAGGGACCTTACGGGTACAGATTAACGACGATTCGTATCTTCGAGATTCTGTTGAACATTACCAACTGTTTTTTTGGCATCGCCTTTAAGCTGATCTTTTTTGCCTTCACGTTCTGTTGATTTATCTCCTGTTGCTTTTCCGAGCGCTTCTTTCGCTTTTCCGGCAACTTTATCAACTAAACCATCAGCTTTTTTGTTTAATCCGCTATCATGTGACATGTTCATTACCCCCTATTTTTTTAACGCATAGTAGTATGTTCCCACCTGAAACAGATTCAAACATCGCTTTCTTTTTAAATCCGTAAGTCAGTCAATCGAAAAACTCCCCATCGCTTTGACAGGGAGTAGTTTGTTACCGGGCGACCGATACGCCGAGAACTTGTTCAATCCGTTCAAATGCCCAGTCCAACTCGTCTTTTGTAATGACGAGTGGCGGTGCAAAACGAATGACCGTCTCGTGTGTTTCTTTACAGAGCAACCCTTTTTCTTTTAATGCTTCGCAATATGGACGAGCCGCTTCAGTCAATTCGACACCAATGAACAATCCGCGTCCACGAACTTCTTTAATCATCGGGTTGTCGATTTCTTTCAGACGATTCATAAAGTATGTGCCGAGTTCAAGCGAACGTTCCGGTAACTTCTCTTCTTCCAAAACTTCGAGTGAAGCGACAGATACCGCACAAGCCAACGGATTTCCACCAAATGTCGAACCGTGTGATCCCGGATTAAAGACACTCAAAATATCGTGATTGGCGGCTACACAGGAAATCGGGAAGACGCCGCCGCCGAGTGCTTTACCTAAGATGTACATATCCGGCGTTACATTGTCCCAGTCCGAAGCAAACCATTTCCCTGAACGGCCGAGTCCTGATTGGATTTCATCCGAGACGAGTAATACATTTTGTTCCTTACAGACGTCTTGGGCGTCTTTCAGGAATCCTTCGTATGGAATTAAAATTCCCGCTTCTCCCTGAATCGGTTCCACGATGAAAGCCGCTGTATTTTCCGTGATGGCACCTTTCAGTGCCTCTAAATCTCCGTATGGAATCGTTTTGATGCCCGGTAGGAGCGGACCAAATCCACGTTGATATTCCGCTTCCGTCGACATCGAGACAGCTGTCATCGTCCGGCCGTGGAAGTTCCCTTCGCAAACGATGATTTCTGCGTCTCCCGGAATTTGTTTCACTTCATATGCCCAACGACGTGCTGCCTTGACTGCTGTCTCGACCGCTTCCGCTCCCGTATTCATCGGCAAGACCATATCTTTTCCTGTCAGTTGTGCGACCTTTTCATAAAAGAATCCGAGCTGATCATTGTGAAAGGCACGTGATGTCAATGTGATCTTATCCGCTTGCCGTTTTAGAGCCTCAATGATTTTCGGATGACGGTGTCCTTGGTTCACGGCTGAATAGGCACTGAGCATATCCATATATTCGCGGCCTTCCGGATCTTTGACGAACACCCCTTCGGCCTCTGAAATGACGATTGGAAGTGGATGATAGTTGTGTGCTCCGAATTTCTCTGTTTGTGTAATGATTTTCTCTGTTTGATTCATGATAAATCCCCCTTTTTTCGCTTAGAAAACGCTTTCATTATGATTATAACAGATTCACACAGATAATCTTCAATCGAAATACAGGATTTACCCGCATGAAAATTGAATATACTGGGAATAGACAAGACAAGTGAACCGTCATCTCTGATCATTTAAAAGGAGTGTGCGTCCGTAATGGATCGTTCGACCATTAATTCCTATGAAACTGTCATGCAGGGATTTCCTTTGCCTGCATTTATCCTGCACGTCGATTTAACTGTTCATTCTTGGAATGAGGCTGCCGAATCCTGCTGGGGCTGGTCGGCACAAGAAGTTATCGGACAATTGATTCCTCTACTCAACTCGGAAGATGCCGCGTTCAGTCGGCAAATCTGGCATTCATTTTTAGAAAAACGACAATCGATCCAATTACCTAATACAACCTTTCTGCATAAATCAGGTGAACGTTCAACAGCAACGATGCTCGTCTCACCGCTTTTTGATGATAAAAACGAGCCGTCTGGTGCTTTTTTCTGTCAATTGCCTTCTTCTACTCAACAGAATGCAAGCAAACCGCTATTCCAAGGCTTGATGGATTTACGATATGCGTTTGATCAAATCGCTTGTGTCGCCATCTTCGACGCACGGGGAACGATTCAATATGCCAATGCCAACTTGACGGACGTCACAGGATTTTGTCCAAATGCGTTGCTTGGACAAGCTTGGACGATCCTCCTTGATTCGTCGGAAGAGGCTCTTCCAATGATCCGCTCTCAAATCAAAAGAAAAAAGGCCTGGTCCGGAAAACTATCGATTTCGACCCGGGATGATTCTAAAAAAGTCCTTCGTGCCACCCTGATTCCGGTCTATGACGTAAATGGTGTCCGTTTCCAACATATCTTTATCGGGACTGATATCACGGAGACTGAACATTTGGAGCAGGAACTTGATTTTTTAGTCCATCATAATGAATTGACCCATCTGCTGAATAAACGAGGCTTCCTTCGTGAAGGTCAGGTCTTATTCTCCCAAGCATCTGATGATTTCCCGATCTCACTCATCTTATTTGATATTGATCGTTTTAAAGTCATCAACGATTCTTTCGGTACACATGTAGGCGACCAACTGTTACAAGCGTTAGCCAAACGTTTGTCTCAACATGCAAAACAGCTGTTAACGTTCCATCCGACGAGTGACTTGTTTGGTTTATTGCTAAAAGTCACCGACCGGAATGCCCTGTTCCAGTATGCCCGGAAACTGCAACAAGTATTGCAACGTCCCTATTATATTAATGGGCATTCCTTAATCATCTCCTGTACGTTCGGAATTACCGTCTATCCTTCGGAAGCCAAATCACTTGAAGATTTGTACCGCCGTTCGGAAATGGCCTTGTATGCCGGAAAATCAATCGGTACAGGAACGATTCAATATTTAACCCATGAAATGGATGAGCAGTTCACCCGGAAATTACAGCTCGAACGCTCATTATTTACGGCTTTAGAGGATCAAGCCCTTCATTTGGTCTATCAACCAATCATCAACTTGAAAACCAAACATGTCGATGGTTTTGAAGCGCTGTTGCGTTGGAATCATACGGCACTCGGGAGCATTCCTCCTGATGAATTCATTCCACTTGCGGAAGAAGCCGCTTTGATCACACCCATTAACAACTGGGTCGTCATCGAGGCCTGTGAGCGGCTCGCCATTTGGCAGAAACGGATTGCGGCTGATTTGACGATGGCCATCAATATTTCACCGCACCAGTTCCAAAGTGACTCGTTCGTCCGGACGCTGCAACACGTCGTGACCCAGAAAATAATTAATCCGCAATTCGTCACCCTTGAATTGACGGAGAACATCGCAATTTTACAAACACAGCGGACAATTGAACGGATGCAACTGATCAAAGCGCTTGGCTTCCGATTATCGATTGATGATTTTGGAACAGGTTATTCTTCCTTACAATATTTGCGTGCTTTTCCGATTGATGAACTCAAGATCGATAAAGTCTTCATTGACGGCATCGATTTAGGAGAAAACGGGTTGCTCGACTCAATCATTCAACTTGGTCAAAACTTAAAGCTGAACCTCGTCGCAGAAGGTGTCGAAACGGCAACCGCCTTACATTATTTACAAGAGACGCCTTGCCAACAAATGCAAGGATTCATTTTCTCTGAACCACTGTCTGTTGATGCAGTGGAACAACGCTTCGGCTCAGCAAATTCTGAAGACTGAGATAGATACCAGACAACAAAAAAACAGGAGCCGGATGCTGATCCGGTTCCTGTTTTGTCTATCAAGACGGATATTAACGTCCCTCTTGCTTTTTTGTCTTACAATTGAATTTGACCTCCGACCATTCCGTAAATCGCAACGGCAGCTAAGATAATTAAAATTCCGCTTGCAATCATTTCGTAACGCGACATGCCGCCCCGTTTCTGTTCCCGTTCTGCCATCAGGTAGGCAATGATACCCGGTGCATAGACGAGGGCTGCGATGACGATATACCAAATCCCTGAAGCGTAGACGAGCCACAGTGAATAGGCAGCAGCAATCGTCGAGAAGATTAACATCTTCGTATTACGTTCTGCTCGTGAAAAACGGACACTGTATACGGCAGACAACAGATACGGCAACAAAGCACAAATTCCGGCAATACTGGATAAGACTAAATACGTCTGTGCAGAAAATAAGGCGATACCCGCAACGAACTGGGTCGCAATTTGAGTGATCAGCAACGCACCGACCGGCGCCCCTTTACGGTTCGTTTTTGCAAAGAACTTTGGAAACGCACCGTCTTTCGCGACAAGGTAGGAAATTTCAGATGCAAGAATCGTCCATCCGAGCAATGCTCCTGATAACGAAATGATCAATCCGATCATAATCAATGTGGCTCCAAACGGACCAATCGCCGCTTCGAGCACATAAGCCATTGTCGGTTCTTGTAATCCTGCTAATTGCTCCTGGTTCAAAACACCGAGCGATAAGACGGAAATCAGGATGTAGATGACAAGTACTCCGACAAGTCCTACGACTGTCGCCTTCCCGACATCACTCCGTTTGTTGGCGCGTGTCGACAAGACGACAGCCCCTTCAATCCCGACGAAGGCCCAAAGCGTTACAAGCATCGTTCCTTTGACTTGCGTAAAGATACTGCCTAATTCTGTTCCTTCTCCCCAAAAATTGAGGTTAAACGTCTTCACATTAAACGCAATTGCTACCAGTAAAATAAAGATCAAAATCGGAACAAGCTTGGCGATCGTCGTAATCAGATTGACAAGTGTCGCTTCTTTAATCCCACTCGAGACGATGAAAAAAAGTCCCCAGACGACGAAAATACTCATTATCAACAAAAATACACGATTTTCTGATGAGAAAATCGGGAAAAAGTAACTGAGTGCATTAAAGACCAACGTTATGTTGGCAACTGTCCCGATCCAGGCCGAGACCCAATATCCCCAGGCACTGTTAAAACCGATAAATCGTCCGAATCCTTCACGGGCATACGCGTAAATGCCGCCCTCAAGTTCCGGTTTACTGTTTGCTAAGTGCTGAAATACCAGTGCCAGCATAATCATACCAAGACCAGTAATTCCCCATCCGATCAAAATCGGACCTGCACTTGCTTTTTGAGCCATCGCTCCCGGCAGATTAAAGGCACCTCCACCGACCATCGATCCAATGACCATTGCGGCTAAAGCAAAAAAGCCGATTTTTTGTTGATTCATTCTCTAACACGTCCTTTATTTCTTGTATATCTATTCATATCAAACGTATATTCATTCGAAAGACACAAAATTCATTATAACAAAATCAAAGCCATTGTAAAGAAAGGATTTGATCAATATGAATTGGATCCATTCGTTCCAACTAGAGGACTTTTTTAAATTGATGATAGCCGCACTGTTCGGTATCATCATCGGATTCGAACGCGAAATCAAAAATAAGCCTGTTGGTATACGTACTAGCCTCGTAATTACCCTGATCAGTTGTCTGTTAACCATCGTATCCATTAAGTCTGTCGTGCTGTACAGTACGATTGCCCCCAATGTCCAAATGGATCCGATGCGTCTTGTCGCTCAAGTCGTCGCCGGAATCGGCTTCATCGGCGCCGGCGTGATTTTAAGACGTCCGCACGATATCGTCAGTGGTTTGACGACTGCTGCCATCATTTGGGCAGCCAGTGGAATTGGCATTGCACTCGGAGCTGGCTTTATCCTAGAAGCAACGTTTTTAGTCCTCTTTTTATTTTTTTCATTGGAAGGACTGACTTGGGTCATGAAGCGGGTCAACAATAGCCGGTTCGAAGCTAACGTCATCGTTGCCCACCTGACTCTCGCAGCGGATACGGATGCTCAAACGGTCAAAACAGCATTAGAAAAAAAAGGAGTCCGCATTACTAATATCCGGTTACGCGGTCATGCGCGGCAGTTGACTTTACGGATGTATTCTCCTCATAAACTGACGATATTCATACTTTATGACTACTTGAAAACACTCGGAATTGAGCATATAGACCTTGATCAATAGAAATTGTCAGAAAATTTGTGTTGCATTTTTACTCGCTTTCACTTAAATTTACATTATGTTCACACTTTTCTGAAATCATTTCAATCTAATCGGGGGGTCATCTTTCACATGAAGAAACAAACTAAAATTGCCTTTGCTGGACTATCCAGCATGGCGCTGCTCGCAGTAGCAGCTTGCGGCCAAAGCAATGAATCAGATGGAAACTCTTCTTCCTCAAAAGAAAAAAAGCAAGAGGTGACACTCATCTCGACTACGGACGTGCCACAACTTGATCCAACAAAAACAACGGACTCAACATCCATCATCGTTACGAACAACGTCTTTGAAGGTCTCTACCGTCTTGACGGCGACAACAAACCGACTGCCGGAATCGCAGAAAGTGTCGAAGTATCAGATGATAAGAAAACATATACATTTAAACTCCGTAAAGATGCCAAGTGGTCAGATGGTTCAGCTGTTACGGCAGACGACTTCATCTACTCTTGGAAACGTGCACTCGATCCAAAAACAGGAGCAGAGTACGCATACATCCTTCAGGATTTAAAAAATGCTAACAAAATCTTAGCCGGTGAAGCAGAACTCGATTCGCTCGGTGTCAAGAAAGTAGACGATCAAACTCTTGAAGTGCAATTGGAAGCTCCGGCTCCATACTTCCTCGGATTGACAAGTTTCCCTACTTACTTACCACTCAAGCAATCGTTTGTCGAAGAAAAAGGCGACAAGTTTGCGACAAACGTCGACTCGATGCTCTTCAACGGACCATTCATTTTGGATAAGTGGCAATCTAATTCCGGTTGGACATATAAGAAAAACCCGGATTACTGGGATAAAGCAAACGTCAAAATGGAAAAAATCGATGTAAAAGTCGTTAAAGAAATTTCGACTGGTGTCAACTTGTTCGAGTCGAAAGACGTCGACTTCGCACCTATCACATCGGAGTTCGTCTCACAATACGAAAAATCCGACAACTACAAGACACGTCCAGATGCACGGATCAACTTCCTCCGATTCAACCAAAAAAATAAAGCACTTAAAAACGAAAACATCCGTAAAGCGCTTGCACTTGGTTTTGAAAAACAAGGAATTACAGACGTCATCTTAAATGACGGTTCAAAACCGGCTAACTTCATCGTCGCAAAAGACTTTACATTCACACCGGATGGGGAAGATTTCCGTGCCAAATATCCAGATCTCCAAAGCTTTGATGCAACAGAAGCGAAAAAAGCCTGGGATGCCGGCCTAAAAGAACTCGGTGTCAAAACAGTAGAACTCGATATGTTGTCACGTGATGAAGATGCCTTCAAGAAAGTTTCTGAATTCTTAAAAGGGGATCTCGAGAAAAACTTACCGGGTCTTACTGTCAACATCAAGCAGCAACCGTTCAAAAACTTCCTGGACCTCGAGTCTAAAGGTGATTACGACATCTCTGCTGCCGGTTGGGGCCCTGACTACCAGGATCCAATGACGTTCCTCGATATGTGGTTAACAGGCGGAAGCTTTAACCGCATGGAATACTCGAACAAAGAGTTCGATAAGATGATTAAAGAAGCAAAAGCAGAGCCGGATGAAGCAAAACGCTGGTCGACGCTTCAAGAAGCTGAAAAAATGCTCTTGGCAGAAGACTATGCGATTGCTCCAATCTACCAAAAAGGTGAAGCATACTTGCAACGTGCGAACATCGACAAACTATATCGTCACCCATTCGGAGCAGACATGAGCTTCAAATGGATGGAAGTAAAATAAGTATCTTCCTACCGGTTACCAGGATTCCCTTGGTGACCGGTTTTTGTATACAACAAAGACCCCTTCTGCCGGAGCCGATCGGGGTCTTTACTGTGCGATTTGTTTATAAAATTCGATTTCTTCCCGCTGTCCTTCTTCGACAGCCCGGAAAAATTCAGCAAAAAATGCGTACAAGACGGTTCGTTCCTGATAGGTCGGACCAGCTTGTCGAATGACTGAAAACGCAAGATTTCGTAACTGACGTTTGGTACGTCGATTATTCGGCAGTTCATGAAACTGATTGATAAACGAACGGTATACATCAGCAATCAACTTTTCATGACCTTCAAAATATGACTTATCCATTGAATCTGTCCTTTCTGATTGTTCTCTTCTTTTCTACGGAGTATCCTCCTGAAAAGTTTCATTAAGCTACACTTTTCACAAAGATATAAGACCTACTATAACAAGGATCAAATAATGATTCAACCGGAAAACTATTAAGAAAAGGTAAAGTCCACGTCATCACCTTTCGTGGACTTTACCTTTTCATTTAAGCTTGTACTGCAATATGTTGGAACGTTTTAACGTCAAACAATCCGCTGTCCGTTAACTTCAGATTCGGGATGACAGGCAAACAGAGGAACGACATCGTCAAGTACGGATTAAAGGAACGGTCGGCTTCTAATACATCAAGTGCATCATTGAGCGCTTCGAGTGTATCTCCGACTTCCTGGAAAGGACGACTTGTCATGAGTCCCGCAATTTCAAGAGGCAACTCGGCCAAAACCTCTGTCCCGTTGACCGCGATGACCCCACCGCCCGCTTTAACGAGTCGTTCTGCGGCAAGTTTCATCTCAGCATCCGATGTCCCGACAATGACAAGGTTGTGCGAGTCATGGGCCACTGTCGCGGCAATCGCCCCCCGCTTCATACCAAAACCTTTGACGATGCCGACTGCTGAGAAATCGGTCGCGTTGTGACGTTCGATGACGGCAATTTTTAATAAGTCCTGCTCCGGAACAGGGATAAATTTTCCGTCCTCCAAAGGGACATCCAAAATCAAATGTTCCGTGACGATACTTTTCGGAATGACACCGATCACATGCGCTTTCGGTTCCGTCAACACCAACTCAAACACCTGATCCGTGATCGGCTTCGTTTTTAATTCGCCGCGCAGTGTCGCAGGCACCGGTACTTTCTTCGATGAAATAATGGTTTTTCCGTCACGGGCGACCGCCTGTCCATTGACGAAGACTTCCTTAATCGTCACTTGATCGGCATCCTCTAAAAGGACAAAGTCTGCACGACGTCCCGGGACGATTGCTCCACGATCGTTTAGTTGATACGCATTGGCTGCATGAAGAGAAGCCATCGCATAAGCCGTTTCCCGCTTAATCCCGTGTTGTATGGCATAGCGGATATTATAGTCAATCGTGCCTTCACGTAACGTATCGTCCAGATGCTTATCGTCCGTACAGAACAGGAATCGACCGGCATTACTTTCCGTGACCGCATCAAGCACTTCCTGGAGATTCCGGGCAGCCGACCCTTCCCGGACTTCGACGTATAATCCGCGTCGCGCCCGTTCAATCGCTTCTTGCTTGCTGACCGCTTCGTGATCCGTCCGGATGCCTGCCACACCGTAGATGTTCAATTCACGTGCACCGAGTCCTGCGGCATGACCATCCACGAGTTTCCCGGCAGCTTCGATTTGTTCGATTTTTTTCAGCATATCCTGATCCGCCCGTTCCACCGCCGGATAGTCCATGACTTCTCCTAAGCCGTGCACGCCCGGATGATCCACGAAAGGTGCGAGTGCCGCTGCATCGAGCGATGCCCCGGCATGTTCAAATGATGTCGCTGGAACACAGCTCGGCAACATCATCCGCACGTCAAGCGACAGTCCTGCTGCATCGTCCAACATGAACTGGAGCCCTTCCGCTCCCTTTACGTTCGCAATCTCATGCGGATCGGCAATGACGGTCGTTACACCGAGTGGTAAAATTGCCTGTTCGTATTCACTTGGTGTCACCATCGATGACTCGATATGGACATGGCCGTCAATGAAACTCGGCGCAATGAATTTTCCTGTTCCGTCAATCATTTCAATTCCTTCATATCCGTCGCCGACAGCGGCAATGTAGCCGGAATCTACCGCAACATCCGCTTGATACGTCTCACGTGTCATGACATCGATGACCTGAATGCCTTGATAGACGACTGCTGCTTTTTCTTTTTTTGCGGCGATGGTAATAAGTCGTGCCCGAACTGTCTGATTCATCCTGTTTCCTCCTGGTGTGAACGGTATTTTTACCATCTTACAATTAGTTTGGAAGCAGTTGCAATTTATTTTTCCAACAGTCAAGATGAAAGCGTACACTTGAAAGTAAAAGGGAGGAACAGACATGAAATATCGTGTAGGTCAATTGGTTCCAAACGTTGACCCGAGCGTCTACATCGCAGACGGCGCCAAAGTCATCGGAGAGGTCGAAATCGGTAAAGATTCGACTGTGTGGTTCAATACGGTCATCCGGGGAGATGAAGGTCCGATTAAAATTGGCGAGCGTGTCAATATTCAGGACGGATCCATGATTCATCAGTATGAAGGGTATCCGACCATCATTGAAGATGATGTCACGATCGGACACATGGCAATGATTCACGGGGGAATCATTCGCCAAGGCGCTTTGATCGGGATGTCGGCGACGATTTTGGACGAAGCTGAAATCGGAAGCGGTGCCTTCGTTGCAGCCGGCAGTCTGGTCCCACCTAAAATGGTCGTTCCTCCGAATTCGATGGTCATGGGCGTTCCGGCAAAAATCGTTCGTGAAATCAGTGATCATGACCGGTTCATCATGGAACGGACGATCCGGAAATACGTCAAACGGGGTCAACAATATGCTGCTGACTGTGAGCCGGTCAAAGAAGATTTGACGACAATGTGAAAGTGTTTACAAAGTTCACCTGTTTTTAACAATTCTCTTCTATCCTGTTTACATCTTTCCCGTACACTGTAGATGTAAGGCAGGAATCACGACGGAGGAGGATTTAAAATGACACCATTGTTCGAAGAACGGTTGATGGCTGACTTGTTTTCATCCACAAATAATCCGAGTTACGGTTTACCGACTTTACCTGTATATGAAACAGATGGGTTGACGAAAGAGCTGCAAGCACGTATTGTTAACGATGCCGAGCAAAAATCCTTGAGTTTAGGAATAATTCAATCAAGAAAGGAAGAACATGTATGATTCAGCAAAATACAGTTCGCGCTTGGCTCGCTAGTCGAATCAAAAAATAATGATCTACCAGGATTACCTATTTTCCAAAACGATATAGCGCGTCAGCGCGCATGATAAAGAGCCGAAGCGGATTCCCGCCTCGGCTCTCTTTTTTTACTTTTTAATGAGTCCTTCTTCAATCAAGAATTCACGTGCCACATCTTCCGGACGTTCTTTTTCAACATCCGCTTTAAAGTTCAATTCCTGCATCTTTTTATCCGTGATCTTGTCTTTCAACAGGTTCAGGACTTCTTTTAATTCCGGGTGTTCTTCGAGTGTTTCTTGACGAACGAGTGGTACGGCATAATACGGCGGGAAAAATTCTTTATCGTCTTCAAGAACCGTCAGATCAAACTTTTTCAGTAGACCGTCTGTCGAGAAGCTGTCGATGACATTGGTTTTTCCGTTCGTTAAAGCCGTATAACGTAGTCCGCCGTCGACCGGCTGGACATCTTTAAACTTCATGTCGGGATATTTTTTCTTTAATCCCAAGTATCCGTCTTCCCGGTTGGCGAATTCAATCGTTGATCCGAGAATCAACCGGTTACTGACCGCTGCCATGTCGGAAACAGTTTTTAAGTCATATTTTTTAATATCTTCTTTTGTCATCGCAAGAGCATACGTGTTGTTAAAACCAATCGGATCGAGAACATCCACCTGGCTTTTTTCCGGAATCATTTTTCCGACCTTTTTATAGACGGCTTCCGGATCAGTTTCCACCTTTTGTTTCAGAACATCAATCAATAATGTTCCCGTATACTCGACATAAGCATCGATTTCGCCTGTTTCAAGCGCTCCATAGGCGACTTTTGTTCCGCCGAGATTGAGTTGGCGCTCGACTTCCAAATCCGTTTTGTCTTCAATGAGGTCTGCTAACATATTTCCTAAAATCAATTGCTCCGTAAAGTTTTTTGAACCGATGACGATTTTATCCGTTTTTAAGAACGAATAGGCGACCGTTCCGCCAATCAACAGGAAAATGATGGCTGCAATCGCAATTTTCTTTCCGGCCGACATCGCTTTACGGCGTTTACGTGCGCGACTCTTTACACGGCCGTCCGCAAGCGGAATACCGTTTGGTGCGACCGAATACTCGATCCGGCTGACGATGAAGTCAATGGCTAATGCTAAGATACCGGCAGGAATGGCACCAGCCAAAATCTGATTGTTATCAACGGTTTGAATCCCGGAGAAAACAAGATATCCTAATCCGCCTGCACCGATGAAGGCAGAAATCGTCATCAGACCGACTGCCGTGACGGCAGAAATCCGAATTCCGGCCATCATGATCGGTAACGCTAATGGAATTTGAACTTTACCTAAAATCTGACGATCCGTTAAGCCGATTCCTTTGGCTGCTTCCAGCATATCTCCCGGAATACTCGATAACCCGGTATACGTATTTTTAACGATTGGAAGCAGCGAATAGAGAACGACCATGATGATGGCCGGTGTCGAACCGATTCCGATGAACGGAATCAAGAATCCAAGCAGGGCAAGACTCGGTACGGCTTGGACGACGCTTGTTAAAGCCAACACCGGCTTCGCAAAACGTTGATACCGCGTGATCAAAATCCCAATCGGAATCCCGAGAACGACGGCAATGACGACGGCAAACACGGTCAATTGTAAGTGTTCAAGTAATAAATCGAAAATTTGACCGGTATTATTTTGAACATAATCTAAAAATCCATTCATTGAACTTCCTCCTCCTGAATGAACTGCTCACTCAAGACGGAAAGTAAGCTACTTCTTGTAATTAATCCACGTAATTGTCCTGATTTATTCGTTACCGGCAGATAGCCTGTTTCTTCATGGTTCATGACTTCCAGTACATCAAGCAAGGAGTCCTGCTCATCGACCGCAACCAGTTCCCCTTCCATGACGTCTTCAATTCGTACCCCTTTATCAGGAGCCGTTTGAATATTCTTCAGTTTGACGATTCCCTGGAGAATGCGATCGCGGTCTGTAATCAACAGGCTGTCGACTTTACGGCCGCGCATGATTTCAATCCCTTGCAGCAGCGTCCGTTTCCCACTGATGGAAACAGGATCTTCAATCATGATGTCCTCTGCTTTGATGAACGCCGGACTGCTCCAGATTTTATTTTTCCCGATAAAGGATTCGACGTATTCATCTTTCGGATGTCGTAAGATTTCTTCCGGTGTATCAAACTGAACGATTTCCCCATCGCGCATGATACAAATCCGATCAGCCAGCTTGATCGCCTCATCCATATCATGTGTGACGAAAACAATTGTCTTCTTGACTTCTTCCTGGAGGTTAAATAATTCTTCTTGGAGGTCATTTCGTGTGACGGGGTCAAGCGCACTGAACGGCTCATCCATCAGGATGACATCCGGATCATTCATCAAGGCTCGGGCAAACCCGACGCGTTGTTGTTGTCCACCACTGAGTTCACTCGGATAACGGTCAATGAATTGTTTAGGATCAAGACCGACCATCTGTAACAGTTCTTCCGTCCGAACATCCATCTGATCGTGGTCTTTCCCTTCAAGCCCGGCAATCAATTGAATGTTCTCCCGGACAGTCATGTGCGGAAAGAGACCGGTCTGTTGGATGACGTATCCCATATGACGACGCAATTCAATCGTATCCGTCTTCATGATGTCCTTTCCGTTGACTAAAATCGTTCCTGACGAGGGTTCAATCAAACGATTGATCATTTTTAAGGATGTCGTTTTCCCACATCCACTCGGTCCGATGAACACAACCAGCTCGCCCTCTTTGATTTCGAGAGTTAAGCCTTTTAAGACAACGTTGTCTTTAAATTGCTTCCCGACGTTTTTAAATTCAATCATTCGTTTCCACTCCTTTTACTATTTCCATATACCATATGTTCCCTATTCATTTCAGGGCTAAACAATTATTTAAGATTAATCCGTTTAGACTCATAAAAATTCGGGAATTATTTCCCTCTTTTTTAGTTTTTTTGCTCAAAAAGGGTAATAGATAAGTAGAGTCAAGTGAGAGGCAGTCATCCTAGAAAAAGGAGGCGACGTACACATGCACGGGAAATGGATTCGGATCATCATGATAGTGTTAATATCGCTTTTTCCTTTCTTTAGTTACGGTTTGACGGCAGATGCAGCCAGTTCGACGTTTGTCACAAAAGGATCGACGACGAGTAAAGTCGTCGCACTGACGTTTGATGACGGAGCAGATGGTGGAAACATCACTAAGATTTTGAGTATCTTAAAAGCCAACAATGTCAAAGCAACCTTTTTCTTAACAGGTACCGGTGCCAATAATCATCCACAATTGATTAAAAACATCGCCACTGCAACTCCGACGCATCAGCTTGGAAATCACTCCTATACGCATCCTGATTTTACGAAATTAACCGCCACTCAGATGACGAGTGAACTCTCAAAAACCGAAAACTTAATCAAGTCATTGACCGGACGGACGACTAAACCGATTTTTCGCGCACCTTTTGGCGCGAGCAACAGCGCTGTCCTTGCCGCCGTCGGGAATGCCGGATACACGAAAACGATTCAGTGGAACATCGATACAACTGACTGGAAAGGTATCAGTTCAACAGCCATTTTGGCGCGTGTCGTTCCGAACATCGTCCCGGGATCCATCGTTCTGATGCATACGGGGGCTGGTGCACCCGGTACACCGGTTGCACTTCCATCGATGATTTCGCAACTCAAAGCCAAAGGATATAAATTCGTCACAATCTCCGAATTATTAAAATTGCCTCCAAGCGGCAGTAAAACGTATACGGTTAAATCGGGCGATACCCTTTATAAAATCGCCAACCTCTACAATGTCACCGTCGCTGCTCTCGCTAAAGCCAATAACATCACGAACTACAATCTGATCAATGTCGGGCAAGTCCTTGTCATTCCGGGAACGACACCTCCTCCGCCAACAACAGTCACCTATACCGTCAAAGCTGGGGACACGCTCTACTCCATTGCAACGAAGTACGGCGTGACGGTCACCGCGCTTGCCAGTGCCAATAAAATCACGAATGTCAATTTGATTTCCGTCGGGCAAGTCCTTGTCATTCCGAAGTAACACAAAAGCGTCGCGGTCTTTACGACCAGGACGCTTTTGAATGGTTTCAGTTCTTAAGAAGACGGGATATTTTCAAGACCCAGATCACATTGAATTAAATCGGCGTACGTCTGGCGACGGACAACTTCACGCGATTCACCTTGATTAACGAAAACAACAGCCGGTCGTAAAAATTGGTTGTAGTTGCTTGCCATCGAATAGTTATAAGCGCCTGTCCCGAAGACCGCTAATGTATCTCCACTGACGGGTTTTGCTAAATCAGCAGACTCAGCAACCAGATCGCCCGATTCGCAAGCTGCACCGACAACTGTCACATGACGTGTTTCTCCTTTGATTCGATTGGCAATGACGGTTTCGTACACCGCTCCGTATAGAGCAGGCCGGATATTATCCGCCATTCCGCCGTCCACCGATAGGTACGTTCGTACACCTTGTACTTCCTTGATAGCACCAACCGTGTACAGCGTCGTTCCGGCATTTGCGACGACCCACCGCCCCGGTTCAATCCCGATTCGCGGACGATCGATCGCAAGACGCGTTGTTTCTTCATCGATGATCGCCATAACCCGCTCCATCGTTTGTTCGAAATCAAGCGGCTGATCATCTTGCGTATAGGCAATTCCAAATCCACCGCCGAGATTGACTTCGCTTGCGACGAAAGAAGTCCGCTCGCGAATCGTTTCGACGAACCCCATCATCGTCCGGGCCGTCCGCTCAAACAGTTCAATTTCTTGAATTTGCGATCCGACATGGCAATGAATACCGAGTAACACCAAATGTTCCGCTGCTAAAACAGCTTCGACGGCTTGCAGGTACGAATCATCATGCGTCGAAAAACCAAACTTCGTATCGACACCACCGGTCTGGATTTTCGTGTGCGCACCACCGATGACTTGCGGAACAATCCGGATCAGAACCTGAACGCTTTGACAGGTATCGCCCGCAATCTGGTTGAGTTGAGCGATTTCCCCGTAATGATCGATGACGATTTTCCCGACACCCTCTTCGACGGCATACCGTAAATCCTGCGTCGATTTATTTGAACCGTGGAAATAAATCCGTTCCGCCGGTACACCGGCTTTACGGGCGATGAACAGTTCGCCGCCTGTGACGACGTCAATGCCAAGACCATGTCGGACAACTTGCTGGTAAACGGCACCGATTGTCAAGGCTTTAGAAGCAAACGAAGCATACGTATTCGGATATTTCTTTAAAAAGGCGTCGCGTACGGTCGCCAGACGGTCCGTCAATTCACGTTCTGCCATGACATAAAGCGGTGTCCCGTATTGTTTGGCAAGCTCTGTTGCTGCCACCCCGTCAATCTGTAGTTCATTGTTTTGTTCCGTCAAATAGCGGCTTCCGTACATCTTGCTTCCCCCTTATAAATAACGATGTGTTAAACGCCACGAACGGGCACACATCTGTTCCGAATTATTGGCTGTCCCGGTCCGGGTGATGTCATCAATTTCGATGCCGTCTCCGTACAGAACAACTTTATCACCGATTTTCACCGTCGAATCGACGGCGATGAACGTATGACTCATAAATAACTTACTGATGATCGGATAACGTTTTCCGTTGATGATGACCGGCAGTGACGACCGTCCGCGGATAACCCCGTCCCCGTAGCCGACCGGCAAAACCGCCACACGAATCGCTGTCGGTGCTGTATACGATGTTCCGTAACCGACGTGTTCCCCTGCTGCCACTTCACGGATTTCAGCAATCTCCGTCGTCATCCGGAGTGAGGGGACGAGCCAATCCATTTTTTCGATCGGCGAATAGCCAAACAGGAATATACCGGGCCGGACATAATTGCAACAGGCGAGGCGCGGATCATGTTTGACGATCGTCGCACTGTTTTCGGCATGGATATAAGTAAAGCTATGTTTCGCCTGTAACGGATTTCCGATTTCAAGGAACCGCTCAACCTGACCGTCGTGATCGGCTCCCGGTTCATCGGCAAGCGGGAAATGCGTGTAGAGCCCTGTTAACGTCAGCTCTTGCTCCCGTACGGTTTCAAGCACCGCTGATGCTTCTTCGAGCGAACTGACACCAAAACGGTTCATCCCGACATTTATTTTTAAATGCAGTTCAATTCCCGATAAATCCGCCTGATGACGTGTCAGCCAATCGAGCGAAGGAATTCCGAGCGCTACTCCGTGCAAGCGGACCTCTTTAAAATCCGATGCCGGATTCATCGCCAGGACATAACTGTCTGGAAAATTCGTTTTGATTTCAATTGCTTCATAAACTTCTGCCACTGCGAAATGCCGGACACCGGCTTCCATCAATGTGGCGACCATTTCAATCATCCCTAAGTTGTAAGCATTGTTTTTGACCACGGCAAAAATCTGCTTGTTAGACCGGGCGAAAACCGATGCGACATTATGCCGCACCGCTTCCCGATCGATTGTAACGACAGTTCTTGAACTCATTCGGCGACAGCAGGTGTCACATGTGTCAACCAGTCCGCATATTGCGGCAATTGACCTGAGACCGTCTGTCGGTAAAGATCAAGCAACTCATCCGCGACAGTCCGTGTTCCGCCGTTGATGACGATGTGATCAATTTCTCCGACACTTGTAATTTCTGCTGCTGTACCCGTCAAGAAGATTTCGTCTGCGACGTATAACTCATCACGGCCGATATGACGCTCGACGACCGGATATCCTTGATCCTGCGCCAAACGCATGATGACTTGACGTGTGATGCCGTCTAATACCGAGCAGTCGAGTGAAGGTGTATAAATCGTGCCGTTTTTCAACATGAACAGGTTGGCGACACTCGCTTCACTTACGTTTCCGTTCATATCGAGGGCAATCGCCTCGTCGAATCCGTCACGCTGTGCTTCGCCTTTTAAGAGTTGCGAGTTCATGTAGTTGGCAGCAGCTTTTGCCTGCATCGGCATCATTGTCGACGAAACGCGGCGGTAAGAAGCGACTTTCGCGCGGATACCGGCGCCTTTATCAAAGTACTCGCCCAGTTCCCAACAAGAAATTCCGACGTGAACCGTCGTATCTTTTGCCATCAATGCCTGCCACGGTGTACCGAGGAAAACAAACGGGCGGATGTAACAAGATTCAAAGCCGTTTTTGGCGACCAGATCAATTGTCGCTTGGACAAGTTCTTCCACTGTATAAGGAATCGTCACGTGATAGAACGCGCAACTGCGGAACAGACGTTCAATGTGTTCCGTCAATTGGAAAATCGCCGGACCATCCGGTGTCGCATACGCACGGATACCTTCGAAGAATCCGCTTCCGTAATGAATCGCATGGGACATGACGCTCGTATTTGCCTCTTTTGGATCATGAAAAACTCCGTCTAACCAAATTGCTTCTCCATACTGTGTATCCACTGCCATGTGTTTTCCTCCTCTTCGACGTCAATCAGAGTGAACGTAAATCATCCACCAATTGCGTCTTCTCTGCTGTTTTTTCGTCTTTCTGTTTGATGACGCGTGCTGGAGTACCAGCAACTACGCTACCGGCAGGAACGTCTTCTGTGACGACACTGCCTGCTGCGACGACGGCATCTTTTCCGACGCGGACACCTTCAAGAATGACGGCATTCGCTCCGATTAAGACACCATCTTCAATGATGACCGGTGTTTTTGAAGGCGGTTCAAGAACCCCTGCGACCACGGCGCCGGCGCCGACATGAACGTTTTTCCCGATTGTGCCACGTGCTCCGACAACGGCGTTCATATCAATCATTGTACCATCTCCGATTGATGCACCGATATTAATGATTGCTCCCATCATGACGACAGCATTGTCACCGATGACGACATGATCACGAATCCATGAACCCGGTTCGATCCGTGCGTTTAAATGGCGCGTATCAAGCATCGGTACGGCACTGTTCCGGCGGTCATACTCGACGTGAACTTCCGTGATCCGGTCTGCATTCTCTTCTAAGAAAGTTGACGCAAGTCCTGCATCCGCGAAGAAAATTTTAGATTGATCGGTTCCGAAAGCTGTTGCCCCTTCAATCGTCAGTCCTGCCAGGTCCCCGTTAACGTACAGTTTGACCGGTGTTTGTTTTTTAGCGTCTTTAATAAATTTCGCAATTTCAAAAGCATCAGTTAATAACATGTGAATCCTCCTGTGTGTAAAGCGTCTCCAGTGTATAGAGTCCCGCTGATTTTTGGATGAGTGCTTCTGCTGCCTTGATCGCACCTGAAGCAAAGACTTTTTTTGACAGCGCCGTATGCTTGATTTCAATCAATTCGTCAACACCGGCGAACAATACTTCATGTTCCCCGAAGATCGTTCCGCCCCGCATCGAGTGCATGCCGATTTCATTCGCTTCCCGCTTCTCGCGTGTTGATTCCCGTTCATAGACGGGTGTGACGTCCCGCAAATCTTGAATCGTCCGCAACAGCAGCTCCGCCGTTCCGCTTGGTGCGTCGACTTTTTGATTATGGTGTTTTTCCAGCAGTTCGATATCGAATGCACCGGCGAGCGGAACGAGTGTTTTTAACAGCTGTTGCATCATCGCGATCCCAAACGACATGTTATACGATTGGAAAATCGGAATCTGTGTTGACGCCTCGCGGATCGTCTGCAGTTCTGCGTCCGAGAAACCGGTCGTCGCGATGACGAGCGGGGTCTTCGTTCGGATACCGTAGGCAAGCAAGTCCGGTAAGAGACTCGGATGTGAAAAATCAATGATCGCATCCACTGACTCCGTCATTTCGGCAAGCGTACCGTAAGACGGTACCTGTTCCGCCGTTTTCGTTTTGTCGATGACGGCGACGACGGCATCCGGTGCCAGTTCGTGCACGTAATGTCCCGTTGCCCCGTATCCGTGAATGGCGAGTCTCATCCAACCACTCCTTTGTAACTCCGCATCGTCTCAAGAAGATGGCTATGACCGGCTTCCGACTGGCGAACAAGCGGCAGACGCGGTGCACCGACAGCCAGACCGATTTCTTCGAGTGCTGCTTTGACCGGAATCGGGTTGACATCGCTGAACAATGCCGAGATGACAGGCATCAAATCACTTTGAATCCGGCGCGCCGCCGTGTAGTCATTCGCAAGTAACGCTTCTGCCAGTGCTTGAGTTTCCGCCGGATATGGATTCGACAAGACGGAAATCACACCTTGTGCTCCCCATGCCATATACGGAAGAATTTGATCGTCGTTGCCGCAGAAGACGGCAAAATCAGCTGGTAACGCCGTCATCAATTCACCCATGAAGCTGACATCTCCGCTTGCTTCTTTAAAGGCTTGGATATTCGGATGTTTCGCAAGCGTCACGGCTGTTTCGACCGAAATCGCAACTCCCGTCCGTGACGGCACATTGTACAGCATGATCGGTAAATCGACGGCATCTGCGACCGCCGTGAAATGAGCGACGAGTCCGGCTTGCGACGTCTTATTGTAGTAAGGTGTGACCAGCATCGCTGCATCCGCACCGAGCCGGGCTGCCGTCTGTGTTTTCTCAATCGTCTGTGCCGTGTTGTTTGTTCCGGTTCCGGCAATGACCGGGACACGGCCGGCTGTCACACGGACTGCCGTTTCAAGTAACGTCTCAAACTCTGCATTCGTCAACGTCGACCCTTCCCCGGTCGTCCCGCCGACGACCAATGCTTGAATGTTTGCTGCTAGTTGTTGCTCGATCAGTTGCTCGAATACCGCTAAATCCAGTTCACCGGTTGAGGTAAACGGTGTAGCGAGTGCTGTTCCTGCTCCTTTAAACATATCGGATTCCTCCTCGTTTCTTACGAATGGATTGAACTTTCAAGCGCTTGACGCGCGACTTGGACGGCGTTCGAAGCGGCCCCTTTACGGATGTTATCAGCGACGCACCAGATGTGGAACGTATTCGGCAGGCTCTGATCCTGACGAATCCGGCCGACGTACACCTCGTCTGTTCCGCTTGCATCAAGCGGCATCGGATATTGATTATGACTGACATCATCGACTAAAACGACGCCAGGTGCTTCGGCCAGAGCAGCACGAATCGCTTCAACACTTGTTTCCTGCTCAAACGTGACATTGATGGCAACGGAATGTGAATTCGTGACCGGGACACGGACACACGTCGCGCTGACGGGCAACTCCGGCAAACGAAAGATTTTCCGAGTTTCGTCAATCATCTTCTGTTCTTCCTTTGTATAACCGTCCGGTAAGAACACATCGATATGCGGCAAAATATTATCATGAATCGGGTGTGGATAGTTGACCGGTTCTTCGCCGCGACTGCCGCGGGCTAAATCCTCGATTCCCTTTTGACCGGAACCGGATACGGCCTGATACGTCGTATAGTTGACGCGCTTCAAACCAAATGGTTGAAGCGGTGCCAAGGCGACGACCGATTGAATCGTTGAACAGTTCGGATTGGCGATCAAACGATCGTTCGGTCCGATTGCCTGCGAATTTACTTCCGGTACGACAAGCGGAATATCTGCCTGCATCCGGAACGCACTGGAATTATCAACGACGAGTGTTCCTGCTGCAGCAAGCAACGGGGCATACTGTTCACTGATGGTACCGCCAGCTGCGAACAGTGCGACATCAATCCCGTCTTTCGTGATGTTTTCCGATAACGCTTGAATCGTGACGTCCTGTCCTTTGAACTGAACGATTTTCCCGGCTGAACGGGCTGAAGCATAAGCTGAAATCTGACGGACCGGAAAATCGTGTTCCGCCAGGACTTGTAACATTTTTTGACCAACGGCGCCGGTTGCGCCAATGACTGCGACATGATACATATGATTTCCTCCTTACAGATCGAATGCTTTTGCGATTGCTGCGACAGTCCGTTCGATATCGGCCTGGGCAATCGTATATGAGATGCTGATTTCTGATGTCGTAACTTGATAAAACGTGATGTTTTCCGCCCGGAACGTCGCAAACAATTTCGAAGCGACCCCGGTTGCGTCCCGCATCCCGATTCCGACGACGGATAACTTGGCATGCTGGTTATGACGGTCGACTTTGACCGTCGGGAAACGATTGATGATATCCTGCAGTGCTTCTTCCAAAAACTCTTCTTCATCCAGCGGACAAGAGAAGGAAAGGAAGATGTCACTGTCAAACGTCGTCTGACTGATCATATCGATGTTGACGTGACGTCCTGATAACAGTTCAAAGATATCCGCGACCGCCGAGTTCGTCTGCGGTACATGCTTGATTGACACCGTCAACACGTTTTTCGTTACACTGACGCTCGTGACCGCTTTTTGTTCCATCGTTTCCGTTGCCTCCATAATCCAAGTCCCTCTTTCCGATTCTAATGTTTTTCCGACGAAGATGTGGACGCCGTATTTTTTACCGAGTTCGACACTGCGCATCTCCATGACTTTTGAACCGAGTGCACTCATTTCCATCATCTCATCGTATGAAATGTGTGGAATCGGTTGTGCCGTTGCATGAATCCGTGGATCAGCTGTGTAAACACCGTCGACGTCCGTGTAAATTTCACATCGTTTATCAAGAACCGCGGCCAATGCGACGGCTGTCGTATCCGATCCGCCACGACCGAGTGTCGTGACATCCCCGAGCTCATTGACGCCCTGGAAACCGGCGACGATGATGACGTCGTATGTCTCCAGTTTTTTCCGGAGCAATTCGCCGTCAATCTGTTTGATTTTACTTTTCGTGTGCAGTCCCATCGTGCTGATGCCTGCCTGGGCCCCTGTCTGCGACAAGGCTTTTATCCCGAGTGAGTTCAGGGCGATGCTGAGTAATGAAATCGTCTGTTCTTCACCGATTGCAAGCAGCCGGTCCAGTTCGCGTCGTTCCGGACGGTCCGTTATCGCCTGCGCCTGGGCAATCAATGAATCGGTCATTTTCCCCATTGCCGACACGACGACGACTAATTTTTCCCCTTGTTCCGTCCGATTCTTCAAATAATTCGCAATTGACTGAATCTGTTCGACAGTCGCAACCGAACTACCACCAAATTTAAGTACAGTTGTCACAATCCTATCTCCTTTTGTCCCGAAACAGAAAAAAACGACGGGCCGGTAGGAGCGTTCCTACGGCCCGTCGTTATCACGATCGGACAAACGATGACAGCGTCATACGTTCTTTTACGTAAGATAGCGCTCCGAAACGTGGGTTTCGGCAGTACAACGGATCTTAACCGTTGTACCAGCAATCAAGAAAAAGCATCTTCTTGTTCACTTCGGCGGATTTCCCCTTTCACATCACTTGGCATGCTTGCCTTGAATAAGTGTTGCTACTGATGTCATCCGCGCCTCTATCTGTCGGTTGTTAGTTACAGTTATAGCAAACATTTTTTGTTAAATCCAGTGATTTGCCAAACTTTTTTTGAATTTTATAATTTTTCAAGTTGCTTCTTCGCTAATGCGAGTTGATCCCGGACGGCCGTAAAACCGGTCCCGCCGTAACTTCCCCGTCGTGCGACCGCCTGAACCGGATCTAACAACGGATAGACATCTTCTGCAATGACCGGATGGAACGTCTGATACGTGGACAGCGTCAAATCTTTTAAGAAACAGCCGCTTTGGACACAATGTAAGACGGCTTTGCCGACGATTTCATGTGCTTCCCGGAACGGAATCCCTTTTGTGACCAGATAATCCGCCAGTTCCGTTGCATTCGAGAAGTCTTGCATCGTCGCCTTCTTGAGCGCTTCTGTCTTAAACGTAGCCGATTCGATCATGCCTGTAAAAATTTGAACGGATTGTAACACGGTATCAGCGGTGTCAAAGACACCTTCCTTATCTTCCTGCATATCTTTATTGTATGCGAGTGGTAATGCTTTCATCGTCGTCAGGAAACCCATCAGATTTCCGTAGACACGACCTGTTTTGCCGCGGATCAGTTCCGCGAAATCTGGATTTTTTTTCTGCGGCATCATGCTTGATCCCGTCGAAAACGCATCGGACAGCTCAATGAACGAAAATTCTTGCGACGCCCAGATGATGATTTCTTCGCAAAAGCGTGACAGATGCATCATGACCGTCGACGCGATGCCAAGGTATTCAATCACGAAGTCCCGGTCTGAGACCGCGTCCAAACTGTTCGGATAGACGTGTTCAAAACCGAGTAGTTCAGCTGACTTGAACCGATCAATCGGGAAAGTCGTTCCCGCCAGTGCCCCGGCACCGAGCGGCGACATCCGAATCCGTTTCAGGTTATCGGTCAATCGATCGGCATCCCGTTCAAACATCCAAAAGTAAGCGAGCAGATGATGCGCGAGTGAGATCGGTTGCGCCCGTTGCAGGTGAGTATAACCTGGCATGACCGTCTCGACATGTTGCTCCGCCTGTTCCGTAATGACGGATTGCAGGTTGCGGATACTGGTCAGAAGTTCAAGAACATGCTGTTCCATCCAAAGGTGGAGATCAGTCGCGACCTGGTCATTTCGACTGCGCGCCGTGTGTAGCTTCCCGGCAACGGGACCAATCTGTTCCGTCAGTAACCGCTCGAGATTCATGTGGATGTCTTCATCCACTGTCGTATAGACGTGTTGCTCGAGTGTCGTTTGCAACTGTTTAAGACCGGCTTCGATTTGTTCCCACTCGGTCTTTTCAAGAATTCCCTGTTCATATAACATCTGCGCGTGCGCAAGACTCCCCTGTAAATCAACGGCTGCTAATTTCTGATCAAACGAAATCGATGCTCCGAAGGCCTCCGCTTGAGCGGAAGCACTTTCCGTAAAACGTCCGCCCCATAGTTTCGTCATTTTTTCACGCCTTCCTGACGATGGACACTGGCATGTGTCGAAATCGCAAGACCGTGTAATTTGATGAATCCTTTCGCTGCTTCGTGATCAAAGGCATCTTCTTTTGTATACGTCGCGAGTTTCTCATCGTAGAGCGAAACTGCTGACTGACGTCCTGTGACGGTTGCGTTCCCTTTATACAGTTTGACACGGACTTCACCGGTCACGTCCTGTTGCGTTGCCGTCAAGAACGCTTTGAGGCCTTTTGTCAGCGGGGCATGGAACAATCCGTTGTAAATCGTTTCTGCATATTGTTTGCTGAGAATCGGTTTAAAGTGGGCAACGTCTTTCGTCAATGTGATCGTTTCAAGTGCTGCGTGGGCTTTGAGTAAGACTGTCGCACCCGGGCACTCATACACTTCACGTGACTTGATGCCGACCAAACGGTTTTCGACATGGTCAATCCGTCCGACACCGTGTGCACCGGCAATGATATTCAGTTCTGTAATCAGCTTCGCCAGCGGATACGCTGTCCCGTTGATTGAAACCGGAACACCTGCTTCAAAACCGATGATGACTTCTTCCGCTTGATCCGGTGCGTCTTCCGGTGCGACCGTCAAAGCGTATGCATCTTGCGGCGGCTCTGTCCATGGATTTTCAAGGACACCACATTCGTTACTGCGTCCCCATAAGTTCATGTCGATTGAATACGGGCTGTCGAGATTAATCGGAATCGGAACGTTGTTTTCTTTTGCATAAGCGATTTCTTCTTCACGTGACCATTTCCATTCGCGAACCGGTGCGATGACTTCGAGCGACGGATCAAGAGCAGCAACCGAAACTTCGAACCGGACTTGGTCGTTTCCTTTTCCGGTACATCCGTGGGCGACTGCTGTGGCACCGTGGGCATGTGCCACTTCAACCAGTTTTTCAGCAATCAACGGGCGAGATAAAGCGGAAATCAATGGATACGCACCTTCATAATGCGCACCATATTGGAGGGCCGGCAAAACAAAGTCATTTGCGAATTCATCTTTGACATCAAGAACAATCGATTCGATCGCACCGACGAGTAACGCTTTTTCTTTGATGACCGACAAATCTTTTCCTTCGCCGACATCCATGCACAATGCGACGACGTCATAGTCCTTGCTTAACCATTTGATGGCGACTGAAGTATCCAGTCCACCCGAATACGCTAAAATCAATTTTTGTTTTGTCATTCTTATTTCCTCCTTGAATTCGACTGTATCTGTCTGTATAAAAATTCACTATGAATTATATATATACATAGACTTTCAAAAAAAGAAACCCTTTTTTCAGGATTTCTCAAAAAAATCAGCATTAAATTTTTTTCTCCATCGTCCGGTGCGGAATGCCCGCATCGTCAAATTCATCGGAAACAATCGCATAACCAAGCCCTTGATAAAACGGAATGGCCTGTACTTGGGCACCGAGCGTTAAAATCGTCCGGCCTTCCCGGCGGGCAATCCGCTCCATCGCCTGCATCAGCTCGCCGCCGTATCCTTTTCCTCTTGTCGCCGCAAGGGTCGCGACGCGTTCGACCTTCATCCGTTGCTCATCGTACGGACGGGTCCGCCCCGTCGCAACCGGACGATTCATCTCATCGAGGACAAGCAAGTGAATCGCTGTTTCATCATGCGTATCATATTCCAAATGGCTCGGAACGCCTTGTTCCTCGACGAAAACCCGTTCCCGGATCATTCGGACCGCTTGTTTTTGTTCGGTTGTTTTTACTTGAATCACTGTCATGTATGTAATTCCTCCTTTAATGCTTCTGCATAAGCTTGTGCCTCTTCATACGTTTGGAATACTGCTTGGGCATTGTTTTCACTTCCGCCGCCCCGTCCATTAAACTGCTTTAAATGGGTTTTGGCAAATTTTCCGAGATGAATGGATCCAGCGCTGCACATGAATAATTTTTTGGCGTTTTCGTTCCAGACGAATCCTGTCCGTCCTGTTTCAGCCAGGGCTTTCAACAGTTTTTCCGAAAAACGGACATCCTCTTGATTATGCCGTACGGTGAGAACCGGTTCATCTGTTGCGAGCAACTGTTTTAAGACCGTTTTGACATGCAGATCTTCTGCCTGTCCGATTTGACGGTTCAGACGGACTTGCTCCTGTTTCAGGTCTTCCACAACAAGATGGACCTGATTTTTTTTAGCTGATACTGCACGTGCAGTTTCTGTCAGGACACGCCGTTCGGTCGTCAGTAATCGAAACGCTCGGTCTTTTGCAACGTACGCTAAACGAATATTCCCGCGAACCTTTTCAAGTCCCGTGAATAAAATCAGTTCCAGTTCCGACGTCGAGGCGAGATGCGTTCCTCCACAGGCACTGTAATCCAGTTCACCGATTTGAACGACCCGGATTTTTCCTGTGACTTGTGGTGTTTTTCGTAACGGTAACTGCAATGCTTCTTCTTCTGTATATTCCGTTGCCGTAATCAAGAGGTTCGCTTGAATCACCGTCCGTAAACGTTCCTCCAAACGACTTTGAAGCGTCTCATCCCAGTCATCGAGATCGAGATCAAGCGTCGATTCTTCTGTGCCGGTTCGGAAACTGACTGTCTTGATTTGAAATTCGTCTTGAAGAACGGCAGAAATAACGTGTTGTGCTGTATGTTGCGCCGCATGATCCGTTCGAATGACATCATCGACCTCACCTTGCACTTCGTTTTCAAGAAGCGGACTGTCGAGCAGGTGCCAGACATCCCCTTCTTGAAGCTGGACATCGAGGACGGAAACCCCGTTGAGTGTTCCCCGATCGGCAGGCTGCCCCCCGCTCTCCGGATAAAAGTAACTTTGTTCTAATCTTATCCAGTAGCCTTGTTCTTCCTTCGTACCTGTCACGATTGATTCGAAGGTCCGGACGTCCGGATAAATTTGCTCTGAACGCATCTTCATTCCACCTTTTCAGCACTGAATTTGCTTCTATTATGACACAAATCACTTACAATCGTTTGTCGACATCTCCATTTCCTAGTACACTAGATGAAAGACTATCGACCGCGAAGGGACGAAATGCCGTGATTCAGCATATCAATAAAAATTCACCACTTCCAATCTACTACCAAATCGAAGCTGCCTTGAAGCAACAAATCGAGGAGGGTCTGTTACAACCCGGCGATTTGATCCCCTCGGAACGCGAGTTTGCCGAAGCCCATCAAATCAGCCGGATGACTGTCCGTCAAGCCATCTCGAATCTTGTTAACGCTGGTTATCTCATTCGTCAAAAAGGACGCGGCACATTCGTCGCCAACAAAAAAATCGTCATGCAACTGTCCGGATTAACCAGTTTTTCCGAAGAGATGGAACATCTTGGTTTGGAACCGGCGAGTGAACTGTTGTCTTATCAAACGATTGCTGCTGAAATGACGATTGCGAATAAACTCGGGATTCGTGAAGGTGCCAAAATTTATGAATTAAAACGGTTACGCATCGCAAACGAACAACCGCTTGCGCTCGAAACTGTTTATATCCCAGAACAGCTGTTGCCGGGTTTGAACCAGGATGTCGCCATTACGTCCCTTTATGCCTTTGCTGAAGCCAGTGGACTCAACCTGGGTCGCGCCAGTCAGACTTTCGAATCACGTCTCGCGACAAAAGAAGAAGCACAACACCTCGGTCTGTCGGTCAGTTCACCTGTTTTGTCCGTCGAACAACTGACTTTCCTTGCCACCGATCAACCGTTTGAGTATGTCATTTCCGCGTATCGCGGCGACCGGTATACGTTCACGGTCGAAATGGAACGGCAACGCTGATTCTGATTTGAATACAGAGGAGAACTCATCTTCCTTTCCGAAAAAAAGCACATGTTTCAGGATACTTTTCAAGAAAGTATCTGAAACGTGTGCTTTTTAACATCACCCGTTAGCGTTATTGAACGGGTTGCTCGACTGTCGTCGAATCATCTGTTGTTGTCGGGTCCGTGGCTCCCGGTGTCCCTGTCTCTTCTTTCATCGGTGACACTTCTTGTCCTTGCATCGCCTTGGCCAGGTTGGCTTTCACCCGGTCAAGTTGATTCGGATCCAGATGGTACTCCCATTTCCCGCTGATTCCAATGTATCCTTCACCTGCGAGCTGGTATTCTGTCGTATTCCGTAAAGCTGTCGTAAAGTCAGCTAACCGGAGATAATCGTTCGGACCTAAGTTCGTCTCGACGTTGTCGCCGACAGCGTCCAAGATGTCACGGTACGCCCCGAGCGAACGGAAGCTTGCCGCTTCTTTTGCAACAGCTTGGATGACCTGCATCTGCTTTTGTCCCCGGCCGATATCCCCGAGTGGGTCATCATGACGGTTTCGAACGTAAGCGAGTGCCTGTTCCCCGCTCAAATGCTGCATTCCCTTCGGAACGGTAATCGTCCCTGCTTTACGCGCCGAATCCTGTTCCTTGAAGGCATAACGGACATCAATATCGACTCCGTCCAGTGCATCAATCAACTGAACGAATCCTTGGAAGTTAACTTTTACGACATGGTTGATATCAATACCGAGCAGATTTTCGGTTGTCTCACGTGCCAGTTTGATTCCGTTGTATGAACTCGATTTGTCCATTGAACCGAAATAATGAGCATGAGTGATTTTATCCTGCTCGACACCTGTTTTCCCGTACGGCACATCATATTTGGAATAATCGATATTGACGAGTGAGTCCCGTGGAATACTTGTCAGTACCAATTGTTCGGTCTTCTTATTCAGGACACCGACAATCATGACATCCGATCGTGCCGGCTCATGCCGGTCTTTACTGGCTTTCGTTTCATCCGTTCCTAAAATCAAGAAAGATTCGGACGGCACATCATCATATTTCGAACTGACTTTTGAACCCGGAATGTTGATTTGTGTTCTTGCCAGCGTTTCCTGTGTTTTAATGAAAACCGCTCCCGCATAACCGGAACCGATGACGGTCAAAAGTAATAACAAGGCAGCAATCACTTTGATGAACATCTTGCCAGCACTTGGTTGCCTCTTTCTTGCTGATCTCGTCTGCATCTGTACGCCCTCATTTTCATGTAAATTTTCTGTAAAGTTCACTATTCTCCATTATCCCGACTTTTATTAAAATGTCAATTTACGATTCGATTAAGATCATGTGATTTCACTGTTTTTACACTCGCACGACTTGACGCATACAAAACAAAAAACCCGTCTGTTGAGAAGACCGGTCTGAAGCAGTCCGGTCTCATCAGAGACGAGTCATCGATTCATTTCATGAAGTTCGTATAGGCAGCTCGCCCTGTACGTTTCGCTTCGTCCGATAACAAGCTTGCCGCTTCTTCGTCCAGAACGACCATGACATCGGCATGCCGCTGTAAAATCGTTGCCGGACAATCCGTCGTCGCCGGACCTTCCATCGTGTCGCGGATCGCCTCCGCTTTCCGCTCGCTTGAAGCAACCAATAAAATCTTCTTCGCTTCCATGATCGTTCCGATTCCCATCGTGATCGCTTCGGTCGGTACATCCTCCAACCGGTCGAAAAAGCGCTGATTGGCCTGTCGGGTCGACTCGGTCAGCTTAGTCACGTGGGTTTTGGCATCAAACGGAGTACCCGGTTCGTTAAACGCGATATGACCGTTCGAACCGATACCGAGCAGTTGAATATCAATCCCTAATTGCCGGACAAGCGCTTCATAGCGGTCACTCTCTTCCCGTGGGTCCGCCGTGTTTCCGATCGGCACATACGATTCTTTAAAGTCGACCGCATCAAACAAGTGCTCTTGCATGAAGGTATGGTAACTGTGTGGATGATCCGGACTGAGTCCGACGTATTCATCCAAATTAACGGTCGTCACATGCCGGCAATCCACTCGATCTTTGCGCCATTCTTCATACACACCGAGCGGAGAACTGCCGGTCGCAAGTCCTATCGTTAATCCTTCCGGGTGTCTTACAATCTCCTGTTTGAGCAGTTGATACGAAACATTTGCCAATTCTTCTGCTTTTTCTACAATCATCCATTTCATCAGTTGTTACCCCTTTCCGTTTGTAAATCGGTGCACTTTCCCGCGGTGAACGGTTTGTTCCACTTCCAAGTCTGCTGTCAATACGACAAAATCGGCATCCTTGCCCTGCTCGAGTCGTCCTTTATGTGTTAAGCCGAATTCCCCTGCCTGATTAATCGACGTCATCTGGACGGCTTGTTCGAGTGAACAGCCAGTAAAGCGGATGATATTGCGTAGCGCCTGATCCATCGTCAGGACACTGCCGGCTAAGTTCCCGCTCGCAAGACGGGCAGCTCCGTCCTTGACGTGTACGGTTTGTCCGCCGAGTTCATATTCTCCATCCGACAATCCTTTTGCCCGCATCGCATCGGTGATGACCGTCAAACGGTCTGGTCCTTTCATCCGATAAGCGAATTCGACCATCTCTTTTGAACTGTGAATCCCGTCCGGAATGATTTCCGCAAAGACTGATCGTTCGAGAAGACAATATCCGACCGTCCCTGGTTCCCGGTGATGCAAGGGACGCATTTGATTGTAGAGATGTGTCCCGTGGGTGACATTACCTAAATGATTTTGGTCAAATGTCGCATCGGTGTGTCCGGCAGATGGAATCGCCCCCGTCTTTCGAACCGCCGCTTCAAAATCACGGGCACCGGGCTGTTCGGGAGCGTACGTGACGAGTTTGATCTGATTTCCGGATGCCTGTTGCCATTTTAAAAACTGATCTGCATCGGGTTCGACGATGTATTCAAGCGGTTGTGCTCCGGCATAATCCGGATTGATGAACGGTCCTTCCAGGTGAATCCCTTCAATCGTCGTCTCCCGAGAGTCGATGACATCGCGCGCGACTTCCAGGGCCCGCGTAATCTGATGCCAGTCTTGGGTGATCGTCGTCGCAAAAAAGGACGTGACACCTTCCGCAAGCATGGCTTCACTCAATCGGTACAGCGCTTCCGCACTTGCGTCCATCATATCGACGTCGTATCCGCCATGGATATGGACATCAATCATTCCTGGAATCAATCGTTTCCCCGCAAGATCAATAACTGTTTCGTCACGCTCTGTGTACGCGGACATCGGCCCGATTTCCTGAATCGTCTCCTCAAAGCGGATGAATCCATCGTGAATAATGGTCTGTCCCGTATAAATTTCGGCATGAATCATGGTTGGCATCTTGTGACTTCCTTTCTCGTGTAAATTCCGGCAAGTGATCTATCTTCCCTTTTAGTATACTGCTGTTCATTCTAGTTGTATAGACCTTTATACATTTAACCGATTGTGAAAAAGAAGATTCCGGCGTCTGATCCGGAATCTTCTTTAGTCACGGCAATAAAATCCGGTCTTTTTTCTTCGAAATCAGACGTGTCGCTTTTAAGATCGCAATCGTCAGTGATTGGCGTTTACGGTAGGCGAGGTAACGTCCTTCCCATTTCGGATCGTATTTTTCCTTGTATCGTCTCAGTCCTGTAAAGCTGTACATATACCGGATGTTATTGAACACATCCGCTGCCACGCGTTCCTGCCAAAATGAGGTTTCGTCCTCACCGACGGACGAGAGTGGAGCCATCCCCATATTAAAGGTATGGTAGCCTTGCTCGGTCGCATAGTCAAACAAACGGATAAACATGGCATCCATGATTCCGTTCGGACCATCTGGACGAAAACGCATCAAATCAATCGAGAGAACTCCCTCTTGATATGCCGGCATGAACGTCATGAATCCAAGCATCTGCTGACTGGCATCACGCATGATACCGATTGGCGCTTGATTCAAATACGACTCGTTGAAATAGCCTAATGAAAATCCTTTTTCTGATTTACCGCCCAACCACTCATCCGAGACGTCACGTAATTGATCCAACAACGCTTCACTAAACGGAGGTGACACGACTTCGAACGTCATACCTTCCCGTTCGAAACGATTTTTAATGGAACGTAAGCCGGCCCGTTTTTTCCCGGAAACGGTAAAGGTCGTCATATCGACGATTGCTTCCTCGCCGAGCTTAAAGAAGTTAAATCCGAAATCATGATACAGCGACATATTTTGTGCTTGAATCTGATAGATGTTCGGGATATACCCTAAATCCTCAACACGCCGTAAGAAACAGGCAATCAACTGGGAATGCTCTTCCGGATCCCCGCTCGGGTCACCCAGCATCATGATCCGGTTTCCGGTCTGGCTGAACTGAATGAAGGAACGCCCGGACTCGGAGAAGAAAAAGCGTTTATCGCCGAGAAAAGAAAGGTGACTTAAATAATTTCCCCCCTCTTCTGTCAAGACATCCTTAACTTTTTGCAAATCTAACTTTTCGCCGAGGACCGGTTGGTTAAACGTATTGAATAAACGAATGAAGACGAGTGTATAAACAAGCGCAAAAATCGAGGCACTTGCGGCAAACATGAAGATTTCATGGGCAGGATAGACCTTCGTTCCGTCAGCCGAACCGAGTGTATAAAAAGCGTATCCGAAAAAGATAAAGCCACCGATGTATAAAAAGCCAGCAAAAGCGGCCCGGATCATACGAGTCGTCGTAATCAACGTCCGTTCACGATGAAAGGCACTGCGTGACATCGTCACTAAAATCAATACGATCAACACGACAGACAAGGAAATCAAATTAAATCCGCGGAGCGCCATCCCAATCAAAGCAAATGCCGAAACACCATAAATCATATACAGCGAACGTTTCGTCCGTCGGTACAGCGACGGGGCAAGCAGGACATACAACAAGCCGGACATCAAAAAGAAACTGTTCGCAAGCAGCAACATTTCGTGCGGCAGACGGGCTTCCAAGTACTCATACTGCGTCGAGTTAGGCGGAAGAATCGCCAGTCCCCAAATCGCGATACCGGCAAGTAACGTAATCAAGGCCAATGTAAAATGTCGGACTTTACTTAAAAAACGTAACTGTAGCCGCCAAATGACACCGCCGACTTCAACCGACGGACCGACAATCGGTTTATCCTCAATCATCTTGACGACCGGACCACTGAATTCACGCGCCGAGAAAATGACACCGATCACGAACGGAATCAAATAATAGACGAGACGATAAATCAATAATCCGGTGAGGACGATGCCTTCTCCCACGCCGGCGCGTTGCATACCGATCAAGAAGACCAAGTCAAACGAACCGAATCCACCCGGTACCATCGAAATCAGACCGGCTGTCGCGGCGATGATGAAGACACCGATGACTTTAGAAAAACTGACGTCCGTTCCGAGCGCCGCCAGGATGAAATAGACGACGACTCCCGCACTGAACCATTCCGCAAGCGAGACGAGCGAGTAGAGTGCGATCGACGACGGACGGATACTGCTGCTTCCGCGCCGGAAGGTAAACAGGAGATAGAGCGGGAAGAAAAAGGCGACGCCGATGATGACCGGCCACAACCATTTCTTTAACGCCAACACTTCAAATGCCGGAAAGACATTTAGTAAGGATAATGCCGATAAAATCGATAATCCGCTGATCAGTGTCGGTGCCATCCAGCCAATCGCTTTCAACAACCGGGTTCCTTCGACGAACGGTCGATAGAGGGCCGTTCTGACACCCATTCCGGCCAGTCCTCCAAAACCGATGATGCCGTTAAACGAGTTCGCGATCCAGGATGCCCGGAAAATCAATCCGACCGGAACCTTCACTTGCAGCGAACGCAGTAAGAAGAAATCATAAAAGAACATCGTCGCGACTGCTGCAAGTCCCGAGACAATCAATAAAATAAACTTCCAGGACGGAATTTGCTGAATCGCCCGAATCGATTCTTTTAACGAAAGACTTCTTAATTCGTTTTGCCCCTGATAAAAAATGAACGCAATTAAGACAATCGGCAAAATGATTTTCGCCACCGTCAGCAAACGTTGTTTATTGAATCTCATTTCGCGACCTCCTTTGATTTTCTGACAAGATGCATCAGGCGCAACAACAGCAGACTGGCTCCGACAGCGAGTCCGATAATCAAGCCCCACCAATATCCGTCTGGTCCGAGTTCCGTAAACCGCTCAAAATAAAATCCGAGCGGTAACCCGATGACCCAGTAAGCAGTAATCGTCAAAATGAACGTCACGTTGACATCCTTAAATCCACGAAGCGCCCCTTGAGTGGGTGCTGCGACCGCATCGGACAATTGAAAGAAAATCGCTAAAATCATGAAATGAGCTGCCATTTTGATGACTGCCGGATCGTTGCTGTAAAGTGCCGCAATCCGTTCATTTTGAACGTACAGTAATATCCCGGAAAATAGCGAAACGACGAGACAGAGCAATAAGCCGATCCACACGTATTGAACGGCGTCCTTGACCCGTTTGGCACCCATTTCGAATCCGACCGTGATTGTCAGGGCTGATGCGGCCGAGAGCGGAATCATATAGACGAATGATGCAAAGTTGATGGCTGCCTGATAGGCTCCAATGACGACATCGCCGTAGGCGCCAAGCAGCAAAGTCACAGCTGAAAAGATACTGACTTCCGAAAAGATCGCTAAGCCGATCGGCGCACCGAGCAAGACCAATTCTTTGATTCTTGTAACATCCGGTTTATAAAAACGACGGAGAATCCCGAGACGTTGAAACAGTTCTCCTTTCAAGACGACACCGACAACCGCGATGCATAAAATCCAGTAGGTGATGGCGGTCGCCACACCGGCTCCGATTCCCCCGAGTTCCGGGAAACCGAACTTTCCGAAGATAAACAGATAATTGAAAGCCACATTAATGGGTAAAGAGAATAATAATAACGTCATCGTGATGTTCGATTTGCCTAATGAATCAATTAAGGTACGCAGGACAAAAAAGACGAACATCGGAATGATTCCAAACCCTAACATGACGAGATAGATGCGGGCAACGTGACGTGCCTGATCTGATAATTCCATTTGATTCAAAATCGGATTCACGAGCACCAGTCCGAGCAAAACCGTCAACACGATGATGGCTACGGACACATATAAAGCCTGAATCACAATCCGCTTCACTTCTCGTTCTTTTCGTGCCCCCATTGCTTGGGACACAAGCGGCGCCACGGCTAATAATATACCCGTCAATCCTGTGTAAACCGGTGCCCACAGGCTGGCTCCGACGCCGACACCAGCCAAATCAGCCGAACCGTATCGACCTGCCATGACCGTATCAAAAAAACTAATTAAGTAAAACGCTACCTGTGTAACGAGAATCGGAAAGAAAATCTTCATGAACTGTTGGATCTTTCCCGATAGCGTAGTTGTCTCTAACATTGTTCCACCACATTTCAGGGCCATCTGCCCCCTATTTTTATTAAAACATTCAGGTTCGTTCTTTGTTCTACGTAAGTTATTTAAGGAGGGATTCATTTGAATCATCGGGATGCGGAAAATTTAACCTTCGAATTACTTGAGACCTGGTCGACGTTTAATCATTATGCCAAGGAAGCCCAAACATTTAAAAACCCGGAGGATGTCCACCAGGCCCGGATCCGGTTGCGTAAATTAATTACGTTCGCGAAGCTGGTTAATCAAACCGAGGAACCGATCTATCTCATCTGGAAACGTTTGATGGCGGCGTTCGGTCAAGTGCGGGATCTTGATGTCCAACTCAGCCAACAATCCGTCGATTCGCCGATTGAACAATTATTCGCAGAACATCTGTCCTTACAGCTGCAAGGAAAACGGGCAACGTTACTGGAAACGATGCACCTGTTGATTTCCGACGAGCTCGACCGTTCCGTCCGCCGTTTTTTAGCCGGTCGGTTGACGAAACAATTAAAACGGATGCACGAACAAGATCTTCTCGAAACGGCCGAAAAACGATTTGATAAAAAGAAACTTCATTATGAAAAAGTCCAGCACAAGGAAGGCAATAAACGGATTAAAATGATGCATGAATTACGGCTGGCAACGAAGTTCTACCGGTATACAGTCGAATATCTGCGTCCATATACCGATTTCCCGAAGTCGTCCGTCGATCGGTTAAAACGGATTCAAACCCAACTCGGTGACATCAATGATACGTATAACCGTCTCGAACGCTGGCGTCTCTTCAGTGTTCCGGAAGAACAGCTGGCGCAACAGCAAAAAGAAATAACGCGGCTTGAGAAAAAGCTTTCGAAACTGCTCGATCAGCTGTCATTTGATTAAGGATGGCGCTGCACGAGCAACTCCAACATCTTCGTTCCAGCAATCGAATTCCCTTTCAAGTCAAGTGCCGGTCCGAAGATACCGATGCCAAGATCCGCCATATCAAAGTCACTTCGACCGCAGGCGACGATCGCACCGGAGACCCCGCTTTTTCCGGGTAATCCGACTTGAACTGAAAATTCACCGGATGCATCGTACATGCCGCACGTCGTCATGATCGCCCGGATGATCCGTGCATTCCGACGGGAGATGACTTGATTTCCGGAAGGGGTTTTTCCGGACTGACTCAAAATTTTGCCCATCATCGCGAGTCCTTTACAGTTTGTTAAGATCGCACATTGTTTCGTGTAGACATCGATGATTTCTTCGACGTTCCCTTCGATGACTCCATGATACCGCATGAAGTAAAGCAGAGCCCGGTTTAAGTCAGTCGTCTCGAATTCGGATTTCGCGACTTCCGCATCATATTTGACCATATCGAGATCGATATCAAGTAAATCCGCAATGAATTGACGTAAGCGGTTCAGCTTATCCACTGCATTTTCTCCCGGTAACATGCTCGTCACAGCGAGAGCTCCGGCATTGATCATCGGATTAAGCGGTTTTGTCGGAATCGTCTCTTCCAGCTTCGCAATCGAATTGAATGCGTCCCCTGTCGGTTCCATCCCGACTTTTGAGAACACGTAGTCTTCTCCGAACGTCTCGAGGACAAACGCCAATGTGATGATTTTTGAAACACTTTGTAAGGTGAACATCGTTTCGGCGTCTCCTGCGGATACAAAACTGCCGTCTGCATTGCACACGGCGATTCCGAGCTGGGTCGGTTCCGATTTTGCCAGTTCCGGTATATAACTCGCTACCTGCCCGAGGACGGTATAGGGGCGGCATTCAGCGATTAACTCTTCTAGTTGTTGTTGCGTTACGTTCATCGGAGTCCCTCTTCCTGTCGTTTTCATTAGCTTATCATGCTTTTTCATCATGAGATATGCCGTTGTTCTTTTTAGTTTTCCTTCTCATTCAAAAGGTCGTCTCTCCCCTGACTGTCAGAGGACGAGACGACCTTTTAGACTATACTTTAACGGATAATCAATTCTGTACCGTCTGTATCGATTGCGACGTGTGAACCGTCCTGGATGGATCCACTGATTAAGGCCCGTGCCAGTTTCGTTTCGATCGTCCGCTGGATATAGCGGTTAATCGGGCGTGCCCCGTACTGCGGTTCAAACGCTTCATTGAAAATCAATGTTTTTGCCGCTTCGGTCACGTCAATCGTAATTTCGCGACCGGACAGACGATCCGCCATCTTGCTGACTGCTTTGTCGATGATCCGTTCAATTTCCGCCCGGTGGAGAGGATGGAAGAGAATCGTGTCATCAATCCGGTTCAGAAACTCCGGTCGGAAATACTTTTTCAACTCTTGACGGACCGCTTCTTCTTCTGCCGCATCGATTTCTCCGTCTTTTGCTGCTTCAAGCAAAATGTTCGATCCAATGTTGGATGTCATGATGACGATCGTATTCTTGAAATCGACCATCCGTCCTTGTGCATCGGTCAACCGTCCGTCGTCGAGCACTTGAAGTAAGATGTTAAAGACGTCTCCGTGTGCTTTTTCAATCTCGTCAAACAGGAGGACCGAATATGGACTCCGGCGGACAGCTTCTGTCAACTGACCGCCTTCTTCATACCCGACATAACCCGGAGGTGCTCCGACCAGACGGGAGACGTTGTGTTTCTCCATATATTCCGACATATCAATCCGGACGATGTGTTCCTCACTGTCAAACATGGCTGCTGCGAGAGCTTTCGCCAGTTCCGTTTTCCCGACCCCTGTCGGTCCGAGGAACAGGAATGAGCCGATTGGACGATTCGGATCCTTGATTCCGGCACGTGCCCGGATGACTGCATCCGACACCAGTCGGACGGCCTCATCCTGACCAAAGACACGTTCGTGCAGCGTATCTTCCAAATACAGCAATTTCTCACGTTCGCCTTGTGCGAGTCGGCTGACCGGAATCCCTGTCCATTTCGATACGATATCGGCAATTTCTTCATCTGTCACGGCTTCCCGGACGAGTTCATGCGATACGTGTTCTGCCGATTCTTCCGCAACTTTCAACTGATTCTCAAGAGCGGGAATCTGACCGTACTTGATTTCGGATGCGGTATTCAAATCGTATCGTCCTTCGGCTTCCTGTAAGGCAAGTTTTGCTTTTTCAAGATCGGCCCGTAGCTGCTGGACGTTTTGGGAACTGTCTTTCTCACGTTCCCATCGTGTCCGGAGCGCACTCTCGTCCTCCCGAACAGAACTGAGTTCCTGCTGGAGCGTCTCGAGTCGTTTCCGGGAGGCTTCATCGGTTTCTTTTTTCAGTGCCGCTTCTTCAATTTCAAGCTGCATGACACGGCGGACGAGTGAGTCCAGTTCAGCCGGCATCGATTCCATGTCGGTTCGGATCATGGCACAGGCTTCATCGACTAAATCGATGGCTTTATCGGGCATAAAACGGTCCGTGATATACCGGTCAGACAGGATCGCTGCTGCAACCAAGGCATTATCATGAATCCGGACACCATGATGGATTTCAAATCGTTCTTTTAGTCCCCGTAAAATCGAAATCGTATCTTCGACATCCGGTTCCGCAACAAGGACCTGTTGGAATCGGCGTTCGAGTGCCGGATCTTTTTCGATATATTTCCGGTATTCATCTAACGTCGTCGCCCCGATACAGTGCAACTCTCCGCGGGCAAGCATCGGTTTCAGCATGTTACCGGCATCCATCGCCCCTTCGGTTTTTCCGGCCCCGACAATCGTATGCAGTTCATCGATGAACAACAGAATCTGTCCTTCAGCTTCCTTAACTTCGTTTAAGACTGCCTGCAGACGTTCCTCAAACTCTCCGCGGTATTTTGCACCTGCGACAAGCGTACTCATATCGAGACTGAACAACTGTTTGTTTTTCAGACTTTCCGGGACATCTCCCCGGACAATCCGTTGCGCCAGACCTTCGACGATTGCGGTTTTCCCGACACCCGGTTCCCCAATCAAGACCGGATTATTTTTCGTTTTCCGGCTGAGAATCCGGATGACACGACGGATCTCGTCATCTCGTCCAATGACCGGATCGGTTTTCCCGGACCGGAAGTCTGCGACAAGATCGCGGCCATATTTCTTCAAGACGTCGAAAGTCGCTTCCGGATTTTTAGTCGTTACTTTGCGGTTGCCCCGCATTTCGATGATTGCTTCCCGTAAGACCTGTTCAGTCACTCCCTCGTTCCGCAAATATTGTGTCGCCGGACTCGATTGTTTGACAAGACCTAATAATAAGTGCTCGACAGAAACATAATCGTCTTGCATCAAACGGGCTTCCGTCTCGGCTTCCGTTAAGACCTGCAACAAAGAGTTACTGATGCGCGGCGTCGAGGATTGACCAAGTGCCGGTAATCGTCCGAGTGCTTCATTCACACCTGCCTCCAACTGGTCGATCCGCTGGTCCAGCTTCTCAAAAACGATGCGTGCAATTCCCTCTTCTTGTGAGAGTAAGGCGAGCAACAGATGCCACTCTGTAATCTCACTGTGTCGACGTTGTTTGGCAATGGCTTGTGCCGATACGATGGCTTCATGTGCCCGGTCTGTTAATTTTTCGAAATCCATTTTTCCGTCACTCCTTCACAGATAAACGATTTTCCCACTCTTCATAAAACGACGGTTCCATTTCCGGTAACTTCACTTCCAATTGAACTAGCAGAGCACCGCGGTGTCCTTCCCGGTTACTGAGTCCCCGATTCGGAATACGGAGCCGTGCCCCCGGTTTTGTGCCGGGCTTGATTTTCAATTTGACACGTTTTCCTTCCAACGTATCTGCCACGACTTCTCCTCCGAGAACAAATACGGTCGGATAAACCCGAACTGTCGAAATGACGTCGGTATCCTGGCGGCGGAAGTGTTCATCATCCTTCAGATGAATCGTCACGTACACATCTCCCGCGATGCCTTTACGGTTGCGTTTCGAACTTTTACCGCGCAACCGGACTTTTTTCCCGTCATACAAATCTTTTGGCAAACTCATTTGAATGGCTCCTGTCGCCAGTCGAATCGTCACCTTGTCATTTTGACTCAGATGACTCAGCGGAACCGTCAACTCGAGTTCTTCATCCGTTTCCTCCGGCTCCTGACTAAAGAACGAACCGAACATATCCTCGAATCCAAATGACTGTCCGGTCGATCCCGACGGCCGCGATTGACGGCCGTTGAATTGACGGAAAAGATCATCATAGTCAGCCGACTGTCCGTAACCCGCTCCTGCCATCCGTTCATAATTACTTCCATATTGATCATACTGTGCCCGTTTTTCTTCATCTCCGAGGACATCAAATGCTTCCTGAATGTCTTTAAAGCGTTGATCCGCACTCGCCTCCTGATTGACGTCCGGATGGTATTGTTTCGCAAGCTTTCGGTAGGCCCGCTTGATTTCCTGATTCGATGCCGTCTTCTCGACACCAAGCGTCCGATAGTAGTCTTTCGCCACTCTGATCACTCCCTTAACTTTTTGTTCTGTATCTTAATTATAAAATTAGTCAGTCAATTGGTCAAATATAGTCAAACTTTTTTTTGACGATTCTTTTGTTCTTTTCACTTTACGCATTTTCCTCAAACAAGTTTCGTTTCAGAAACCATGATATACTGACAACTAGCATCAGTAAAAAGGAGCGATCAAGGCATGGATGGTAAAAAACGCGCCGACGTTAAAATCGGACAACACGTCAGTATCGTATTAAAACAAGACCAACGGACAGGGAAACGGACGGAAGGAATCGTCAAGGATCTGTTAACCAAGTCACCGAATCACCCGCACGGTATCAAAGTCCGTCTTGAAGACGGGCAAGTCGGCCGGGTTCAGGAAATCTTATAATTCAAGCACACGACAAAGCCCCCCGCTTTCCGGCCATCTGCCGGAGAACGGGGGGGCTTTTCTTCAATCACTGGAGCGCGCAAGGTAACGTAAGGTCACTTCGATTAAGATCCGGGCAGCATACTGCATCGCCTGTTCTTCAAAGTCAAACTTCGGATGATGATGCGGGTAAAAGGTTTCGTCCCCGGCCCCGGTAAAGAAAAAGGTACCGGGCACGTGTTGCAGGTAATAAGCGAAATCTTCCCCGCCCATCGTCGGATCAATTTCAAAGACCCGGTCTGCTCCCATGATATCAGATGCCACCGTCCGTAAAAGGTTCGTTTCTTCCGGATGATTGACGACTGCCGGATACCCTCTTTCGTAGGTAAACGAATAGGTCGCCCCTGCCGCGTCACATACTCCTTTGATTGTCCGTTCCATTTCACGAACGATTTGCTCGGCGACTTCCGGATCAAACGTCCGGATCGTCCCCGTCAGTTCCGCACTGTCGGCGATGACGTTAAACGTATTTCCGGCATGCAGTGTACCGATCGTCAAGACCGCTTGCTGAAGCGGATCGAGTCGCCGGCTGACAATGCTTTGCAACTCTTTGACGACGGTCGCCCCCAGCACGACGGCGTCAATCGTTTCGTGCGGCTTCGCGCCGTGTCCGCCGCGCCCGAACAGTGTCAGTTCGAATTTGTCGGCTGCTGCCATGACCGGACCAATCCGGTAACCGATTGTCCCGAGTTTCGTCGTCGACCACAGATGAGTTCCGAAGATGACATCGACGCCGTCGAGGCATCCGTCCGCCACCATGTCCCGTGCACCGCCCGGAACCACTTCTTCCGCGTGTTGGTGAATCAAGACGACGTTTCCGGCCAACTCGTCTTTCTGCCGGACCAGAATTTCGGCGACAGCAAGTAATGTTGCCGTATGCCCGTCGTGCCCGCAGGCATGCATGACACCAGGAACGGTCGACCGGTAATCAACGGTTTTTTCGTCCTGAATCGGCAATGCATCAAAGTCTGCCCGCAGTGCGACCGTTTTCCCCGGTTTCCCTCCGCGGATCGTTCCGACAACACCCCGTCCACCGACACCGGTCCGGACTTCAATCCCAAGTTCCATTAATCGTTCCGCAATGAATTGCGGGGTATCCACTTCATGAAACGACAACTCCGGATGCTGATGTAAATACCGACGCCGTTCAACCATCACTGGAAATAACTGCTCCACCATCTCTTCCACCGTCTGTTTCATTATGTACGCCCCCTATTTTTTACTGTGCAACATCTTGACGCTTTCCCGCGTATACTGCAGCCGTTCAATCGTATCGTCATAATGGACGGCGGCATAAGATAAAAACAACACATCAATCGCAAATAACTGTGCGAGACGTGAACTTAAGGCCGCACTCCGTAACGGCGCTTCCGGTGCCCGTGATGTCCATAAGGCAACATCCGCCAGCTGGCTAACCCGATTGTCTCCGAACCGTGTCAAACTGATGACCTTTAAGCCCCGGATCTTGGCGAGCCGGATCAACTCCACAACCTCTTCAGTCTCCCCGCTGTAGGAAATCGCAAAAAAGACATCATCCGGATTGGCATTCGCGAGAATCGTCGCGACAAGATGCTGATCGGACTCCTGGATTGTCAGTTTTCCGACACGCGTCCACTTTTGGGCGGCATCCAGTGCAACGACGTTTGATGCGCCGATTCCATAAAAGTAAATTGCCCGTGCCTGGTCCAGTACGTCCGTCGCTTCCGCAATCCGGTCTTCACTCAATTGTTTGGCTGTGTCCTGTAACGCTTGAATGCTGTTACTGACCGTCTTTTCCACTAAGTCAGCAGGACGTTCATTTTTTTCGATGTCATGATATCCTTTTAGGTCTGTTCGTGCCGTATCTGCCGAAATCCGCATCCGGAGTTCCGGATAACCTTTTAAACCGAGTGCCCGGCAAAACCGGACGACAGCTGCCGCACTTGTTCCCGATTCTTCGGCTAAATGATGAATCGTCATCCCCGCGATTTCATTCATATGCGCTAAAACAAAATCAGCGACTTTCCGCGAAGAAGAAGGCAACTCTTCGTGGACGGCGCTAATCTGTGAAAAAATACCACCTTTCATGCGACCCGCTCCCTTACCATAAATTAAAACAGGCGAACTCAGCTTAGATTTTTCTGATTCGCATTATGCTTCTTTTCTATTATGCGCTTTCAAGACCGCTTTCGTAAATCTAAAGAAATCTGACAATACGAAGCGTTGTTCTGTTGGACCTGAAAGTCCGCTTCATCTCAACAAAAAAACTCCTGCTTACGCAAGGAGTCTGTCTGTGCAAATGCAATCACCGAATTTTGACGATCGGCTTTTTCGTATCCGGTTCAATGAACAACATCGCTTCCGTATCACCGTTCAAGTTCGTGACGGTAATCGTTGTTGGGACATTTCGATTGTATTCCCAACGATTTTCGAGCAGGTAGGTTACGTATTGAATAAACGCTACAAGTTCTGCTTTTCCGTAAAATTGCACCGGAATCTTGATTTCCAACTTTTTCAGTTCACCTTCCTGATAAAAACCTTCGCCCATCATACCGGTGTAATTCGGGAAGTAGTCTTCGAGGCGGTCTTTGAATAGATCAAACTTCGCGGCATCATCCCGGACATCGTTCGTCGCGGCACCGGACGGATAGTAATAATACTTTTCGTCATAGTTTTTCCAGTCATTTGAACTGATTTGATTGCCACGGCCGATGAAGGCAGAAGAGACATAATGACCGGAGACCGGTGACCCTTCACTTTCCTGCAAATACAAGGCCACGTGGATCGGTGTCGTTTTGACCCCGTCCGTTTTCCGCATTTTCTTGACCAACTCATTGGCCATCCGCTTTCCTTCTGCAATGACTTTTTTCTCATCAAGTTTTACAGTATAGGTTGGACCGTAGTTTTCATCTTGGAAAACATACTCGCTGTTTAAGACTAAAGCAACTGACGTCCCGCCCAGTTCAAGTTTTTTATCTTCTTCCAACATGTAGTCCTGTTCCAAAATGTGCGATAGAATCAAAGGAGACTTTTGGTTTTTTTCTTTATAGGATTTTCCGGTCGTATACGCAGGATTTAGGCCGTTCGGATCACTGACACCATCTCCGGACTTTCCTTTTCGCAACAGCCACTGGGCAATCTGATCGGCTTGCAGTAACTGTCCTTCTTGATAATAGTACTTATCCGGAGCAAAAAATTGAGTGGAGTGACGCATCAGGCCGGTCTCGATTTCATCCAGTTCCAAGCGGGAACTGACCCGCTTTTGTGTCATCCCGCGGGCGACACTCGGTCGGAACGGTAAGACGGTCCGATAATAGGAATCGGTTGTATCGATTGCCGGACTGACGACGGCTTGGACTTCTTTTCCTTGTTCGCTCTCTGTAATGACTTCTTTTGTATCGCTTTTCTGTGACAAATCAAACGAACACGCGCCGAGGAATAATGTACTCGTCAACGTCAACGCTGCTATTTTTTTAGATTTCATTTCTTTACGCACCCCATGTTTTTAAAATCGTTCTCTCTATCATAACAGAATAGTTTTCCATCCGGGAAGGTGTAGTTTTCCCCTGATTTTCAAAAAACGATCCTGCTGAAACAGCAGATGAAAGGATACTTCATGAAACGACAAAAATTTTTGGGCCTGCTTCTTCTGATTGCGGGCATCCTGCTGATTCTCTGGCCGCTGTATACCAACCATCAAAAACAGGCGGCCGCGGAAGAGCTGAAGCAACAGTGGACACAAAACTTAAAAGCGGTCGATGCAAAGGAAACGAAGCAGCCTGTCGCAACGAACGGCAGCGGATTATTGACGATTCCATCCCTTAATTTTGAGCAAGTCATTTTAGAAGGGGCTTCGACGGCTGTCCTCGATCAAAGCATCGGTCACCTGAAAGCGACCGGCGCTCCCGGTAAAGGCAATTACGCTTTGGCGGGACACCGCAGTTTCACAAAAGGACTGCATTTTAATCGTCTGCCGGAATTGAAAGCAGGGGCTCATGTGATCGTAACAACAAAAAGTCACCGCTATACCTATCAAATGAAGACGTCACAACTTGTCAAACCCACCGATTTATCCGTCTTGCACCAGGACGTAAAACAAGCAACCATTACACTGATTACGTGTGATCCGCCGGAAACGGCAACCAATCGGTTAATCAAACAAGGGGTTTTAATCAAAACCGAATCGTTGTAACTCTCCGTACACTTCAATACAAAACAGGGAAGGCGCATGATGCATGCCGCCTTCCCTGTTTTTATTTAAATCATCCGTTTGACGGTTGTTTGGTTACCCTTCGTATTTCGCCAGCTCTTCAAGCAGTTGTGTTTCATTCCAAATCTCGATTCCGAGCGACTCGGCTTTCGTTAACTTCGAACCAGCCTTTTCTCCGGCTACCAAAATATCCGTCTTTTTACTGACGCTACCGGTCACATCCGCACCAAGCAACTCGAGCCGTTTCCCGGCTTCTGAACGTTTTAACGTCTCAAGTGTTCCGGTCAATACAATCGTCTTCCCGGCGAGCGGTGCATTCGATTGATCGACCCGTTGTCCAAGAAACTGTTGGTTCAGCCCGAGTGCTGCTAAATCCTTAATAAGGTCTTGCGCTTCCGGATGTTCAAAATACTTCGTCACAGAATCGGCAATCTTACTGCCAATTCCATCAATCGCTAAAATGTCGTCATACTCCGCCTGTGCGATCCCGTCCAGTGAATCAAACCGCTCTGCGAGCAGGTATGCCGCTTTTTGACCGACCAATCGAATTCCGAGGCCAAACACCAGTCGTTCTAAGGAATTCTGCTTCGAGGCTTCAATCGCGGTCAGAAGATTATCGACCGACGTTTCACCCATCCGTTCATACGTCAACAACTCATCCCGGTCGAGGCGGTACAAATCGGCGAGGGTCCGGATGGCTTCGTGTTCATACAATTGACGGACGACTTTTTCACCAAGACCGTCGATATTCATCGCTTGACGCGAGACGAAGTGAATGATGCCTTCGACAAGCTGGGCCGGACACTCTGGACTGACACACCGAATATCCGCTTCGCCTTCCAATCGAACAAGTTCAGACTCGCAGGCCGGACAATGCGCCGGGAATTCGATCGGCTGTTCGTTCCCTGTCCGTTCTGAAACGACGACGCTGACGACTGCCGGGATGACGTCTCCGGCTTTTTTGATGATGACTTGATCGTGCAGTCGAATATCTTTTTCCGTGATGAAGTCCGCGTTGTGTAATGTTGCATAACTGACGGTCGAGCCGGCGACAACGACCGGGGCAAACCGGGCACGCGGCGTGACTTTCCCTGTCCGTCCGACACTGAAATCGACTTCTTCGACCGTCGTCATGACTTCTTCCGCGGCAAATTTATACGCCGTCGCAAAGCGGGGGCTTTTCGCCGTGAAGCCGAGTTCTTCCTGATCGTCATAACGGTCGACCTTTAAGACGATGCCGTCAATTTCATACGGTAAATTAGAACGTTCCATCGTCCATTGGGCAATGTAGGCTAAAATCTCTTCGACCGTCTCACACGTCCGCATCTCCTTGTTCGTCGGTAACCCGAGTTCAGCCAGCTGAAGCATCGCTTCACTGTGCGAACGGGCACTCAGTGTATTGACACCGACACCGTAGACGAATAAGGACAGATTGCGGGATGCCGTAATCGACGAGTCGAGCTGACGTAAGCTGCCGGCTGCTGCATTGCGCGGATTGGCAAACAGCGCTTCCTCCCGCGCGGCCCGGTCCGCATTCAAGCGTTCAAATGATTGTTTCGGCATATAAGCTTCCCCTCGGACTTCTACCGTCTCATTTCGACGTAACCGAAGGGGTAGGGCTTTGATTGTCCGCAGATTTTGTGTGATGTTTTCGCCAACCGTTCCGTCGCCTCGTGTCGCCCCGCGGACAAGTTGTCCGTCTTCGTACTTCAAGGAAATCGCAAGTCCGTCAAACTTCAACTCGGCGACATACGTCGTCGAACGGCCGAGTGAGCGTTCGATGCGGGCGACCCACTCCCGGATTTCTGTTTCATCAAAGACATTGCCGAGCGATAACATCGGTAAATCATGCGTCACCTTCTCGAAGGCATCGAGCGGCGCCGCACCGACGCGTTGCGTCGGTGAATCTGGCGTGATCAGTTCCGGATGTGCCATTTCAAGTTCCGTCAGTTCACGTAACAATTGATCATAGGTGCTGTCCGGAACAGTCGGTTGATCCTGCACGTAATATTCGTAACTGTATTGGTTCAACTTTTGGCGTAATTCCTCGATTCGTGCCTGTTCTATCATCTTGACGCCTCCACTCATACCTTTTTGATCGGTGCGAATTTCGCAAGCAACCGTTTGACACCGACTTCCGGGAAGGCGATATCGATTTCTAAGCTGTCCCCTGCTCCGCGTGTCTGAACGACGGTTCCACGGCCCCATTTTCCGTGTTCTGCTTTGTCCCCGACGTTCCAGCCGAGTGATTCCGCGCCTGATGTCTTCATCGCTGTTGGTTTCGTGACCGACCGCCCGATGACGGCTTTCCCTTGCGGTACCGGACGGTCTTCCCACGGTAACGGTTTCGGTTTTTTACCGGTCCGTTCCAGTACTTCCTCCGGTAATTCGGCAAGGAAACGGGATTCGAGATTGGCATTCGTCCGACCATACAGCGAACGCATCCGCGCGTGTGAGAGATACAGACGTTTTTCAGCCCGTGTAATCCCGACGTATGCAAGACGACGTTCTTCTTCCATTTCGTCTTCATCTTGCAGGGAGCGGCTGTGCGGGAACAAACCTTCCTCCATTCCAATCAGGAAGACGATTGGGAACTCAAGCCCTTTGGCGGAGTGTAATGTCATTAACGTCACCTGTTCGCCCGGATCACTTTCATCGAGCGAATCGACATCGGCGACCAACGTCAAATCGGTTAAGAAAGCGATGATTGTTTGTTCTTCCGGATCGGCTTTTTCGGTCTCTTTTTCAAAGTTTTGCGCAACCGTGATGAACTCGTTGATGTTCTCAAGACGGCTTTGTGCTTCCAGTGTTTTGTCTTCTTTTAACACTTGGCGGTATCCGGTTTTCTCAAGGACTTCTTCCACCAGTTCAGACAGGCTGATAAATTCCTGCATTTGTTGTAAGCCAAGAATCATCGTTCGGAAATCCGTCAGTTTGGCTGCCGTTTTCGGCGCAATGCTCGACAATTCGATATCACGGATCGCTTCCATCAGGGAGACGCCCTGCAGGTCGGCAAAATCACGCAATTTATCGATTGTCGTCGCTCCGATACCGCGTTTCGGTTCATTGACGATCCGGGCAAACGACAAGTCTTCGTTCGGATTGGAAATCAGACGCAGGTAGGCCAGAACATCCTTGATTTCTTTGCGGTCATAGAACTTCGTGCCGCCGATCATCTTATACGGAACATTCGATTTCAGCAACGTTTCCTCAATCGCCCGTGACTGGGCATTCGTCCGGTAGAGAATCGCGATATCGTTTAGTTTCATGCCGTAACGTAACGCATTCCGGATTTCCTGGACGATATAAAACGCTTCTTCGCGTTCATTTTCCGCCGTGTGGACAATTAGTTTTTCGCCTTCCGCGTTTTCCGTCCAGAGTTTTTTGTCTTTCCGGGTACTGTTGTTTTGAATGACATGGTTCGCTGCATCGAGAATTCGTTTTGACGACCGGTAATTTTGTTCGAGCAGGATGACTTTTGCTGTCGGATAATCTTCCTCAAACGACAGGATGTTCGCAATGTCGGCTCCGCGCCAGCGGTAAATCGACTGATCCGAGTCCCCGACGACACATAGATTCTGATGGGCCGCTGCCAGGAGATTGACGAGATCGTACTGGGCTTTGTTCGTATCCTGATACTCATCGACATGGATATATTGGAACTTGCGTTGATAAAATGCCAAGACGTCTGGATTTTGTTTAAACAATTCTGTCGTCTTCCCGATCAAGTCATCAAAATCAAGGGCATTGTTGCGACGCAGGACGGCTTCGTATCCTTTATAAATCTCAGCAACGGTTTTTTCATATGGATTCGTAACGATCGACGCGTAGAACTCGGCACTGCGCAGTTCATTTTTTTGACTCGAGATGATCGACAGCATCGACCGGGGATCCCACTTTTTCGGATCGAGGTTCTGTTCTTTTAAAACGAGTTTCAGTGCGGATTGCTGATCACTCGAATCAAGAATCGTAAAGTTCCGGTTGTAGCCGATTTTTTCGATATCACGGCGCAACATCCGGACACACATCGAGTGGAAGGTCGAGACCCAGATGTCGTTGGCGACACCGCCGACGAGCCGTGAAATCCGGTCACGCATCTCGCGTGCCGCTTTATTCGTAAACGTAATCGCGAGGATATTCCACGGCGCAACTTGTTTCGCTGCCATCAAATAGGCGACACGGTGTGTCAGGACACGGGTTTTCCCTGAGCCTGCTCCCGCCATGATTAAAAGCGGTCCATCGGTATGCTTGACTGCCTTTGCCTGTTCCGGATTCAATCCGCTGACAAGCTGTTCACTTAAATTAAACATCTAAATAGCCTCATTTCTGTATTCCGAACTTTTGTTCTTATATTTTATCGTGTTGCTGCGACGGTCGCAAGTGCCGCTTCTAAATTGTCATAGATGATGTTGCCGACGACGATCGTATCCGAATGTGTCAACATTTCTCGCGCCCGTTCAGCGGAGTCGATGCCGCCGCCGTAGAACAGACGGCCTTGCTTCAAGACACGTTTAACGGAAGCGACGAGCGCCGGATCGCCATACATGCCGCTGTACTCAAGATAAATGATCGGCATCCGGAATACACTGTCCGCCAGTTGCGCGTAAGCGACCACCCGGTCATCGGTCAGCTGTTTTGCCTGCGTGACGCGAGCGACCTTGGCGTCAGGATTCAGGACGATATACCCTTCCCCGACGAGGTCTTGATGCGCCAGCATATGACCGACTTCTTCGAGCGCCTCGATCTGCTTCTCAATCACATGCTCGAGCGTTCCACTGTTCAGGACGCTCGGCGTCAAATACGTATCAAATCCCATCGTCGCTGCTTCCAGCTCCGATACTTCAAGTGCCACCGCGACCGGATACCGGCGCAAGCGCATCAGCAAATCCAGTGTCGCATCGAGGGTGATATCATCGGTACCTCCGACGATGATGGCATCCGTTCCCGAAGTCGCAACCGCCTGAAGAACTTCTTCTTCAATCTCCTTTGCCGGATCGAGTTTAAAGACATGACGCCATTCATTATAAGGTAACAACATGTTCGTTCCATCCTCTCTTCTCATTCTCTTTCCCCAGTATAAAACAAAAACCCATCCCGCGCAGAGCGAGATGGGGCAGATCAATCAAGTACGGGTCCAGCGCTTCGTCAACAGCGCAGCGAGACCGAAAGCCAAAAAAGCATAAACGACGGCGAACGCCCATGGTTCGGCCAGGAAAAAACCAAGTACCGGGACATCCAGTAACGGTGAATCCGGCGAACAGAGCGCCCGTCCGTTGACGAGGGCCAAAAACGGTAACGCCGGCACCATAAAGATATAGCCAAAGTTGATCCAAAATGTCCGATTCACGTCACAACCTCCTTAACCGATGATGACCGATTCTTTCGGATAATTGTAATTCCGTTTTGGTTGGTTCGCCTTCAGCAGCAAGACAAACGAAATGACACCAATCCGTCCGATGAACATCAGGACCGATAACGTCCATTTGCCGACATCGGATAGCTCATTTGTGATTCCAAGCGACAGACCCGTTGTTCCGAACGCGGAACAGGCTTCGAAAAACAGGACGAGGAACGGCGCATCTTCAAAAATCAGCAGGACAATCAGTCCGATCATCGTCACGCCGGTCGATACGACGATGACGACAAAAGCTTTCCAAATATCCGACTGGCCGATTTCGCGCCCAAAGATTTTGATGCCGTATTCACCGCGGATAAAGGCGACGACACTGAGCACGGCGACGGCAAATGTCGTCGTCCGGATTCCGCCTCCGACCGAGGACGGGGACGCTCCGATGAACATCAGAATCGACAAAACAAAGATCGAGGCCTGTGAGAACGATGTGATATCGACGGTCGTCAGTCCGCCGTTTCGGGTCGTCACGGATTGGAACAGGGCATCGACCAGTTTTTCATTAACCGGCAATCCTTTAAACGATTGGTTCCACTCGAACAGCAACAGACTGACCGTTCCGAATAAGACCAGGATAAAGAACGTCGAAGCGGTCAATTTCGTAAATAACGAAAAATGATACGGCTGACGGGTCGACTGACGGGTCGCCCGGTACGAGATGTACCGCCGGACTTCAACCAGGACCGGGAAGCCGATTGCACCGAGCGTCAACAGCAGAATTTGCATGAAGACGACAAATAAATCTCCCCGGAACGGCAGGAGTGATTCTCCGGTAATATCGAATCCGGCATTGGTCGTCGCACTGACGGAACCGAATAGTCCTTGCAGCATTGCTTCGCCGAGCGTCGGAAAATACTTCGTATAATACAAACCTAAAATAAGGGCACCGATGATTTCGATCGACACGATGATGATAATGACTTCCCGAATGTATTTGACGACCCCTTGCATCGTCGTCTGGTTTTGGTCACGGACGACAAGTTGCCGCTCCCGAAAGCCGATCCGCTTGCCTAGGATGACCCACATCGCGATATGCAGGGACATTAAACCGATTCCGCTGACCTGGACCAAAATCATGATCATAAAGTACCCAAACGTCGTAAATGTGTCCGAGACGGAGACGGTCGTCAATCCGGTCACGCTGACACAGCTGACGGCCATGAATACGAGATCCGTGAAATCCCAATCGTAATTGCCTTTTGTCGACCAAGGTAACCCCAGTAAAATGACACCAATGATGACGGCAACAAAATAAATGATGACGAGTGACTGGATCGGCGTCAGTTTTCGAATGAAGTGTTGCAGTTTTTGTTGATACGCTAAATCCATCCGGCTTCGTCCTCCTTCACAGAAATAGCGGATAACCAATTAGTTATCCGCTACTTCCTCCTCTACGAGACCTAATCGTGCGAGCGCCAAGTCGTAGCCGCCGGAACCGTAGTTCAGGCACCGTTTCACACGCGAAATCGTGGCTGTCGAAGCACCTGTCGCCTTTTCGATTTTATGATACGTATTGCCTTCCCGTAACTGACGGGCGACTTCGAGACGTTGTGCCAAGGCCTGAATTTCATTGACCGTCGCCAAGTCTTCAAACAGGGTATAACAATCTTCTAATGAATCCATCTTCATGATGGCTGTAAATAATTGATCGAGTTCTTTTCCACGCAATTTATCGAGTTGCATCGTCTAACTCCCTTTCCCATTTGTTGCTCTTTAACAGTTTAAAGTGCGACGTTTTAAATTTCAAGCGTCATCGCAAAATTGCCGGGAAAAGTACTTTTTTCCGTAAGACTTCGTAAATTCCTTGCGGCGTAATCCGGACATACGGCAAATGGGTCGACGCCAGGAACAAAAGCGTATAAATCGGATCTTCAAACTGATAGCCACGGGCGAACAGTGCTTCACGGAGCGCCGTTTCCTGAACGATCAAATCTTCAAGCGGTAAATCGGACGTCTGCCCCATCAAGGTCAAAGGAACTTCTGCCACCACTTCGCCGTCTTCGACGAGAACCACCCCGCCGCCGAATGCTTTCATCCGATCAAAGGCAATCTGCATATCCCGTTTCGATTTTCCGATCAGCAGGATATCGCCGCTGATCGAATACGAACTGACGAGCCCGCCGACATGGGTCGCAAAATTTTTCAGCACGGTATTCAGACGCCATTTTCCTTCCCGGTCAACGAGCATCAAAAATGACTCATTGCATCCGGCAGGCAGCACCTGCATGCTGGTATCGTGTTCGACCTGATAGAGCTTCATGATGACCGAATTGACCATTTCAAGGCCAACCGGCATGCTGAACGAAAAGTCCTGTTCCGTCAACTCAAGACCGACTTGTGAAGCCGGCATCAAATCGATCGCCCGGTCGAGCGCTTCGACCGGATAACACGGGATATCGTTTTTGCGGACCCAGGTCCCGCGGGCGACGACGTCAACCGGTGTCGGCTTGTCTTTTGCTTCGAGGATGTTTAAATGGGCAATCCGTCCCGGAGCGATACTGCCAAGCAGATGATCGAGGTTAAAGTGACGCGCTGCGTTGTACGACGCAATCCGGTACGCTTCTTCCGGCGCAATCCCGGCGGCAAGCATCAGACGGATTGTCTCATCCATCAGACCGGCTTTATAAAAGGATGGTGTCGAGCCATCTGTCGTCACCAGTACCTTCTCGTAATTTTGTAATCCCGCTTCAACGAGACCGGCAAAGATATCCGGTAAATCCGGACGGATCGAGGAATAGCGGATCGTTGTCGTGTAGCCGAGTTCGAGACGCATCAGCGCTTCTTCGACCGTCATCGCTTCATGGTCACTCGTGACACCGAACAACGCCATTTTCGTTAACGTCTTTGCAGAAGCCCCCGGGAAATGTCCTTCAATCGGTTTACCGAGCTTCATCGCGTCCTGCATCCATTGCAATAGCTCATCATCACCTTGCGACAGACGCGGCCAGCCCGTCAATTCGCCGGCTTGGATGACTTGCGGATGCTTCAACCAGGCTTGAATCCGCCGGTTATCAATCGTGATGCTGTCGGCATCCAGTTCCGTCTGGGCATCGAGTCGTGCCCACCAGTACATTGATGTCGGAAGGTCGGCCAATGCGTCGACCTGCGCAAACGCTTGCTCCGTTGGCTCTAATAAAAGCAGCATATTATCGTTGACGAGCGTCGTCGTTCCGCGCTCTGCCGCAAATTTTGCGAGTGTCGCCGGATTATACAACTGGAAGGGATGGGCATGCGGTTCGATGTAGCCGGGGACGATAAATTTCCCTGTCGCATCGTATACTTCACCCGCCGTGTCCGGCATATCCGGTCCGACGTAAATGATCCGGTCGCCGCTGATCCAAATGTTTGCCGTCCGCCAGGCTTTAAGTCCTTGGTTTAAGTACGTCGCATTTTCAATCACGAGTGTAGGTGCAAGCTTTCCGTTGATGACCGCTTGATGCGTACGGACTTCTGTTTTCGTCCATGGGGACCGTCCACAATTTTTTTTCATGAAAGCTCGACCTCCTTTTTAATTTGAAAACGCTTTCTTATAGTTCTTATACTAAAATGTTACCGGAAAAGTTTCAAGCTTATTCGTCGTCAATTCAATCCATTTCGCCAAAATAACACAAAACCGCCACGGAAAACAAGTTATGTTCGCAGCAGCATTGAAAAAAAGCCGGCTCCCTCACATCACTGTGAGTGGAACCGGCTTATCCGTTATGTCGTGCGAAATGCTTTTTTGGCGATATCCGTCCGGTAAAAGAAGCCGGTCCGGTCAAACGAATCAAGTCCGTTGTACACCGTTGCAACAGCCTGCTGCATGTCTTTTGCTTTCGCGACACAGACCAGAACACGTCCTCCGGCTGATACAATCTTCTCCTCATCGCCTGCAGCTGTTCCCGCATGGAAAATCAGGACATCGGAACCGATCGTCGACGTTTGAACAGGATGCCCCGTCACCGGCTGTTCCGGATAACCGTTCGCCGCGACGACAACACCGACGACGGCATCGTCCGACCAGAGGACTTCTGGGATATTCCCCTGCATCAACGGAATAATGACGTCAAGCAATTCCGTCTCGAGCCGCGGCAGGATGACTTCCGTTTCCGGGTCACCGAAACGAGCGTTGAACTCGATGACGGAAGGTCCGCGGCTCGTCAACATCAGACCCGCGTACAGGAAACCGGTAAATGGAATGCCTTCGCTCGCCATTTGTTCGACAAGCGGACGGAGAACACGTTGCATCGCTTCTTCCGTCACGGCTGCTTCGTCAAATTGCGGCAACGGACTGTAAGCTCCCATTCCGCCTGTATTCGGACCGGTGTCCCCGTCAAACGCCCGTTTATGATCTTGCGACAAGACCATCGGAATGACGGTTTCTTCATGGACGAAGGCCATCAGCGAACATTCTTCACCGACGAGGCATTCTTCAATCACGACACTGCTCTGCTGACCAAAGTCACCGGCGAAAATTTCATCAATCGCCTGAACGGCTTGTTCAATCGTCGTCGCCACAGTGACACCTTTCCCGGCTGCCAGTCCGTCGGCTTTGACGACGATCGGTGCACCCTGGCGACGGATGTAAGCTATCGCTTCCGCCGCTGATGTAAAGACGGCATGATCTGCCGTCGGAATACCGGCCCGGTCCATCAAAGCTTTTGCGAATTGTTTACTGCCCTCAATCGCTGCCGCTTCGCGTGACGGTCCAAAAATCTGTAAACCGGCTGCTTGAAACGCATTGACGATTCCGAGGACAAGCGGTCCTTCTGGTCCGACAATCGTCCAGTCAATCTGCTCGTCCCGTGCGAACTGAACCAATTCCTCAATCGCATCTTCCCGGATCGGCACGCAGACCGCCTCCGTCATCCCGACGTTGCCGGGTGCGGCATACACGGTTTCAATACGCACGTCCTGTGCCAATTTCCAAACGAGCGCATGCTCGCGTCCACCTTTACCGACTACTAATACTTTCATTCGGATCGCCTCCGCTTAGTGTTTGAAATGACGCACGTTCGTAAAGATCATCGTGATGCCGTGTTTGTTGCAGGCATCGATGGATTCCTGATCACGGATTGATCCGCCCGGTTGGATAATGGCTGTAATCCCGGCCGCTGCTGCCGCTTCGACCGTATCGCCCATTGGGAAGAACGCATCCGAGCCCATGGCAGCCCCGATTGCTTTCTCGCCGGCTTGCGTAATCGCGATATTCGCTGAACCGACACGATTCATCTGTCCGGCACCGACGCCGACCGTCACTTCATCTTTCGCGATGACGATGGCATTGGATTTCACGTGTTTAACCGCACGCCAAGCGAGTTTTAAGTCTTCCCATTCAGCGGCCGTCGGTTTACGATCGGTGACGACACGTGCTGATGCATCATCAAGTGTTTCGTCATCACTGTCCTGGACAAGCATGCCGCCGGCAACTGCCGTATAGCGGATTGCTTGGACCCGTTTAACGTCCAGTTCGAGCAACCGGAGATTTTTCTTCGCCGATAGTAACGCAAATGCGTCTTCCGTAAAGGATGGAGCAATGATGATTTCAAGGAAAATACCGCTTAGTTGTTCCGCTGTCGCGAGATCAACTTCCCGGTTCAAGGCGACGATTCCGCCGAAAATCGAAACCGGATCCGCTGCATGTGCACGACGGAACGCTTCATCAATCGTTGGACCGACGGCGACGCCGCACGGATTCATGTGCTTGACGACGACGGCGGCCGCTTCGCGGAACTCATCGAGAATCTCCAGTGCCGCATTGGCATCCTGGATATTGTTATAAGACAATTCTTTCCCGTGGAGCTGTTTCGCGGACGCGAGTGAAGCCCCTCGGTAGATTGGTGTTTTGTAGAAGGCGGCTTCCTGGTGCGGGTTTTCTCCGTACCGCAAATCCTGGACTTTTTCGAGCGTAATCGTCAACTGATCGGGGAATTTTTCACCGGTCTGTGTCAGGAAGTAATCGGCAATCAAGGCATCATACGCCGCTGTGTGACGGAATGCTTTGGCTGCCAGTTTTTGACGGGTTTCGAATGTCGTTCCGCCCAGATGAATTTCCTCGATGACCGCCTGATAATCGGCCGGATCCACGACGACAGTTACCGCCGCATGATTTTTGGCAGCCGAACGGATCATGCTTGGTCCGCCGATATCGATATTCTCGATCGCATCGGCATACGACACATCTTCATTCATGACCGTTTCTTTGAACGGATAGAGATTAACAACAACAAAATCAATCGGTTTGATGTGTTGTTCCGCCATCTGTTCGCGGTGGCTCTCAAGATCACGGCGTCCGAGCAGTCCACCGTGGACCATCGGATGAAGGGTTTTGACCCGGCCGTCGAGCATCTCCGGGAATTGTGTGACTTCACTGATGCCAATGACCGGAAGTCCTGCTGCTTCAAGGGCTTGATGTGTTCCGCCTGTCGAAATCAATTCAATCCCGGCGTCATGCATCGCCTGTCCGAGTTCGACGATACCTGTTTTGTCTGATACGCTGATTAACGCTCTCATACGTTTGCCTCCTCTTTGATCCACTCTTCGATGACTTGCGGGTACAATCTATGCTCCACCTGCTGAATCGCTTGTTGGAGCGTTTCCCGTGTCATATCCTCTGTAATCCGAACCGCTTCTTGGGCGATGATTGGTCCTGTATCCATGCCTTCATCGACTATATGAATTGTAACACCTGTGATTTTGACTCCGCCACGAAATGCTTGCCCGATCGCATCTTTTCCCGGAAATGCCGGGAGCAACGACGGGTGGATGTTGACGATCCGTCCAGCATAATGCGACAGCAGGACGTCTCCGATCAAGCGCATATATCCGGCTAGGATAATCCGTTCCACGCCCCGCCGCTCCAGTTCCGCAACGATTTCCCGTTCAAACGACGGTTTATCCGGGTAGTCTTTGGCTGTGAAGACGAAGATATCACAGCCGCGGGCCTGAGCCCGTTCAATCACTTTTGCTTGTTTTTGATCACAGACGACGAGTTCAATCGTAGCCTGCAGACGTCCTGTTTCAACTGCTTCGAATAAAGCTTCGACATTACTGCCACTTCCCGAGGCAAAACAGGCAATCTTCATTGGTCGACTCCAAGAATCCGGACACCCGGTTCACTCGTCACGGTCCCAATCGTATAGACGGTCTCGTTTTCACGAGCAAGTCGTGCCGAGACTGCTGCGACATCTTCCGGTTTGACGATCATCATGTAGCCGATCCCCATGTTGAAGACATTGTACATATCGTGACGCGGAACGTTTCCAGCCTGTTCGAGCCAGTCGAAGACCGGTAACGTCGGCCATTTTTTCGGATCAAACGTCGCCCCGCAACCTTCCGGAAGCACACGCGGGACGTTTTCGTAAAAACCACCGCCCGTAATGTGGACCATCGCCTGAATTTTTTCTGTCTCAAGCGCGGCTTTGACCGCTTCGACGTAAATCCGTGTCGGCATCAGCAACGTATTGCCGATCGTACTGCCAAACATCATCAACTCATCTTCGTATCGCAGACCACTTTCGGCGACGATCTTCCGGACAAGTGAAAAGCCGTTCGAGTGAACGCCCGACGAAGCGAGACCTAAGATGACGTCTCCCGGTTGAACGTGTTCTCCTGTGATCAATTTTTGTTTTTCGACGGCACCGACGGCAAAGCCTGCAATGTCGTACTCACCGTCGGCGTACATGCCCGGCATTTCTGCCGTTTCCCCGCCGATCAGCGTACAGCCGGACTGGACACAGCCTTCCGCGACACCGGCAACAATCCGCTCGATCTTAGCGGGAATCGCTTTTCCGAGAGCAATGTAATCGAGGAAATAGAGCGGCTCCGCCCCTTGGACGATGATGTCATTGACACACATCGCGACACAATCGATTCCGATCGTATCGTGCTGGTCGAGGGCGAAGGCAAGCTTCAGCTTCGTGCCGACGCCATCCGTCCCGCTGACGAGAACCGGTTCTTTTAGATTTAATTGGCTGAGGTCGAACATTGCACCGAAACTGCCGAGTCCCGTCATGACTTCTTTGCGCATCGAGCGGGCCACGTGTTTTTTCATGCGGGAAACGGATTCGTATCCTGCTGTCAGGCTGACACCTGCTGCTTCGTATTGTTTACTCATGCTTTGTTCCCCCGTCTGTTCAAAGTTTGGCTTCTAGTTCTAATGCACCGATTGGTGTTGGATATTCGCCTGTGAAACAAGCCGTACACTGACCTTTTAATGGTCCGTCAAACGGGCGGTCGATTGCATTGACCATTCCATTGACCGTCAGAAACTCAAGTGAATCCGCTCCGATTTCCTGGCAGATTTCACTTGGTGTCAACCGGGCGGAAATCAATTCATCTTTTGAAGACGTATCGATCCCGTAATAACATGGATTCGTAATCGGCGGTGCCGTGATGCGGACATGAACTTCCGTTGCCCCGGCTTCCCGTAACAGTCCGACAATGCGGCGACTCGTCGTCCCGCGAACGATTGAATCATCAACCATGATGACCCGTTTGCCGTTGACGACACCTCGTAGCGCCGATAACTTCATTTTGACGCCGCGTTCGCGCAGTTCCTGTGACGGTTGGATAAACGTCCGACCGACGTAACGGTTTTTAATCAATCCCATTTCATATGGAATGCCGCTTGCTTCCGCGTAACCAATCGCTGCCGAGATGCTTGAATCCGGCACACCGGTAACGACATCGGCCTCGACCGGTGCTTCTTCGAACATCTTTTTACCAAGTGCTTTTCGTGCTGTATGAACATTGACCCCATCGATCATCGAATCGGGACGGGAAAAGTAGATGTATTCCATCGAACACATTGCCCGTTCATGCGGTTCCATATACTGGCGTGATGACATACCGGACGTCGTAATCGTCACGAGCTCCCCCGGCTCGATATCACGGATGAACTCGGCACCGACGATGTCAAAGGCACATGTCTCGGATGAAAAGACGATGCCGCCGTCCGGTGTTTTACCGAGCGACAACGGCCGCAGACCGTGTGGATCGACCGCAACATACAATGTATCTTCCGTTAAGAACAAGAAGGCGAATGCACCGACGAGCCGGGCCAGACTATCGGCAATCCGGTCTTCAAGCGTCGGTAACTTACTCCGTTTGACGAGGTGGGCAACGACTTCCGTATCACTCGTCGTTTGGAAAATCGCCCCTTCCGCTTCAAGTAAGTGTTTTAACGAATCGGCATTGACGAGGTTTCCGTTGTGCGCCAGCGCCAAGTCGCCCGTTCGTGATTTAAAATGGAGCGGTTGTGTATTCTCGAGCGTATTTCCCCCGGCTGTCGAATAACGGACATGTCCAATGGCATGGTGCCCCGATAAGGAATCAAGCGTCTCCTGCGAAAAAACTTCCGTGACGAGCCCTTGTCCCCGGTGCGGCAGAAGCAGTTTCCCGTCACTCGCGACGATTCCTGCTCCTTCCTGTCCCCGGTGTTGGAGGCTGTGGAGTCCGTAGTACGCTAGCTGCGCCGCTTCCGGTTGTCCGAAAATCCCGAACACCCCACACTCTTCGTTTAATCCTTTGATGTCATATAACACGCGATCGCCCCTTCCCAGTCGGCTTGCAGTGTTGAACGTGTCGCTTCGATGAATGTATCGTTTGTCTTGATTTGCAAAGCATCTTGATCGGTAACATACCCTAATTTATGCGCGCCTGTCTGTTTGACGAAGGCGGCTTCCTGTTCCGGTTTCACCGTCACGACGAACCGTGATTGCGATTCACTGAACAGATGGAGAGCCGGACCGTCAAATGTTACGTCCAGACCAAGCGTCGTGCCGAATGTCATTTCAGCAAGTGCTACAGCGAGACCACCTTCCGCCACGTCATGGATCGCCGTGACGAGTCCCGCTTGAACTGCCGCTTGCAAGGCGAGTAACCGTTCTTGTTCGACGGCTAAGTCAATGTGCGGTGCTTTACCGAATGATTTTTCGAATTGCAGGTATTGCAGTTCACTGCCACCGAATTCCGCTGTCGTCTCTCCGAGCAGGTAGACAGCGTCGCCTGCTTGCTTGACGTGTTGTGTCGTAATCCACTCCGTTTGTTCGTGGAGACCGACCATCCCGACGACCGGCGTCGGATGAACTGCTTTTCCGGCAGATTCGTTGTATAAGGAAACATTTCCGCCGATCACCGGTGTCTCGAGCACACGACACGCTTCGGCCATTCCGGCTGTCGCTTGCTGCAGTTGCCAAAAGCCTTCCGGTTTATCCGGATTCCCGAAGTTCAGACAATCGGTAATCGCCAGTGGTGTCGCACCACTCGCAACGATGTTGCGGGCTGCTTCGGCGACGGCAATCTGTCCGCCGACAAACGGATCGAGGTAAACGAACCGGCTGTTGCAGTCCGTTGTCATCGCGAGTGCTTTGTTCGTTCCGCGAACCCGGATGACGGCGGCATCAGAACCTGGTGCGACGACCGTTGATGTTTGGACCATATGATCGTATTGGTCGTAGACCCAACGCTTGGAAGCAATCGTCGGTTGTTTGAGCAAGGCACGCCATGTCTCGACCACATCGTCAACGACTGGTAACGTTTCATCCATTGCCTGAAATTCTTCATAATAAGCCGGAACGCGTGACGGTTTGTTATAGACCGGTGCTTCTTCCGCGAGTGCATCGACCGGTACTTCCGCGACGATTTTGCCGTGATGGACGAGACGCAATACTTTCTCGTCGATGACTTCTCCGACGTGCACCGCATGCAGTCCCCATTTACTGACGATTGCTTCGATTTCCGATTCGCGTCCGCGTTCGACGACGAGCAACATCCGCTCTTGTGATTCCGATAACATCATTTCATAAGCTGTCATGCCGGTTTCCCGTTGCGGTACATCATCCAGATGCATCTCGATGCCCATACCGGCTTTTGAAGCCATCTCGGCTGATGATGATGTCAGTCCGGCAGCTCCCATATCCTGCATCCCGACGAGCGCCGGATGACCGACGATTTCGAGACATGCTTCGATTAACAGCTTCTCCATGAACGGATCACCGACTTGAACAGCCGGACGTTTTGCTTCCGTATCCTCCCCAAGATCTTCTGAAGCAAAGGTCGCTCCGTGAATCCCGTCGCGTCCGGTTGCGGCTCCGACGTACATGACCGAGTTGCCGGCTCCTTTGGCAAGACCTTTCTGAATGTCTTCGTGGTTGATTAAACCGATACACATCGCATTGACAAGCGGGTTGCCCTCATACGAATGATCAAAGCCGACTTCTCCCCCGATCGTCGGAATGCCGACACAGTTCCCGTATCCGGCAATTCCAGCGACGACCTGTTCAAACAGTTGATTGACACGCGGTGTACCGAGGTGACCGAACCGAAGCGAGTTCATCAAGGCGACCGGACGGGCTCCCATCGAAAAGATATCGCGGATAATCCCACCGACACCAGTCGCTGCCCCTTGATACGGTTCGACGGCTGACGGGTGGTTGTGACTCTCGATTTTAAAGACGACGGCTTGATTGTCCCCGATGTCGACGACACCTGCTCCTTCGCCGGGACCCTGCAGGACGCGTGGACCTGTCGTCGGAAACTGGCGTAAGACCGGCTTCGATGTCTTGTACGAACAATGCTCCGACCACATGACGGAAAACAATCCGATTTCTGTATAGTTCGGTTGACGCCCGAGTAACTTGACGACCATGTCGTATTCTGCGTCGCTCAGTCCCATCGTTGCGTAGATCCGTTGTTCCTGAATTTGCTCCATCGTTGGTTCAGACTGTTGTTTTAGCATGGTGTGCCCCCTGTTTGACGAGTGAAGTGAATAACTTAAGTCCATCGGTTCCGCCGGTCAGCAGTTCGACTGCCCGTTCCGGGTGTGGCATCATACCGAGTACGTTCCCGGCTTTGTTCGTGATACCGGCAATGTCGCCGCGTGATCCGTTCGGGTTATCCGTATACGTAAAGGCAATTTGCCGGTTCGTCTGTAACATCGCATACGTCGCATCGTCACAGTAATAGTTGCCTTCTCCGTGTGCGATTGGAATCGTAATCGTTTCTTGTGCCGCATAGTCCGATGTAAAGCGTGTCTCATTGTTTTCAACCTTCAGTTCAACCGTCCGGCACATGAACTTTAGTCCCGTATTACGGTGTAAGACACCTGGGAGAAGTCCGGCTTCAACAAGGATCTGGAAGCCGTTGCAGACGCCGAGAACCGTTTTGCCTTCTGCTGCAAAGCGTTTGACTTCCTCCATGATCGGTGAGAATTGAGCGATCGCTCCGCACCGGAGATAGTCGCCGTAAGAAAAACCGCCCGGCAACAAGACGCCGTCATATCCTTCAAGTGACGTTTCCGTATGGAAGACATACTCTGCTTCTTCACCGAGTGCGTCTTTCACAGCATGGTACATATCTAGATCACAGTTCGATCCTGGAAACACGATGACGGCAAACTTCATACGGTCGTCACCTCTTCTACATCAAAACGGTAGTCTTCCATGACAGTGTTGACGAGCAGTTTCTGACACATCTCATGAATCATCGTGTCCGTTGTCTCATCTGAAACAAGCAATTCAATTCGTTTACCGATCCGGACTTCCTCGACACCTTCAAAACCAAGCTGTTGTAATCCACCTTTGACCGCAACCCCTTGTGGATCTAAAATGCTTTCCCGTAATGCGACCGCTACTGTAACCTTTTTCATTGTCCGTTTCCCCCTAGGCGATTGAATAGTGTTTGGTACGTGTCGATGAGTGATCCGATATTACGGCGAAAGACATCTTTATCGAGGTGTTCGCCTGTTTCCTTATCCCATAACCGGCATGTATCCGGTGAGATTTCGTCTGCGAGTAAAATTTCTCCTGCCGGTGTTTTACCGTATTCAAGTTTAAAATCAATCAGGGTGATTCCTTTTTCATCAAAGTAAGGCCGTAAGACATCATTGACGCGATGCGCTTCCTGTTCGAGCAAGGAAAGCTCCTCCGTCGTCGCAATCTTCAGTAAATTGATGTGTGCCGGTGTGACAAGCGGATCGCCTAGGCTGTCATCCTTATAATAAAACTCGACGATCGGTGTTTCGAGGACCGTTCCTTCTTCGATACCGAGCCGTTTACTCAGGCTGCCGGCGACGACGTTTCGAACGACGACTTCGAGTGGAATGATGGTGACACGACGTACGAGCTGTTCGCGCTCCGATGTCCGCTCAATGAAGTGGGTCGGAATTCCGGCCGCTGCGAGAACTTCAAAAAAGTGACTCGTCAAACGGTTGTTCAGCTCTCCCTTACCGGCAAACTCTGCCTTCTTCTCTCCATTAAATGCCGTAGCTTCGTCTTTGTAGACGATGCGGAGCACATCCTGATCCTGCGTCGTGTATAACCGTTTTGCTTTTCCTTCATAAAGTGGTTGCATCGATTTCGTCCCCCATGATCCTAAGATGTAGACGGGAGCCGTGCTCCCGTCCCAGGTTTGATTAGTTCAAGCCACACCGTTCAAAGATTTCATCGACCCGGCTCGTATGATACGTCGGATCAAAACAAGCATCGAGTTCTTCTTCTGTAAAGAGTTGTTGAATGTCCGCTTCCTGCCATAAGACATCACGGAACATGATTTGTTCTTCCCATGCCTGCATCGCCCGCGGTTGAACGAAGTCGTAGGCCGCTTCACGTGACCAGCCTTTTTCGATCAAAGCGAGTAAGACGTGACCGGAGAAGATGACACCAAACGTCCGGTCCATGTTGCGTTTCATGTTTTCCGGGAACACCGTCAGATTTTTGATGATGTTGCCGAACCGGTTCAACATGTAGTTGAGTAATCCCGTCGCATCCGGCAAAATGATCCGTTCCGCAGACGAGTGGGAGATATCCCGTTCATGCCACAGCGAGACGTTTTCGTACGCTGTCACCATATGACCGCGGATGACCCGGGCAAGACCCGTCATGTTCTCGGAACCGATTGGATTGCGTTTATGCGGCATCGCCGATGATCCTTTTTGACCTTTGGCGAAAAATTCTTCGACTTCCCGCGTCTCTGTTTTTTGCAGACCACGAATTTCCGTCGCCATCTTTTCGATTGATGTTGCGATTAAGGCAATCGTCGACATGTAATGCGCATGACGGTCGCGTTGGAGCGTTTGCGTCGAGACCGGTGCCGGTTTCGTGCCGAGCTTCTCGCAGACATATTTTTCGATGAACGGATCGATGTTTGCAAACGTTCCGACCGCTCCTGACATTTTGCCGTATTCGACCGTTTCCCGTGCTGCCTCGAAGCGGACTTTATTACGTTTCATTTCTTCGTACCAAAGCGCCAGCTTCAGACCAAACGTCGTCGGCTCCGCGTGTACGCCGTGTGTACGTCCCATCATGACTGTATATTTATGTTCGTTGGCTTTGACTTTCAGGATGTCAATGAACCGATCAAGATCCGCCGCCAAGATATCATTGGCTTGTTTCAATAGATACGATAACGCTGTATCGACGACGTCCGTTGACGTCAGTCCGTAATGGACCCATTTGCGCTCTTCACCCAGTGTCTCCGATACGGCACGTGTGAAGGCGATAACGTCGTGTCGTGTTTCCTGTTCGATTTCATTAATCCGTTTGACGTCAAACGAAGCCTTTTCCCAGAGCAACTGGACGTCTTCTTTCGGAATGACACCGAGTTCACTCCAGGCTTCACATGCTAAAATCTCAACTTTCAACCAGGCCTCGAATTTATTCTGTTCTGTCCAGATTGCTTTCATCTCAGGACGTGTATAACGTTCGATCATCTAACCGTCTCCTTCCATATCTGCAGGCGCGCAACTTCAGCAAATGCTTCTTCGACTGAATCAGCCAGGATGTTCAAATGTCCCATCTTTCGACCTTGTTTTGCTTCCTGTTTCCCGTATAAATGGACTTTCGTCCGTGAAGATAACGTTGGTAGTTCCTCGTATAATGCTGTGATATGTTGACCTAGGATGTTCGCCATGACGACCGGTGTCGTCAAGCGGGTATCACCGAGCGGGAGACCGCAGATGGCCCGGATATGCTGTTCAAACTGTGACGTCTCACACGCATCAATCGAATAATGACCCGAGTTGTGCGGACGGGGTGCCAGTTCATTGACAATCAGTTCGCCCCCGACGACAAACAGTTCGATCGCCAGTGTGCCGATCAGATTCACATCATCCGCGAGCCGCGTTGCCAGTTCAATCGCCTGTTGCTTCAACTCATTCGGAATGCGCGCCGGAACAATCGACAGATGCAGGATATTGTCTTGATGGATATTTTCACTAACCGGGAACACTTTCGTCTCCTGTCCGCTTCGTGCGACGATGACGGAGATTTCCTGATCAAACGGTAACCATTTTTCAGCGACATACTCGGTTGATTCAAACGTCTTGATTGCTGTTTGTAAATCCAGCTCTGTCCGAATGACCGTCTGTCCTTTTCCGTCGTAACCAAACCGGGCTGTTTTCAAGACGAACGGTAGACCTAACTGACGTCTGGCTTCCAGCAAATCTTCGGTCGTCTCAACTGCCTGATACGGTGCTACTTGGTAACCGAGCTGTTCAATCAGTTCTTTCTCCCGAATTCGATGCTGCGTCCGAAACAGAAGTTCTGTTCCGTGAATCAGTTTACTGCCGATTGCTTCTGCTACTTCGTGTGAGATGTTTTCGAACTCGTAGGTCACGACGTCTGATTCGGCAGCAAGCCGTTTCGCTGCTTCCACATCCGTGAACGGTGCCTGAATCTGTTGATCGGAAACTTGTGCACACGGTGCATTTTCTGTCGGATCCAGTGTAATAAGCGAATAGCCCATTTGACGTGCCGATAAAGCCATCATCCGACCTAATTGTCCTCCACCTAAGATGCCAATCCGTTTCATGTCAGATGTACCTCGGAAGCAATGACATCTCCTTCTAGTTCGACGCGCATATGATCAAGCGCCCGGGCAATCCGTTCGTCGACCGTTCCAAGAATCTGAGCTGCAAGCAGACCGGCATTTTTCGCTCCGGCATCACCGATCGCAACTGTTGCGACCGGAACACCACCGGGCATTTGGACGATGGAGAGTAAGGAATCGATGCCTTGAAGCGCTTTGCTTTGAATCGGAACCCCGATTACAGGAAGTGTCGTCTTCGCAGCTACCATTCCCGGAAGGTGAGCGGCTCCGCCTGCACCGGCAATGATGACCTTGAGTCCCCGTTCCCGGGCAGACTCAGCATAACGGAACATCAAGTCAGGTGTCCGGTGTGCCGACACAACTTTTTTTTCATAACCAATGTCCAGCTGATCCAGTACATCACACGTTTTCTGCATGGTCACCCAGTCTGATTGACTGCCCATGATGACCCCGATTTCCACCTTACTCATCTGCGTCTCCTCCTTTTTGCATAAAAAAAGCCCAAACCACGTCTAAAAGGGTGGCTTAGGGTATAAAAAGGTACGCCAAAGAATTATCGACGAACATCCATATACCCCATAGTCCAACGATTTAGGGTCGTCGGGTAGAAACTTGCAAGCCATATCCCTGCTATTATACGAGGTGTTATATTCAATCTTCCTATCACGCCTTCATCTTAACAAGACTCGAGTCGGTTCGTCAACCAAAGGCGAACAATTTAATTATCTGAAAATTTATCGTTCGCTTTTAAGCTTAAATTGTTTTGTTCATTTAGTTCAGTATTCGGAAATTTGAAAGCAGTCAACACTATTAATAAGAAAACGACAAAAAAATACGACCCTTTCGTTTATGAAAGAGTCGTATGTATAAGAAGTTATCACGATTCAGGCATTTTCAGCTTCGAGTTTCGGTTTACAGTCAAAGATGATTTGCTGACGGATGGGATACGGTTCATCATTCGCATCCAGTCCAAAAATCGGTTCTTCCCGCCGGACGGTCGGACGATAACCCATGGCATCGATCCGATCCAAACAATCACTGATCGTTTCATTTTCTTCTACGGCAACGCGTATTTTTTGTTTTTTTGCCATGAGTATCACATTCCTTCCTTATTATATATATGAAAAAACCAAAAAAAGTCCATAAAAAAGCGGCGGCCCTTGAGCGTATGCTCCAGAACCACCGTT
>NZ_JAOTIT010000004.1:0-256807 GCF_033721435.1 Exiguobacterium sp. K1 | reverse complement strand
ATCGTTTGTTTTGAAAATGGTGGGCCTAAGTGGACTCGAACCACCGACCTCACGCTTATCAGGCGTGCGCTCTAACCAGCTGAGCTATAGGCCCGTCAAAAGCAAACAAAATATGGTGCACCCTGAGAGATTCGAACTCCCGACCCCTTGATTCGTAGTCAAGTACTCTATCCAGCTGAGCTAAGGGTGCGATATGGTGCGGTCGAGAGGACTTGAACCTCCACAGTGTTGCCACCACTAGGCCCTCAACCTAGCGCGTCTACCATTCCGCCACGACCGCAAATATAAAATTAGGAATTAAAAATAAAATGGTGTGTCATGCAGGATTCGAACCTGCGACCCTCTGATTAAAAGTCAGATGCTCTACCAACTGAGCTAATGACACGAAAAACTGGGCTGGAAGGGATCGAACCTTCGCATGCTGGAATCAAAATCCAGTGCCTTACCACTTGGCCACAGCCCAAAAATGGCGGTCCTGACGGGATTCGAACCCGCGATCTCCTGCGTGACAGGCAGGCATGTTAACCGCTACACCACAGGACCACATTTTTGTGAAACTTAAGTATGAAATTAAAAATGGTGGAGGATGACGGGATCGAACCGCCGACCCTCTGCTTGTAAGGCAGATGCTCTCCCAGCTGAGCTAATCCTCCAAAATGGTGACCCGTACGGGAATCGAACCCGTGATACCGCCGTGAAAGGGCGGTGTCTTAACCGCTTGACCAACGGGCCATTTTAAAACAATAATTATTCTCAAGTAACAAATTCACATAAGAGGTCTGGCGGAGATGGAGGGATTCGAACCCTCGCACCAGTTTCCCGGCCTACACCCTTAGCAGGGGCGCCCCTTATAGCCACTTGGGTACATCTCCAAAGATAATGGCTCCGCAAGTAGGATTTGAACCTACGACCTACCGGTTAACAGCCGGTTGCTCTACCACTGAGCTATTGCGGAACGTGACGTTCGTTTCAGAACACTTTTCTATATTAGCAACTTTATTTCTCTTCGTCAATGCTTTTTTAAAAAAGTTTTTAGTGACGAGAAGTTGTTTAGTTGCTGTCGTTTTGACGACTTCTATAATTTATCATGCTCCGAAATGAACGTCAACTACTTTTGTAAAAAATCTTTCCACGACATCTTCCGCAACGGTATCGCTCCGGATTCATCTTTCTTTTCCTTCTATATAATGTCCCACATTTCTCACACTCGTAAAGGTGATTCTTTTTTTCTGCTTCTTCTAGACGCGGACTGTAACGCAGCCCCCCGTATCGTTGCAACCACTCTTTAAAATCCTGATCTTGATGCCGGTGCCCCATTCCACGCAGATGTAAATGATAGTGGCACAGTTCATGAATGACGATTCCACGGAAGGTATTAAGGTCTCCCAAATGACTCCGATTGAAATCCAGATGATGATCGGTCAGAAAATAACGGCCCCCTGTCGTCCGTAAGCGTTCGTTAAAGAGTGCAACATGTCTAAACGGTAAAGCAAACACGTCGAGCGAGAGTTGCTCGACGTATTGCTGCAACTCTTCGTTCGTCATGACGGACTGACCATCGTCAGACCGATCCGTCCCCGTTCCGGTTCGACACTCGTTACCCAAACGGTTACGATATCACCGACGGCAATGACATCAAGCGGATGCTTGACCCGTTTTTTACTGAGCTTCGAGATATGGACAAGACCACTTTCCTTCACACCAATATCAACGAACGCACCAAAGTCGAGCACATTCCGGACCGTCCCCTGGAACTCCATTCCGACTTGAATCATATCCAGTGACAAAACATCTTGACGCAGTAACGGTTTATCGAGTGCTTCCCGCGGATCACGTTCCGGACGCTGCAATGCTTCAATGATGTCTCGTAATGTCGGTTCACCGACTTCAAGCAATTGAGCTGTTTCAGGTACGGATAATTCCCCGAGCCGAGTCCGCAGGTTTTCCGTTCCCACGGTCTGTAACGATAAACCAAGTTGCGTAAACAAGGATTCAACGGTTTTATATTGTTCCGGGTGAATCGGTGTCCGGTCAAGGGGATGACTGCCTTCCGGTATACGCAAGAAGCCGGCTGCCTGTTCATATGCTTTGGCTCCTAAACGCGGGACTTTCAACAATTCTTTCCGAGAGGCGAAAGCCCCCAGTTCCGAGCGTCGTTCGACAATCTTTTTAGCTGTCGCTTTCGTAATTCCGGCGACGTAACCGAGCAATGACTCCGAGGCCGTATTGACATCGACCCCCACCTGGTTAACGACCGTCTCGACGACGAAATCAAGTGTTTCTTTCAACTTCGTCTGCGTGACATCGTGTTGGTACTGTCCGACACCGACGGATTGCGGGTCCACTTTGACGAGTTCCGCCAATGGATCCTGCAAACGTCGTGCGATCGAGATGGCGGACCGTTGCTCGACCTGTAGATCCGGAAACTCGGTCCGGGCAATTTCTGACGCCGAATAGATACTTGCCCCTGCCTCATCGACAATCGTAAAGGCAATTTGATCATGTCCTTTAATCCAGTCAGCGACGAAGGATTCGGTCTCACGGGAAGCCGTCCCGTTTCCGATCGCAATCAATTCGATTCCGTACCGGTTCACGAGTTTCGTCAAGACTTGACGTGCCTCCTGCGCTTTTTGTTCCGACATCGTGAGATAGACGACACCCACTTCCTTCATTTCCCCTGTCGGATCAATCACGGCCCACTTACATCCGGTCCGGTACGCAGGATCGAGTCCTAACATCACTTTCCCTTTCATCGGTGGTTGCATATAGAGTTGTCGTAAGTTTTTTCCGAACACTTCAATTGCCTGGTTTTCCGCTTTATCGGTCAACTCATTCCGAAGTTCCCGCTCGATTGCCGGGAAAACCGATTTTTTATATCCTGTCTGGACGGCTTCTTCGACCAACTGACGTTTTTGTTCTGCCAATCGGCTGAACGGTCGCAACAAGTACGGTAATACATGTTGTTCATCGAGGACGATTTTGACGGAAACGATTTTTAACGCCTCGGCACGATTAATCGCCAAAATCCGGTGCGGCACGATTTGCCGGATCCGTTCACTGTACTCATAGTACTGGGCAAAGACACGTTTTTCGTCGACTGCGTCCTTTTTTAGTTTCGTGACGATATCTGCAAACCGGTAAGCTGTCTTCCGGATATGTTCCCGGACACTCGCCTGCTCGCCCCATTCTTCTGCGATGATGGCTTGCGCCCCGGCAATTGCCTCGCCTTCCGGATGTGCTGCTACATACTGATTAAATTGCTGCTCATCATATGCTTTTGGCGAACGTAAAAAGTCGGCAAATGGACTTAATCCTGCTTCACGGGCAATTTCGGCTTTTGTTCTCCGCTTCGGACGAAACGGTAAGTATAAGTCTTCAATTTGTTGTAACGTCGTCGCTCCCATCAAACTTTGTTGTAACTCGGACGTCAAGACACCCTGTTCTTCAATTTTTCGCAGGACATCTTCTCGTTTTGATTCCAGTTGTGTGATGCTTTTATGGCGGTCGAGGATCGCTTTGATTTCGACCTCATCGAGTTCTCCGGTTTGCTCTTTACGGTATCTCGCGATGAACGGAATCGTTCCCCCGTCTTCCGTCAATTGTAAGACAGCCTTGACTTGCGCCGGTCTGATGTTCAATTCTGTTGCGATTCTCTTCTCCATTTTCCTCACCTCTGTTTCATTATACCGAAGAATCAACAGGACACAAAAAAAAGACCGATGCTTCCGCATCAGTCTTTTGAAAATACTTCGTTCGGTTCCACTTTGATCGCTTCCCGTAATTTTTGCAACGCACGGCGCTGAAGACGCGACACATGCATTTGCGAAATACCAAGAAGTTCTCCTGTTTCCTTTTGACTCATGTTCCGGTAGTACGCACATTCTAAAATCGAACGTTCGCGGTCAGTCAAAACAGCAAAAGCTTTTTCAAGAATAAGCTTTTGATCCACCGAATCATATCCGTTTTCCTGGTTACCAACGAGATCCAGTAGTGTGACCGTACTGCCTTCCTGATCTGCTTCAATTGAACTATCAACAGATAAAGCCTGATAACTTTTACCCATCTCAAGGGTTTCAAGAACTTCCTCTTCCGATACTTCCAACCGAGCAGCAATTTCATCGATACGCGGTGAACGTTGCAGTTCTGTCGTCAGTTCTTCGACGGCTTTCTTGATTTTCGGTCCGAGTTCCTTGATTCGACGCGGCACGTGAACGCTCCATGTCTTGTCGCGAATAAACCGCTTGATTTCACCGATGATGGTCGGAACGGCAAAGGATTCAAAACTCCGGCCAAATTCTTTATCAAAACGACGAAGAGCGGCAAGCAAACCAATCATCCCGACTTGAACGAGGTCATCATGAATCGGACGGCCACGTGAGAACTTACGGGCAAGCGCCTCAACGAGGTCGGAATACCGAGCAAGTAAAGCAGCATGAACTTCTTCATCTTGATCATCTTGTTGATACAGGTCAATTAGACGAAGGACTTCATCATCACTGTGATGGCGTTGTTGAGACTTTGCTGGCACTTTGACCCACCTCATCTCTATTCATATATTTTGTCATATGGACAGTGACGCCGTTTGCTTTCTCGATCGTGACTTGATCCATGAGTGCTTCGATCATTAAGATCCCTAGTCCCCCCTCGTGCAGAGAGTCTAAATCATGAGATTCCGTAATTGGTTCACTTTGACGCTTCACGCTGTCTTTATCGAAAGTCACACCATTGTCTTTGACAATGATTTCAAGACGATCGTCCGGATAGACGTTACACGTTAAAGCCATTGATCCGTCCTGTTCTCCTTCATATGCATGTTGAACTGCATTCGCACATGCTTCAGAGACCGCAATTTTGATGTCTTCGATATCGTCGTACGTGTAACCCATCCGATTCGCGACACCCGAAACTGTCAATCGAGCAATTGCAACATATTCCGGTTTTGCCGGAAGTGTCATTTCAAGTTGTTCGTTCTTCATTGTTTCCCACCTCGTACACCACTATCGATTGTAATGATGCTTGAAAGACCTGTGATTTCAAACAAACGGCGGATGCGTTCAGAAACGCCGACAAGTGTAAATGATGTGCCGTTTTTCTTTGATGCTTTAAGCGCCCCGACAAATACACCAAGGCCTGTTGAATCCATATAGTGAATTTCATCCAGGTGCACGACAACGTCATTTGTTTCGACTGCCGGCACAAGTTCCTGGCGAAGTTTTGGTGCTGTATACGTATCAATCTCTCCTGCGATATAGAGATGCGTCTGACCATCTAATTGTTCTGTTTTAATTGTTAAATCCATCTTCAAGTTCCTCCTCAAGGAAAATCTGCTATGTGTTTTTTCTATCTCTATCTCTATTATCTCATAATAAAAAAAGTTCACTCTGAAATAATTCCCGGATTTGCTAATTCTTAAACCACTTTTTAAAAAAGTGTTCAAAAAAAGTCGCATACAGATGTATCGACTCTTCTCTCTGATCTATGTAAGTGCCTAAAAATCAATCAACCCTAAGCTGATCGCGACGGCACTATTTACTTTCATCATCGTGTCCGGATCTAGATGCGTGACTTTATCCGTCAGACGGCGTTTATCGATTGTACGGACCTGCTCAAGTAGGATGACCGAATCACGTTCTAATCCGTGTCGCTCTCGATATACTTCCACATGGGTCGGTAGTTTGGCTTTGTCGATCTGTGCCGTGATCGCAGCCACGATTACAGTTGGGCTGAATCGGTTACCAATATCATTTTGTAGGACAAGGACAGGACGAACGCCTCCTTGTTCCGATCCGACCACAGGTGACAAATTTGCATAAAACACGTCGCCACGTTTGACTATCAAAGCTTACACCCCGCTTACTTGACGTAGGAGCGAGAACTCCGCCTCCGTTTCAATCTGGAACATTTCGCCAACGATGGATAAATTGATCGCTGCCATTTCTTCGTAACCACGTTTCAATTCCTCACGTAGCTGACGCTTGCGTTCTTCGGTCGTATGGTTCGACTTCATCCCAATCGTCTCCTTCGCTACATTTCGCTCAACAAATTGCTTTTCCCGTTGTTGGACCAAGATAATGGCACCTCCAGATTCACTGAAACCTTAACGAACGACTCACTTTCTACTTCAATATATCAGTCAAATTCAGAAAATACAATCAAAATTCAAACAAATAACATTTTTTTACCATCATATTGATGTCTTTTAAAAAACTAGATGCGCGGGACCCGTTTCGAGAACTGACACAATACCTCATAGTTGATCGTCCCCAGCCAGTGCGCTGCTTCATCAATCGGGACACCTTGTCCAATCAACGTGACTTCTGTTCCAACCGGGTAATTGCGCGGCAAGCGGATCATCAACCGGTCCATACAGACCCGACCGACGATTTCGCACGGATAACCGTCGACAAGTAATGAATACCCCTGGAACTTGCGGGACCAGCCGTCCGCGTATCCGATCGGCACCGTTCCAATCCACTCATCTGTCGGCGCCGTGTAGGTCGCACCGTAACTGATCGTTTGACCGGGTTCAACCTGCTTGACCTGCATCAAACGACTTTTCAGCGTGAACGCCGGTCGTAAGAATTCGTAATATGGAATCATTTCGTCTGACGGCATCGCCCCGTATAAGGCAATCCCGATCCGGACGACATTAAAAGGATCCTGACCGATCAAACGGATGGCGCCCGCTGAGTTGGCCGCATGGATGTATCGAATATCCGGCACGCGTTCGACGAAATGCAGGAAAACGGTCTGTTGCTCGTCAAACAACCGGCTGTTTAATTCGTCGGCTGTCGCAAAATGCGTATAGATTCCTTCGAGTTCCATGACATCCGAATCCAACTCTTGTAAGACGGCATCCAACTCTTCCGTTGTCTGCAGTCCAAGACGGCCCATCCCGCTGTCAACCTTGATGTGGAGTCGTAAATGATCGACATCCGTTAAATGCTGTTTTGCTTCCCGCAACCAGTCGGCTGAAAACACCGGCACGGCGACGTCATAGTTCGAGGCGATCGGTGCATGTTCCGGCAAAAGCGTTTCGAGCATTAAAATCGGTGCCTGAATCCCGGCTTCCCGTAATTCGATTGCTTCTTCAAGCAGGGCGACAGCCAGTAAATCCGCCCCGTTCGCCAACGCGATTTCCGCGACCGTCACGGCACCATGTCCGTATCCGTCCGCCTTCACGACGGCCATCATCGTTTGATGACCGATTCGGGCCTTGATTTCCCGTACATTGTGCGCGATGGCTTCGCGGTCAATTTCTATCCAAGTTGGTCGATACATCTGAACTCCTCTTTTCTAATAAGACTTGTGCAGCCGCATAATGGTCGGAATGGGTAATGGAAAGGTGAATCGTCCCTTCAAACGGACCGGTCATGACCGGTCGTCCCGATGCTTCGTTCAACACTTCGAGATCAAGCCAGGATACGTCGGCACCGATGCCGGTCCCGAATGCTTTGACAAACGCTTCCTTTGCCGCGAACCTTCCTGCGAGATACTCAAGTTGCCGCTTATCAGACAAGGTGTAAAAACGATTCTGTTCTTCTGCCGTTAACACCCGTTTAACGATTCGCGGCTGACGCTCGAGCGTCTGTCGGATTTGTTCCAGTTCTACGAGATCGAGTCCTATTCCGAAAATCATTCCTGACGCCTCCACAGTTCTATTCTTCGCCATCTTCATATAGAATGAAGATGAAGCGAGGTGTTGTCATGTTTAGTCGAACGGAAAACTTACAAACGTTCACACGTTCTTATCCGGTCGTTTCGTTGTTCATTTTAATCCAAGTTGCCCTGTTTGTCATCGAACAGTTAAACCCCTTTTTCAACTTTGGCTTTTCGCCGCTCAATTACGGGGCAGCCATCAACTTGTTCATCGGTAACGGGGAATGGTGGCGTGTCGTAACCGCGACATTCCTACATTATGATTTTTGGCATATCGCCTTCAACACGTTCGCCTTAATCATTTTCGCACCTGCCTTGGAGCGGATGATCGGTCACGCGAAGTTTGCTTCCTTCTATCTTTTAGTCGGAACGCTCGCCAACGTCTTGACGTATTTTACGAAAATCAATGAACCGTTTTACGGTCAAGCGGGGGCTTCGGGCGCGATTTTAGGACTGCTTGGTTTTTACGTCTATCTGGGTCGTTTCAAACGGACTGTCATTTCAGCCGATGACGCGCGTCTCGTGTATATCTTCAGTGCCATCACAGCCATCTTCACCTTACTTGGTTCGAACGTCTCTGTCTTCGGTCACTTATACGGTTTCGTGCTCGGGTTCCTTGCCGGCTTCATCTTCGGAAAAGGAACAGTGCCGTTTACACGTCCGTTCAATACCGGAAGACGTCCTGCATCAGGCGGTCGCATCATTCATACGAGCGGTTCCGGACAACTCGGACGGATCGTCTTTTATGTCATCGTCGCCTTCGCCGTGTTCGGTCTGCTGGCCCGGTTCATTTGAAACACAATCCAAAAAGGAGCCCGTCTGAATTTCAGAATTCAGACGGGCTCCTTTTTATATTTCCTTATTTACGTAATGATTCCGCAAGATCTTTAATATCATCGATCAAGTTGTGGATCGTTTCCTGGTTATCTGTATATAAGGCACGAAGTTCTTCAAAACGGCCTTTCGGATCCTGTTTGACGGCTGAAAGTTGTGTCCCCGCTCCGCCGAATGTGCGTTTAAACGCAGCCAGTTGCGATTGACGTGTATCTTTATGAAGCATTGATAAAGTCGCACCTACAAGTGCTCCACCAAGCGTTGCTGCTAAAAAGTAATTCTTCTTCATCTGTTTTTCCCCCTAGACTAATTTAACTGTGATTACAGCGGTTGTAAAAGCTGATACCGTTTCATGACCGGGGAAGGCGAAAACGACTTCCCAGCCTCTTCAGCATACTGGTCGACGGTCAGTCGTTCAACTGATTTCGCATAACGCGAAGCATCCCCGTCATTGTTGAACTGAATCAACAGGACCAAATCCGTTCCCCGTTCGACACGGGCAATCCGGACGGCCTGGAAACTGTCGTATTCGGCTCCCAGTACTTTCGGATCCGACATGACATGGTGAACAAATAGATCACCGCTGTTCTGATCTGCCGGAATCGACCAATAAAATAGACTGCCTTGTTCATCAAAATTACCCCGTGTTTCGAGCAACGTATACGTGTTGCCGCTTTGGAACGGTGACTTCCCTTCTGTTTCGATAAACAAAAGAGCTTCCCCGCTTCCGCTTGCCGCCCGGATCTGAGGATCACGAGATCGAATTTGATCAACAAAACTGCCGCTACCGAATGTTATGGAAAGTTTAGATGGCATCACAGGCCTCCGCGAGTTCGAAGTCTTTGCTAGTCAGACCGCCTGAATCGTGGGTCGTCGCAGCAAGCGTAACGTTCTTATAGTCAATGATGATTCTCGGATGATGGTTGAGATGTTCCGCTATCGAACCAACCTCCTGTACAAAATCAAGTGCTGCCGGGAATGAATCCAGTGTATAGACACGGACGATTTCGTCATCGACGACACGCCATTCTGCCAATCCTTCTAGACGTTCTTCCACTTCGTACTCATTCAACCTTTTCATGCCATTTTCCTCCTCCACCATTATTTTCGTCCTATACCTTATACCCTACTTTTCCGGTTTCTTATACCTCCAGCGGATGGATTTCTTCCTTTTGTCTTCCGGCACAGATAGAGTACAATGTGAAGGAGAACACTATCTCTCAAAAAAGAAAGGGGCAGACGCTCATGCGTGCGCTAATCGTGATTGACTATACGGTTGATTTTGTAGCCGATGAAGGAAAGTTGACGTGCGGAAAACCAGGACAGGCCATTGAAGGACGCATCGCTTCACTGATGGATGAGTTCTCATCTGAGGATTACGTCGTCATCGCAAACGATATCCATGAAGAAGGAGACACGTTCCATCCGGAAACCGTCCTCTTCCCACCCCACAACATCCGGGGTACGCACGGCCGGGATCTTTTTGGACAAGTAGCCGAAATGGCACGTGTCGCAGATCATGTCATCGATAAAACACGTTACAGTGCTTTTGCCGGGACGGATCTTGATTTACGGTTACGCGAACGTTCGATTCAGGAAGTCCATCTCGTCGGAGTCTGCACGGACATCTGTGTCCTGCATACAGCAGTCGATGCGTACAATCTGGGATATAAAATCGTCGTCCATGCCGACGCCGTCGCAAGTTTCAATGCGGTTGGTCACGACTGGGCACTTACACATTTCAAACAATCGATCGGCGCAGATGTCGTCGGCGAATAAGAAGGGATCTGTCTTCATGTTACAACGTAATCTTGCACTTCATACTGACCTTTATCTGCCGCGGTGGATGTATATTTATTGGAAAGAAGGACGGCACAATGAACGGGCTGTCTTTGATGTCTATTACCGTTCAAACCCGTTCGAAGGCGGCTATGTCGTATTCGCCGGACTTGAAAATATCATCGAATACGTCCAGACCCTTCGTTTTACGGAAGAAGACATCACGTATCTCCAAAAAATGATTGATTTCCCAGACGAGTTCAAAGATGAATTGCGAAACTTTAAATTTTCCGGTTCCATCTCAAGTGTCAAAGAAGGCGAAATCGTTTTCCCGAACGAACCGCTCGTGCGGATCGAAGCCCGGATTTTCGAAGCCAAACTACTGCAGACCGCGATTTTGAATATCGCCAATCATGAATCCTTGATTGCTACGAAATATGCGCGGATCCGTCAATCGGCACCGGGAGCAAAATTCCTCGAAGCCGGTGCGCGTCGTGCCCAAGGCATCGATGCCGCCTACTTCGGAACCCGTGCGTCGTACTTGGCTGGATTTGATGTGACGAGCCTTGCTTCAGCCGGACGTGACTTCGGTATTCCGTGCGGCGGAACGATGGAACATGCCGATATTCAATTCCATGATGACGAATTAACGGCGTTCCGGACATTTGCCGCGTATTATCCTGATCAAGCGACATTGCTCGTCGATACGTATGACACGTTAAAAAGCGGACTCCCGAATGCCATTACCGTTGCGAAGGAACTTGAAGCAAAAGGACATAAATTGCGCGGTATCCGGATTGATTCCGGTGATTTATCGTACTTATCGAAACGGGCGCGGACAATGCTCGACGAAGCCGGTTTCCCGGATGTCGACATCGTCTTATCCGGTGATCTCGATGAATACGTCATCCAGGATTTACGGATTCAAGGAGCACAGGCGAATACATTCCTCGTCGGGACACGCGGTATCACTGCGTACGAACAACCTGCACTCGGCATGGTCTACAAGCTGGTCGCACGTGAAGTCGACGGCGAACTCATTCCGGTCATTAAAGTCTCTTCCTCAAAAGCAAAGACGACGACACCGCACATCAAAGAAGTGTACCGGATCGTCGACCGCGTCACGAATAAGTTCAAAGGCGATTACGTAACGTTACTCGATGAGGACCCGACTGATCTTGAAGCAATCGATTTAATCGACGTCCGCGATCCGTCCTTCCGAAACCGTATCGAGAACTTTAACGTCGAACGGTTGCTGACGCCGATTTTTGTTGAGGGCGAGCTCGTATATACCGTTCCGACCATTGAAGAAAGCCGCCATTTCCACGAGCAGCAGATCGGTCGTCTCTGGGAGGAATACAAACGTCTCCGTCTGCCGGAAGTCTACGCAATCACATTCAGCGACCGTCTCTGGAAACTGAAGCTTGATATGATTCGTGATACACGGACTGCGAGCGGTCTTAAATAAACATACAAAAACAGCCCACTTCAGCTGAAGTGGGCTGTTTCATTTGGTGCAGCTGTTATTTGGATTGCCGCTTGTTCCATTTGTTGACGAAAGTACCAAGCGAAACCAAGCGCACCTCCGATAAAGACGATATACGTAATCCGCTGACCGAACTCTGCCAAGGAATCCGCATAAAAAATACTGATTAAGTGGTCGCTTCCACTGACGAGAAGCAAACAGGCAATCAGGAGCGCTATACGATAAGCAAGTGTCGGACGATCGGCTGGTTCAGCATGCCAATACGAGATGACGTTATGGGCAAGTAAGATGATGCCAATGATTCCTAATACTCCTATCAGTGCTTGCGGCATAATGAACGGTCCTCCTGTTTCTAATTTCTACTTCCATTTAAACATAGTTCACTAAAAAATCCTCGCTAAAACTTTCCCACCGTTTGCCCGGTCACGGTATACTGAAGAAAATCTGTTGTTCATTCAACAAGGAGGCGTTTTCTTGAAAACCTTTAAATTGTGCACCTTACGAATTCTCATGGATGAATCCGGTCGGGATACGACGATTCCCGTCACGATTAAAGACGGACTGACCGTCAGCACGGATCAGACAGCACAGTGGGTCGCTGAAATTGTCGTCCTTGAAAACGATCAACCGATCATCGACGAGTTATTTACTAAAAATCTGCGGGCCCTGATTGAAATCACGATTTCCCGCCCGGATAACGATCCTGCCGCAATGATTGTGACACCGCTGGAATCGACGCCCTTGAACGAAGGTGTCTCCTATCTGTTCAAAGGCAAAATGGTCATGATGAAAAATGACTTGTCGGAGTCCATCTTACGCGAAGTCGTTGAGGATCACTTTACCGGCGAAGCATTGATTCAAGAGTACAAAGACCGCCGTTCGAAACGCGGTGCCCATATTACGAGTATCGCAAAAGAAACGTTTAAACAGTATCTTCAGGAAAACCCGCCTGTTTCTTAAGGACGTTTCGTCTTGTCCACGATATGATCCGCGACATTGATCCGGTCGATTTCGTACCGGTCAGAGAAACGAATATAGTTGGCACACGCATTCTTAAGCGGTGTCCGGTAACTGAAGCTTTCATCAATCGAGGATAACGCCGCTTTGATCGTATGTGAATGACAGACGATCAACAGGCGTTGTCCCCGATATTTTTCTGTCAGTTCTTCAATGGCTGAAAATACCCGCTGTTGAATTTCCTGCTCGGTTTCAAGCCCCGGTACACGAACGGTATCGTTCGCTTGGACCGCCTCATAAATTCCGGCGACAGGCTGACCTGACGCCAAACCGAATTCCCGCTCGACCAGCCGTTCATCCGTCTCCGCCACGTCCAGTCCGACGGAACGTCCGATGATTTCTGCCGTCTCGACTGCCCGCGATAAGGGGCTCGAAATCAAGACGTCCCATTGTTCTTCCGCCAGATACGCAGCACTCATTTCAGCCTGCCACCGTCCGGTTTCATTCAGCGGAATATCCTCCCGTCCTTGAATCCGTTCGTTTAAATTCCAATCCGTCTGACCATGACGCACTAAACAAATTTCTGTCATTTCACTGTCTCCTTCAAAAGAAATATGACTGATTGTATCATGTTTTCTTTTTTAGTGAAGGGTCTCCCGGGGCGGCAACGCCAGGACTTGACAGCTGAACGCTTCAATCCGTTCCAGCAACCGCTCGATTTTGAGCGGGTTTTCCGTTTGGGCAAAACTCGCCAGTGAATGTGTGCCGTTCGGGAAGGAAAACAGTCGGACATCCGCTCCGACATCCGCTCCTTTTTCGACGAAATGCAATGCTTGCGTAAACGGGACAATCGGATCTTTTTTCCCGTGCAGCAGCATGATCGGCGGCGAGTCCGCTCGTAAGTGCGTCACCGGCGAGACCCGTGTCATAAGTTCCCGCCATTCTTCCCTGCCGCCCCCGTAAAACTTGATATGGGCAATCCAGGTTTGAATGAACTTGAACAGCAGGAAATTCGTTGGAGGATACAAGGCAATGACACCGCTGATCAACGGCAGGCGTTCCATTTTTTGTTCGCCGACAAATTCCGTCGGAGCGAGTGCCGTCGTCAGCATCAAAGCGGCTCCGGCTGAATCTCCCCACAGCACCATCCGTCCGCGCATGATTTGTAAATCATCCGCCTCTTGATTCAAGAAACAGAGTGCGTCCCGTACGTCCTCCAGATTATCCGGAAAATAGCTGCCGTCTTCGAATAAGCGGTAATCGATGCTGCAAACGGCGATACCGAGCTCGAGGAAACGTTCCATGATTGGTGTAAAACAAAAGACATCATCCCGGTTTCCCCTGACGAAGGCTCCCCCATGCGCATAAATCGCGACCGGGAAAGGACCGTCCCCTGGAGGATAGTATAAATCCAGCTTCAATTCTTGGGTGTGAACGGTTTTATACACAACCGTTCGCGGCGCGAGTTGGACTTCTGACAGCGGAAGAGCCGGTTCTGTCCATCGTAATAACGCACCGTAGTTGTTCCAGATGCTTGCTCCGGCCGCAGCCGTCGTTAAAATCGCTGCCCCTCCCATCAGCCAAGCGGTTTCCCGTTTCACCTCATCACCTCCGAAATTCCCTCTCGATTTCTAATCTTATTAGTCTTTTACCCGATTTATTTAGAAGTCGAACGTCTTCCCTGACTGGTACTTGACGCTTGGTTTCGGATTCGTTATAGTGAAAAGGTTCAAATCGGAATAATTACGTTTTAATATTTTTTTGGAGGGTTTATTCATATGAAAAAATTACTTTCAGCTTTCACGGTCGCCTTTGCAGGAGCTGCTTTTCTTGCTGCCTGCGGTTCTTCCGAATCCACTCAGGATGCGGCCGACCAAAATCTCCGTGTCTATACATCAACGTTCGCCACTGCAGCAATCGCCAGGGAAATTGGCGGCACGGACATCGACGTCCAGATGATCGTACCTTCGGGGGCCGATCCGCATTCGTACGAACCGACGTCTAAACAACTGACTGAAATCGCACAAGGTGATCTGTTCCTTTTAACGGGTACGACACTTGAGCCGTACTCAAAAAAAATCAAAGCCAGTCTCAAAGGCAATGATGTTCGTTTCGTCGAGACGAGCAAAGGCATCGACCTGCTCGAAGCGAATGCCACGCTTCATGAGCATGAAGGACATACCGATGACCATGCGGCAGAAGAGCATGATCACGGCAAATTTGATCCGCATGTCTGGCTCGATCCGAACAATGCCAAAGTGATGGCTCAATCCATTACGACGGCACTCGCTAAAGAAGTACCTGCTAAAAAAGCAACGTTTGAGAAAAATCTCACCGCTTTTAATGGCGAGGCCGATAAGCTTGATCAAAACTTGCAACAGGCTGTTGCTGACGGATCCAAAAAAGAACTGCTCGTGACACATGCCGCTTACGGGTATTTAGCGGAACGCTACGGCTTCTCACAATTGCCGATTGCCGGCATCTCTCCGTCGGACGAGCCTTCGCAAAAGCAACTGGCAGCAATCGTCAAGGAAGCCAAACTTCACGACTTGAAGTATATCGCTTTCGAAGAGACGGTCTCACCGAAAGTCGCACGCGTCATTCAACAGGAAATCGGAGCGGAAGCGATTACGATCCACAATCTCGAATCCGTCACGAAAGCACAGCAAAATGCTTCCTATTTTGATTTGATGAATGAAAATGTCGCGACTCTCAAACAAGCACTTCAGTGAAGTAGTGTTGACATGCAGTAAAAGATACGTTACGGTAGAAAACGTATTTCAGACAATTAAATGACTTCTTTTTATCGTGAGAGACGGAGGGACTGGCCCGATGATGTTTCGGCAGCGGACGATTAAATCGTACTGTGCCAAATCCAGCAAGCTGCGGCTTGAGAGATAAGAAGAGCGTCTTTTTCAGTAAAGACCTCCTTCTTTCTTGCGAAGGAGTCTTTTTTTGTACTTGTAGAAAAGGAGTGGTTTGATGAACGAAACGATTACACCGAATAAATGGGCACTTCTACCGTTACTTGTCTTTTTAGTTCTTTTTATCGGTGCCGGTATTTTTTACGATGACTTTTACAAGTTTCCGATTCTGATTGCGGCTTTGATTGCCTTGATTTTTGCGGCGGTCACAACAAAGGGCGGCATCAATCAGACAGTGGAACGGATTGCAGCAGGTGCAGGAAATCCGGACATCATGATTATGGTCTTTATCTTCTTGCTTGCCGGTGCCTTTTCCGGAACGGCCGATGCAATCGGCGCAATCGAAGCGACCGTCAATGCATCATTAACATTTTTACCCCCGTCCCTTCTGATGAGCGGACTATTCATCATTGCCGCCTTCATCTCGATGGCGATGGGAACTTCCACCGGTACGATTGCGGCACTCGCTCCGATCGCTCTTGGAATCCATGAAGCAACCGGTGTCAATGTCGCGGTTGCGGCAGCCGCCGTCGTTGGTGGCGCAATGTTCGGCGACAACTTGTCGTTCATTTCCGATACGACGATTGCAGCCGTCCGGACACAGAAAACCAACATGCGCGACAAATTCAGAACCAACTTCCTGATCGTTTTACCGGCAGCTATTCTGACCATCATCATCCTGGCCTTTGTCTCAGGTACAGGAAATGTTGTCGAAGCAAAAGCGTTTGAATTTTATAAACTGATTCCGTATCTGTCCGTCATCGTACTCGCCTTGTTTGGCGTCAACGTGATCCTCGTCCTCGTCGGCGGTACATTGCTGACAGGAATTATCGGGATGCTTGACGGCAGTTTCGGCTTAAGCGGTTTTGTCCTGTCGATGTCTGACGGCTTGATGGGAATGGCGGAAATCTCGATTTTGACATTACTGATGGGTGGCCTCGTCAGTCTGATCACCTTTAACGGCGGGATCGCGTATCTGAAAGAAACGCTGACGCGGAAAATCTCGCAACGCCGCGGTGCGGAATTCAGTATGGCTGCACTCGTCAGTGCGACGAATCTCGCAACAGCAAACAATACGATTTCGATTCTTGTCGCCGGTCCACTGGCAGCAGAAATCGCGGATACGTATGACATTGACCGGAAAAAGTCAGCCAGTATCCTTGATATCTTCTCTTGCGGTATCCAAGGAATCATCCCGTACGGCGCCCAGTTGCTGATTGCAGCGGAATTAACGAAAACGGCTTCCCCGGAACTGATTCCTTATCTGTTTTATCCGTTCCTGCTTTTCGTATGCGGATCTCTCGCGATTCTTTTCGGCTTCCCGCGTCGGAAAACATCGGACGCACGTCAAAAAAATGTTTCATAACAAACAGACCCGTCGCAACAGCGACGGGTCTGTTTGTCTTATTTTTTCCGGTCTTGGCGGTTGAGAATGAAGTACGCAATCGCTGGAAGCGGGAACTGAATCAGTCCTGCGCCTCCCCAGACCCATGGATTCCGCCCCGTCTTCCGTGCGCCGAGGAACAAGCATACCGCTTGTGTCCCTAACAAGGCTGCAAGGCCGGCCCACACACCTTTGGGTACGTTTTTAACAGATCGTTTCATAAAATACACCTCGTTTCCTCTATAGATTTACCCTCCTCATTTCGCTTTCTAACCGTCTTTTTCCTCCCTTGAGCGTTGAAACAGACGTTCTTGCTTGTTCATGCTAAACTAAACGAGCAATTCCATATTCTCGTTTCATTGAAGGAGGAGTATACACATGCAATACGCAAAACTTTCAAATGGTGTCACGATTCCACAAATCGGATTCGGTGTCTGGCAAGTCGATGAAGAGACGGAAGCACCGGCTGCCGTCGCAGAAGCCCTACGTGTCGGTTACCGTCATATTGATACGGCTGCCGTTTACAAAAACGAACGTGGTGTCGCCAAAGGAATTAAAGAAAGCGGCGTGAACCGTGAAGATCTCTTCTTAACGTCTAAAGTATGGAACGATGACATTCGTGCCGGACGCACGAAAGAAGCTTTCGCTGAGTCACTTGAACGCCTCGAAACCGACTATCTTGATCTCTATCTGATCCACTGGCCGGTTGAAGGGTATGTCGAAGCATGGAAAGCCATGGTCGAACTTTACGAAGCCGGCAAAATTAAGGCAATCGGTGTTTCGAACTTCAAAGAACATCATCTCGATACACTTGCTGAAGAAGGACTAATGACACCGATGATCAACCAGGTGGAACTTCATCCGCAACTTCCGCAACATGAGCTGCACGAATACTTACAGGACCACAGCATTCAAGTCGAGGCGTGGAGCCCACTCATGCAAGGGAAATTCCTCGAAATCAATGACTTCAAGGAAATTGCCGAAAAGCACGGCAAATCCCCTTCACAAGTCGTCTTGCGTTGGCATTTAGACAACGGCATCGTGGCGCTTCCAAAATCGGTCACACCTGAACGCATTGCGGAAAACTTCGATGTCTTTGACTTCCAACTCGATGCAGATGATCTCGAGAAGATTGACCGTTTGGCAACCGATGTCCGTCTCGGACCGGATCCGGACGAAATCGATTTTTAAGTAAATATACACAATCGGTTTAAAGAAAAATGGTTTTTCTATAGACGAAGGGGAGGCGGATATTCACATCCACCTCCCCTTTTTCCTATATGAGTGATGGACCGTCAGACATAATAGACGAGAATCGTATCCTGCGCCTCTTCCGCCTGGTGAAAATAAGCGCACAAATTTCCGAACTGTTCCCAGACCTCATCAAAATCACCTTGCCGGCCGGCTTCCTGATAAATCACTTCAAGCGCATGGCGATCAAAGTTCCGCATGACCTCCGACGAAATGATGAGTAATGGCAAGGGAAGGATCCCGACGATTGCCGCATGCTCTTCATTGACAATCAGTTCTTCCCCGACAATCGCCCGTCCCAGATTATAATGGGTCTCTTGATCAATGAAGATATCGATTTGACTCATCAACTGATACAACGGAGTCGTTTCTTCGAGTGCAAATAATTGTTCATGATCAGGTTGTGTTTCATGGATAAATAAAATCCAGTCCATGATGATGTGGGGATCATCTCCAAACGAATCCCATACGGCATCCGCGACACGTACATAATGTATGTTTTCCATCCTTCCCCCTCCTTTCCGGTCGTTTTTTTTAGTATTCCCATTTTCACACTGCTTTAATAACGATTATTAAAATCTCTCCAGACAAAAAAAGGATCAGATGACTCTGATCCTTTTCGTATTAAATCGCTTTTTCTTTTTGGTCTTCGTCCTGCCATGCTTCAAGCAATTCTTTCCCCGGAAGATCCGGAATCGAATCTTTATGGAACCGGGGATCCTGTCCTTTTTTGCGTTGCACTGAATAATCATCCAGTGCGAACTTGGCAATTTTGGCTAAGCGGAAAATGGCATACAAGTTAACAATCGCCATCAAGCCCATGAAGATGTCGGCAAGTGCCCAGACAAGTCCAGCCGTTTGAACAAGTGAACCAAACACAATCATACCGAGGACGATGATCCGGTACGCAATCATGATTTTCTTATTATCGTTGATGAAGCTGATATTCGATTCGCCGTAATAATAGTTTCCGACGATCGAACTGAAGGCAAACAAGAAAATCGCAAGCGCCATAAATGCTGTGGCCAATGAACCGACTTGCGACGCCAATGCTCCTTGTGCCAAATCGATTCCGGCGACCGGTGCTCCACTCGCATCCTTAGTCGCAACACCACTGACTAAAACAATCATCGCTGTCGAAGAACAGACGAGCAGTGTGTCGACAAAAACGGCAAACGACTGGATCAATCCCTGTTTGACGGGATGCGATACTTCTGCCGTCGCAGCGGCATTCGGAGCTGAACCCATACCGGCTTCATTCGAGAAAAGACCACGACGGATTCCGTTTAAGACCGCGGCTCCGATTGCTCCGCCGGCCAGTGTTTTGAACTCAAGTAAACCTTCTTGGAAAATCAGACCAAAGACGTTCGGCAATGCTTCTAAATTCGTCACCATGATGTAGAGGGCAATCAAAATATAGCCTCCTGCCATGATCGGGACGAGGAACGCCGACACCGTTGCAATACTCCGGACACCACCGAAGATGACAAGTGCCGTCAACAGAACAAGTCCGACCGTAATCCACGTCTTATCAACCCCGTACTGGCTTTGAAGCGACAGTGAAATCGTATTAGACTGAACCGAGTTAAAGACGAATCCGAACGAGATTGTAATCAGAATACTGAAAACGATCCCTAACCACCGCTGTCCAAGCGCCTTTTCCATATAGTACGCCGGACCACCGCGCCATGCTTTTTCATCACGTACTTTATAAATCTGAGCCAGCGTACTCTCGACGAATGCCGAAGCTGAACCGATTAAGGCGATCAACCACATCCAGAAGACTGCACCCGGTCCACCGAGCGCAATGGCTGTCGCGACGCCGGCGATGTTGCCGGTCCCGACACGTGCCGCTGTACTGATGGCAAAAGCTTGGAAAGGCGAAACACCGTCTTTTCCTTTATCCGTTCCTTGGAACAATAGCCGCAACATTTCCGGAATCATCCGAAACTGGACGAATCCCATGCGAATCGTAAAATAAATTCCTAAACCGACCAATAAGATAATCAAGACACTCGACCATAACAAGTCGTTGATACTACCGATAACATCCATCAGTTGTTTTTCCACAGGTGTTCCCCCTTAGTTAAGCGTTCGCTTATGTAACCTTTTTTCACATGTGTTCTATAATACGTAAATAATTTTAGAAAATCAAATTCATTTTCTTCTTTCAAGTCCTTATAAACTGTAAAACCCTCACAAACCTCACATGTGATGTCAGGTTCAGCATAAAAAAACAAGGAACTGACCTTTGGGTCAGTCCCTTGTTGAGAACCGATTTAACCATCGAACACGATCAGATGAACAGATTCAGGTTCGAACCGTCTGTCGCCCCGAGATAACTTGCGACACCACCATAATCGATATCATCGAGCAACTCCTCTTTTTTGATGCCCATGATGTCCATCGACATCGTGCAGGCAATCATCCGGACGCCGGCTGCTTGCGCCTTCGCCATCATCGTTTCCAGAGCGTCGACCTGTTTATCCTTCATGACTTTTTTCATCATTTTTTGACCGGCTCCGGCCATGTTCATGTTCGAGAGCGGCAATTCACCGGCATGTTTCGGCATCATCATTCCCATCATCCGCTCCATCGGTGCCTTATCGACAGCAGGTGCATCCGGTTTACGGATGACGTTGAGTCCCCAGAACGTAAAGAACATCGTTACTTGTTTCCCCATCGCTTGTGCGCCTTGCGCAATGACGAACGATGCCAGTGCTTTATCGAGATCACCGCTGAAGACGACCATCGTCGCATCATCGGCAGTGGCAGCGGCCGACGGTACCGGTTGGTTCGTCGCATTCCCTTTTTCAAGCAGGACTTCAACGACTCCTTTGTTCATTTCCGCTGTGTGAACGGTATGACCGAGTTTTTTGGCCCATGCCTGAACATCCGGCAGGAATCCGGGATCGGATGCTTTAACGAAGACTTGATCTCCATCCTGCAGTTGATCGATTTTCGTTTTCAGCTCCAAAATCGGTCCCGGGCACTGTAAACCACACGTATCCAGTAACGTAATCTGTTCTTTCGTTACTTGTTTCGGTTCGCTTTTAATTGTCGTCACAGCTGTTTCCTCCCGTACTTGGCTTCTCGCTTCACGGTCACGGTTGACCGTCGCCCATGTTTTATAACCACCGCTTAGATTTTTGACGTCGAATCCGTTTTGCTTGAGCAATTGACTTGCGACATAACCCCGGAGCCCGACCTGACATGTCACGTAAATCGGCTGATCTTTCGGTAATTCATCGAGTGACTGACGTAATGTCGGTAAAGAGATGTTGACGGATCCCGGAATCGATCCGAGTTCATTTTCGGAAGGTTCCCGGACATCAAGTAACAGCCCGCCGTCCGCGACAATCTGGTCAATCTCGTGCCAATGGACGTTTTCACTGTCCCCGAGTACGATATTCGAGGCGATATAACCTGCCATATTGACCGGATCTTTTGCCGAACTGTACGGAGGTGCGTACGACAGTTCCAGATCAGGAAGATCAAGGACAGTCAATCCGCCTTTAATGGATGTTGCCAAGACATCGATTCGTTTCTCGACACCTGTCATCCCGATCGCTTGTGCGCCGAAAATCGTTCCGTCCACCGGATCAAACAACAGTTTCATCGAAATCGGGCTGGCACCCGGATAATAACCGGCATGCGAGCCGGGATGAAGATGAATCGCTTCATAACGACGGCCCGATTGACGAAGACGTTTTTCATTGTTTCCGGTCGAAGCGACCGTCAAATCAAATACTTTTGCGACTGCTGTTCCGAGTGTTCCTGTGTAACGGACATCTCGTCCGGCAATGATGTCGGCGACGAGACGGCCTTGGCGATTTGCCGGCCAAGCCAACGGAACGTGAACCGGTTCACCTGTAATGTAATCCTTCACTTCAATCGCATCACCAATCGCAAAGATGGCAGGATCCGATGTCCGTAATGTCTCATCGACCTGAATCGTCTGTTTGATTCCGAGTTTAAGTCCCGCTTCTGAAGCCAAATTGCTTTCCGGCATGACACCGATCGATAGAATGTTCATCTCGGTTTGAATCGTTTTTCCACTCGTCAAGACAACGCGCGTCCCCGCTTCTTCAAAACGTGCCACACCATCCGCTAAAATCAGTTCGACACCTTTCGCCCGCAAATGTTCATGGACGATGGCCGCCATTTCCGGATCGACCGGGGCCATGACTTGATCAGACATCTCGACCAGCGTCACACGTGCTCCGCGCTCGACTAAGTTTTCCGCCATTTCAAGACCAATGAATCCGCCGCCGATGACCGTCGCGTGTGCAGGACGTGATTCATCGACATACTGGCGCATTTTATCGGTATCCGGGATATTACGTAATGTAAAGACATTCGTTGCTTCCGCCAGACCGGGAATTCCAGGACGGATCGGTTTTGCACCCGGTGACAAAATCAACTGATCGTATGATTCCTCGTACTCTTCACCCGTATCCACTTTACGAATCGTCACCGTTTTTTGTTGACGGTTGATCCGGATCGCTTCCGACAGATTTCGAACGTCGAGATTGAAACGTGCGTTCATCCCTTCCGGAGTTTGCACCAACAGTTTATTGCGATCTTTGATAACGTCCCCGATATAGTATGGAAGTCCACAGTTTGCAAAAGAAATTTCTTTTCCACGTTCCAAAAGAATGATTTCTGCTGTTTCATCCAATCGGCGTAATCGTGCTGCCGCAGTTGCTCCACCTGCTACTCCACCTACAATGATCGTTTTCATTCCGGCTTCCTCCTCCAATGTTCTATGTGTACCAATATACCCATTCAGGTATGGCTTTTCAAGTTATCTGTTCGTTGATTCACAAACTTGTCGGAACTTCATAATGAAATTGTTCCTTCGATGATAACGGACATTAGTTGCAATTCCATCTAAAATGCTTGAAACTGAGATTACAGTATTTATAAGGGGGATTTTATAATGGACCAGGATCGTAACTCGAAAGACACGAACGATAACAAAGTCACGCCGATCAACCAAAACAGTCAGCCGGAAACAAATGAAAACGGGGTAACGGCTGTGCAACAACAATACCTTGAAGAATTCCAAGCTTTCTTAGTAGAAAAAGGCATTCCGATGGAAGCACGCGAAAATGAAACACACGTCTTCTTCATGACACAGGAAAAAACACCATCAGGCGCTGAACCGATGATGATGATCGTCTTCAGCAAGACGGCGACAGACGTCGAGTTATTCGCACGTACGATTACACACGTACCAGACGGTGTCGAAGATCTCCCAATCTTAAATGCAATCAACGATTTCAACCAAGAATTCAAATACTTCCGTGTTGTCCTCGACAGCGACCGTGATGTCACGATTGCTTCAACGATTGACCTCGATCACGGCTTTAATCCGGCAGCGATCTTTGGACACTCTGTCATGATGTTCCAAGCTTCGGATGAAGTATTCGCTTATCTCACGAAATTATATGACCAAGTTCAGTAAAATATCGTTTAAAAATGGCTCTCGAGACAACTCGGGAGCCATTTTTTTCATTTTCAAGTTCAATTGACAATGAGAATTATTCTCGCTATAGTTAGATTTGTGAAAACGACATCATTTTAAATACATTTATCTTATTCTGGGGGAATAGATTATGAAAAAACGCTTAAAAGTAGCATCACTCTTTATCACAGCAGGACTGCTTGCTGCGTGCGGGAATAGTAGTAATGAAGACACGACAACGGCTCCGAAAAAAGAGAAAACGGAGCAAACATCTGAAACGAACACAAATGCCGGGATCGCCGCGACGACCTTAAAAGATGAACTGACCATTTTCAGCTCAATCAAAGCGGAACTCGATAAAGCTAAAGAAGGTCAAACCATTGACTGGAAGATGGTCACGACAAGTTACGAATCCAAATTAAAGGGCGGCGTCACGACAGCTGCTCCTGAAATCGACGAGGTCATCAGTTCCGCGTTAGCCGGTGTCGAATCAAAAGATCTTGATGAGAATGTTGCCCGTCAGCTCGTAGACAAAGGCATTCAGTCTTATTTCTATAAACTTCAGAAATCAACACAAGCAACAGCCGAAGAAGCGGTCGTTGCCGGAAAAACAGATGAAGCGACAGCTGCCCTGAGCGATATCAAAGAGATGTCGAAGACCGTCTTCATTCCGACGGCGGAAAAGCGGGATGCAAGTTACGGCTTTAAAAACGAAGATTCCATTGCCCAAGCGATCAATTCCGGTCTGACGGCACAGGAAGAAGCCATCACGGCGAAAAAAGCGGCCGACTTCAATGTTGCGAAACAATTAACGGATAAATCAATCTACCGCTCATTCTACCTCGCCGCTCTCGGTTATGCTCAAAAAATCGAGGATGGTGCCAAAGCCGGCACGGATGAAAAAGAATTACAGATGGAACAGGCAGAAGGATACGGATTCCTCCTGGCCATCGAAGAATCTCTTGCCGGCGGTGATGAGGCTGCCGTCGCGAAGTTAAAAGAACTGTATGACTTCTCGAAAACAAAACCGGCTGACGTCCAGTTCAAAGAAGTCGAGAGCCTGTTTGCAAAAGCTTTGACGGAAAAGATTGACGGGTACCATGAAGAAGCACAAGAAGCACTTGAGAAAAAAGAGGTCGATACGGCGCGGGTTGAAGCCATGGAAGCTAATATGTTCGTCATTGCCATGAAACCGACACTTGAGAACCGGTTGGGCAAAGAAAAAGCACAGGCGATTCTGACGGACGCAAACGCTTGGTATACGCTTGTTGAAAAAGGTGATGTGAAGGCGGAACAAACGGGTGATCGAATCGTGGATGCCTTGGAACCACTCAACTAATCGTTTGAAATCGGAGGAATGCGATATGCAGATCGGAATTACAGGAGGAGCCGGTTTTATCGGAGCGGCGCTTGCACTTCGGCTTCAAGCAAGCGGTCATACGGTCTATGTCATGGATGCTTTTACAGACTACTATGACGTCGAATTGAAACTTGAGCGGGCACAACGATTACAGGCTGACGGAATTGACGTCTTTGATGGCAATGTCCATGAAGAGCTTGGAACGTGGTGCGAAGCCCACACGTTCGACGCCCTGTTTCATTTGGCAGCACTGCCCGGTGTCCCGGGCTCTTTAACCGAACCCCACCGCTATATCGAGGATGATATCGCGATGACGGTGACCGTTCTCGAAGCAGCCCGGACACACGGTATTCCGCATGTATTTTTTGCTTCCTCTTCTTCCGTTTACGGCGAACAGACCGGTGCCTTGTTTGAGCAGCAAGCGACAGGAAATGTGATGAGCCCTTACGCGGCAGCCAAGTACAGCGCGGAAACGTTTTGCCGGACCTATCACAACCTGTATGACATGAACGTGACGATTTTTCGCTTTTTTACGGTATACGGTCCTTCCGGCCGGCCGGATATGGCGTTGTTCCGTTTCATCGAACAGGCGCTGGACGGTCAACCGCTGAACGTGTTCGGTGATCCGGTTCGCGACTTCACCTACATCGATGACATCACCCGTGGAATGGAACAGGCTCTCGAAGCAAAAGCAACGGGCACCTTTAATCTCGGTGCCAATCGTCCGGAATCCGTCCGTGATATTGCCACGTCACTCGGCGAACGGTTCAATGTCCCTGTCCGTTCGGCTCCCGCTCGGATAGGTGACGTCTCGATGACTTGGAGTAACACCGATGCGGCCCGGCAGACGTTCGGTTACGTTCCTTCCTTTACGCTCGCTGATGGAATTGAACGGATGATCAGATGGCATCTCGAGCGTCGGTGATCCGTGGAGTTGCGAGCGTCTTCTTGACGTTGGCAACTCTTTTTTTACTTCTGCGTTTTGGCTTGGAACTGCCGACTGCCTATCAGTATGTCAAAACATTGACGACTTCGTATTGGACCTTCGTCGCAACGGTCAGCTATGCCCTGGCTTTTTATATCCGGGCCGTCGCTTGGCGGACGGCCGATGAAAAGACGGCTCCAACCGCCGTCTATCTGACGAGTCTGTATATCGGACTGGCTGTTAACCACCTGTCTCCGGTCAAACTCGGTGAAGCGGTCCGCTTGTTGACAGCCCGCGCGATCGGCAGTCCGCTTAAACGGACGACTGCCATCTTAGTCGCCCAGCGCGGGATCGACCTATCCATCCTCGGTCTTTTCGTGACAGCGGGGTTATTATTAGGTCAAACCGTATGGGTCGCCGCTTTGGCGTTCGGAGCAGGTCTCGTTCTGCTACTGCTCGTCCGTCGGTTCATCCGGACGATACCGGTCTTGATCGGATACGGCCTGCTGGCCTGGCTGTTTGAGGCCGGAGCTGTCACCTGTCTCTTTCTCGGGGCAGACGTGCCGGTCGCTTTCCCGGTCATTCTAATCGCGATGAGTGCCGGGGTCTTATCCGGCATCGCCCAGTTCACACCGGGCGGGCTCGGAACGTACGAACTCGCCATGGGAACGGTCCTGCAACTTTCAGGTGTTCCGAACCCGTATGAACTCGCCTTGATGACACATCTCTTTAAATACACCTTTGCCTTCTTAGCGCCGGTTTATGTGCTCCTCCGGCACTTTGCAATCGTTCATTTACTGTTCACCCAGTTCAAGAAGCACAACACGAAAGGATGACCATCATGAAAAGTGCTTCCCGTTTTGAGAAAATCGCCGCACGGATGTGGAACTTATTGAATGAAGGCAAACCCTTCACACCGATTTTTACCGTCGGTGTTTTTCTGAGTTATCTCGTCTTGACTCAAAGCTCGTTCAGCAGTGCCGGGTTCGGTTTCCTGATGACCGTGCCGCTGTTCGTTTTATATTGGAAATTCGACTTTCCGCTGTTTTTACGGAACTATCTGTGGCTTCCGTTGATCGTTTGGTTCTTTATAGAAGGAACCGATTCCCGCCTGTTACCGTTGTTCGCTTACGGAGCCGGGCTGTATTTCTTCTTTACCGTCTTTTTCTGGGGGACGATTTATTACCATCTCCGCATCGGAACGGACTGGCTCAACTTCACACGCTTTTGGAAACTTGTGCTGAAGAACAGTGACTCGACAAGTGGAAACGCGCAGGAACAACTGCCAAAAGTCGGGCTGTTGCTCGCCTACTGGCAAACGGCTTCCATCGAACCGACACTCGACTGGTCGTACCTATGGTTTCCGCTCGGTCTGCTCCTGTTCGCCTGGATCCTGCATCACTACCTGTTTGACTGGAAACCAAAACTGCCAACGGAACCGACCGTCGACGCACCGATTCCGACGTCTGGAAAAGTCTACGTCCTGATTGTCGACGGCATGCGGAAAGACCGTTATATGGCAGCAAATACGCCTTTCCTTGAGCGATTGCGCCAAGAAGGAACGGAGTACACGAACATGGAGACGGTCTATCCGGCCCGAACGGTCGTCTGCTTCAGCTCGATGTTCACAGGTGCGCGTCCGGAAGAACACGGCATTCATTCGAACATGGTCTGGAACACGACCGGTGTCAAAACAGACACCGTCTTCGACCGGTTGCGTGATGTCGGCAAAACCGGCAAGATTCTCGGAATTGCCCATCTTGTCGACGCCTTCGGTGCAACAGATGTTCATACCGTGACGGCAGTCATGCATAACGATGTCGCCGATCGGAACATCATCGACCGGGCCAAACAAATCGTCCGGGACGAGGATCCTGACTTACTGGCGATTCAGCTGATTGGAACCGATCAGACCGGTCACAGCCGCGGGACGCTCTACTCCGAATATGTTCAAAAAATCGAAGAGGCCGACGCTTTGCTGGCTGAATTTTGTGATGAGCTTGATCGTCTCGGGAAACTCGATGATGCGACACTGATCGTCATGGCCGATCACGGTCAGGCCGACGGCATCGGCGGTCACGGACATCTCGATGAAGGCGAACGGTTCGTCCCGTTCTGGATGTACGGGAAACAGATCCATGCGGGACGGAAAGTCGACACACACCGTCATATTCTGTCACTCGGACCAACCGTTGCGAAGCAGCTCGGGGCTGAAATTCCGCAGGACAGCCGGGGTGTCTTATTGACTGAAGCGTTTGAGGAGGAATCGTCATGAAAAAAGTCGTCGTTTTTCTGCCGGCCCATAACGAAGAAGTATCCTTACCCCTCGTCTTAAAACGGATTCCGGCTGAAATTGACGGACTTCCCGTCGAGACGATTGTCATTGATGACGGATCGACCGATACGACTTCGGACATTGCAAAACGCCACGGCGCACATGTCTATCGCTTCTCTGAAAATCAAGGGCTTGGTGCCGCTGTCCGTGAAGGGCTGCTCCGATCTTACGAACACGGAGCGACGGTTGCGGTCATGATTGATGCGGACAATGAGTATCCGGCCGATCAGATTCCGGATGTCGTCCGGCCGATTCTTGCAGATGAAGCGGATTATGTCTTCGGTTCCCGTTTCTTAGGCACCGTTGACGGAATGCGTTTGTACCGCTATATTGGAAATCATGTTTTTACGTGGTTGCAGTGTCTGTTGCTGAAACAACGGATTCACGACGGCCAAAGCGGAATGCGGGCCTTCTCCCGTGCCGCCTGTAAACATGCGGAGATCATCCACGATTATAACTATGCTCAAGTCCTGACCTTGAATCTTGTCCGGAAGGGATTCCGGCTGCACGAAGTTCCGATCCGTTACCGCGTGCGGGAAGCCGGCAAGTCCTTTATCCGTTTGAATTATGTCCAGCGCGTCCTGCCTGCGATTTACCGGGAATGGCGCCGTCCCATCAGCCGCTTATCCGCTGAAGAACGTCTTGAACGAAAGGAGCACCTTGGATGAGAAAACCACTTGTATTGACCCTCATCGCCTTCCTCTTCCTGCTGACCGCACCGCTGTCGGCATCCGCGTACAGTTACGGGGATCCGGGAAAAGAGGCGTTTGCGGAAGCCTATAAACAGTTTGAGGAACAACTCAATCAAAAGGACTACAAACTGGCCCGGGAAACGATTGATGCCTATGATAAAGAGTTCACCCTCTACTTCCCGGAAGCTAAAGAAAAAATCGATGCTGCTTTAGCAGATCAGGATGCAGCGGCGGCCAAACAGGCCTATCGCGTGGCGTTACGTCAAAATATCGAACGCCGTCTGCATTTCGCACAGGAACAATTCGATGATTTCGGTCAGGCTAAGCTGCTGCTCGCAAAAGCACGCGGCACATATGACGTCCTCGCTCCTTACGTCAAGGAAAGTGAGGATGCAAAGACGAGCGATTCCTTGTATACTGCATTTGATGAATCGCTTGCCGCTCTCGGGAATCCCGGATTGTTCGGAGTCGGGAAGAAAGCCAGCGACCGTGAAGCATTTGATCAAAACATCAAACAGATTGAAGATACGATCACCCCGTTATTCGTTTTACCCGGCGAGGAAAAGACCGGTGTCTTCGATGAAGAAGACTCGATATTCGGTCAGTCTTTCGGAACGGATGATATTTGGAAAACGGTCGCCATCAGTCTGGTCATCATCTTAATCGTCATCGTCATCATCGGTCAGCGTAAGAAACGACGCGCTCAATAAGGAGGAAGACACATGGATTTTCAGGCGTTTTTAATCACCCTTCGCGAATGTCTCGAAGCCGTCCTGATCGTCGGCTTGATTCTCGGTTATCTCGATCGACTGAATGCACCACAATATAAAAAATGGGTTTATGCCGGCGTCGGTTTGGCATTACTCGCGAGTTTAGGTGTCGCCTTCTTGTTCCAGGTCGTCTTTACGAGTTTCGCAAGCTTCGGCAGCGATACGTATCTGCGTCTCGGTATCATGATTATCTCCGTCTTCCTCCTGACGCACATGGTCCTGTGGATGGGCAAGGAAGCGAAAGAAAATCAGCAGGCCTCCCAGGCGAAGGTCGCAGCCGCTGTTTCAACCGGCAGTGCGATCACGATGATCGTCCATTCCTTCCTCGTCATCGTCCGGGAAGGGATCGAAACGGTGTTCTTTTTCGCCGCGATTTCCGGCGGTGAAATCGAAAAAGTCCTGACGAGCTACGGTGCTGTCTCCGGTCTTCTGCTCGCCTTAATTTTCGGTTACCTGTTCGTTTCCGGGACGATGAAGATTCCCGTCAAACGCTTTTTCCAAGTGACCGGCGTCTTGATTTTGTTCATCGCGGCCGGAATGCTTGTGCAAACGATCGGTCGGTTCCAGGATCTCGGTTTGCTCGGCAGTCTGTTGACGAATGCGGACGGAACACCGGCTGCGCTTTACAATATCGTCGCTTTCATGCCGGAACACTACATCGATCAAGTCCAGTATTTGCGGGACACGGGCAATACGACCTTGATCAGCGGACAAATCGGGACGTTCATGGGCGCGATGTTCGGCTACAGCCACAATCCATCCCTGGAACAAGTCATCGCCTGGTGGGGATACTTTGCTTTCGCTGGTTTCATGCTGACGCGTCAAAATCGGACGTCAAAAACCGCCAAGAAACTGCAGGAGGTTTCTTGACGGTTCAGAGCGGTCATCCACAACGACGTGGACGATCGCTTTTTTTCATCGTTTGCTTGCTGATGCTCGGTTTTATCGGCATCCGTCTCGCATTCGTCAGCCCTTATGTCGCAAGTTACGATATCGCGAACTTCACGCTTGCTGTCGGACAATATGATTTAGCCAATCTGCAACCGCACTTCCCGGGATATCCGTTTTTCATCCTGCTCGCAACCGGTCTCGCCCGGCTCGGTCTCGATCCGGTCCGGGCACTCGGCATGGTCTCGACACTCGGACTCGCAAGCGGTGTAATACCGCTTTATCTCGTATTCAAACGGTATTCTTTTGATACCGTCCGGTTGCTCGGTGCGTTTACGGTCGTCTCGACGGCTTCGCTCGTTACCTTGGCTGCGACCGGTATGTCGGATGGTCTCGCGCTTGGTGTCCTCTGCTGGTTCATGTGGAGTGTCGAACAGGCCCGGTACAATCGTTTCCGCCTTTTGCCGTACCTCCTGTTCGGACTGTTAATGGCAACCAGGCTGTCCTATGCACCGTTCGGCATCATTCTATTGTTTTTACTCTGGCAGGTCCGGCGCGATTCGTGGCAATGGGTGTCAGAAATCGCCGTATTGTTGCTGGCTCAACTCGCCTGGTTGTTACCGGTGGCATTCTCCGTCGGCGGACCGGCGTCCTTCGCCCGGTTATCGCTCAGTTTCGTGAGCGGACACTTTTCAGATTGGGGCGGTACAGCACAAACGGATGATGCCTCGCTGCTCGAACGGCTTGGGTTAACACTGAAACAAATCTTCTGGCACGGATTCGGATTGGCGACATGGCTCGGTCTCGCTTCTGTTTTATTCTTGTGCGCTCAGCGGATCCGTCCGCTTCCACTTTGGTGGTCCGGAACCGGTTATTTCCTGTGGGTCTGGTTCGCACAAAACATCGATAAGCCGCGGCATACATTACCGCTTATCCTGCTGCTCGTCATTCTGCTCGTCCGCCGACTGTCAGTCCGTTGGCTCGTTCCGTTTTTATGTCTTCAGCTCATAATCGGCAGTATAGCCTTGTATCGACAAGCCCATACTGAACCGGCAACACTTCAGCTGGCAGAAGCCGTCGCCGATTTACCGGCGTCAGCAACGGTCTTTACGGATGAAGAAGACCGGCAATTTTTAATGAAACGACCTGCCGCCACTATCGTTCCGATCGGCTCCGTCAGCAAGTGGCGGGCAGAGCCGAAATCAAAAGAGGTTTACCTGACCGGCCGACTGCTCGATCGGTTACGGGCGGCCGATGTGTCGATTGAAGCGAATGAAGTTTTCCGTTTTACGAGTGATCCTCGATTTGAACCGGAGGATGCAGATGCAAGATTGTATCGGTTGATTTTACATTAAGGAGCGGATTTTGATGGGTGTGATTGGAAGTGGAAACACGGCAATGATTCAGAAAGAAACAGAGACGATTGTTCGAAAACAATTTCACGATTCTATTCCGCTTGCTGCCATTCAACGGGAATTTCAAAATCATCAACGAATTCACCAGGATTTTCCGATGACACCTCAAGTCTATGACTGCGTCGATCAATCCATTCGCATGGAGTATCTGCAAGGAGAATCGCTCGGCGATTTGATGCAACGTCATCCGCTTCGGATTTGGGGTTATATGACAACAATGGTCACGCTGCAAAAACACCTTCATGCCTTACCTATTGACGGTTTGCCGCTTTTGCAAGAACGGTATCCTGGTCATACTGCACGGGTAACAGGACGTTCTTTATGTCACGGTGACTTTCATCCGTACAATTTGTTGCTCGTAAAAAAAGAACTGTATGTCATTGACTGGATGGATGCTTCAATCGGTAATCCAATGATGGACGTAGCTCGTACCTTTTTGTTAATACGATATGGTGGACGAACGTCTTCAGGAAACCCGATAGAGTTTGTTCCCCGATTCATCCTTAGTCATTTATACCGTACCTGTTATTTCAGACGCGTCGGTAAAGTGACCGGATTTAAAGCTTGTTTACAGCTTTGTGCAACTTTCCGCTTGCAAGAGCAGATTACGCCTGTCGAAACAGCTTTGTTACAACGCTTTTTAATCTGATGGATCCCCTTTTTGACTTCAAACGAGTTAAAACTCATCCTTTTATGAAAGCAAATATAAAAAATCACCTGCTTCACGCGCTTTCCTGTAGGAGTCGCGTGAGGCGAGTGATTTTTTGAATCAAGATTCTTAGTGTATCGATCTTAACAGCTCAATAAAACGTCGTTGAGAAGCAGACAAAACGAAGACTCCTGCGGGAAAAGCGGAAAGCGAAGTCTTGTCTGCGTATCAACAAATCTTGAAACGAATTCGAAGTACTTCCCTCATCATTCAAGTTGCATACGATCGTTCCATATAATCAAATTGTCCGCCACTGATTTCAATCGTCTTGACCGGGACGAATCCAAGACGCCGGTACAGGCGTTGCGCACCCGCATTGGTCTGATCCGCATTTAACGTAAACGCCCGTAATCCACGCCGCTCCCCTTCGTCCGCCGCTGCCTGCAACAGCTCAGATCCAATTCCTTTTCCACCGTATGCCGCATCCACCGACAACGTATCCAGATAAAAGACGTTCCCTTCCGTCTCTTGATCAATCTGAATCTCTTGTCCTGTCCACTCGAGCAGCTGGCGTTTAATCGGTTCATCCAACTGTGCCGCATCCATACCTGCGTATGCGATGACGATGCCGACGACATGCCCGTCGAGCTCCTTGACGAGAATGTTCTCGTGACTTAACCGGTTCCCCGTTTGCGTAACAAACTGCGCGAGCCTCTCCAAAATTAATTCCTTCTCCTGTGTTCCGGTCAACGTCTCCGCGATTTCATGAATCGCCTGTTCAATTAACGGTGCGATTTGCTCCGCATCCTTCGCCGTTGCTTGTCTGATCATTGATTAATCTCCCTTCTACTGCTTCTTACTCTATTCTATCGTAAAACAAAATCCCTTCTGATATCAGAAGGGATTTTGTTCATTTCAGTTCAGCTACCGCAGCAGCCGGTGCAGTCACCGGTTCACGTGTCATGACCGAGACGACACGTCCTGCAATCGCGACGGCAAGTAAGGTATACAATGTTAAGCTCAACGGCAAGTAGACGAGTGAAATGAGAAGGACGACGGCATCGAGACCAAATAAAATCGTCCCGATTGATAAGCCGGTCAGCTTACTGAGTCCCATCGATAACAGATCGTCGCCGCCTGTTGCGGCACCGCTTTTCAAGACAAGTCCGAGACCGTAGCCGGTCACGATCCCGCTTGCGATCGCTGCAATCAAGGTTGCCGGCCAAGCCTGCTCCGGAAAATGAAACAGATCCAACCGGTACCACATTTCATAAAATAGTGACAACGCGCCGGCTGAGATCAATGCTTCGCCGACAAACCGTTTGCCTTTAAAATAAAGTGCTCCGATAAAAAACGGAATATCGAGTACAATCATCGAAATCGATGGATTGATGTCAAAAAAGTAGCGTCCGAGCAACGATAAGCCGATAAATCCGCCTTCCGCCAAACCAAACTGTTCATTCAAGGTATAGTAGCCGAACGCCATAAGCAGCGTTCCGGCCAAGATGGTCATAATTCGTTTCATGTGTTGTCCTCTCCCGTATCTTCCATGGGAGAGGGTCTAATTGTCCCGTTTGGGTATTCATCTATTTTCGCTCTCCCTGATTTTTTTCAAGCCATTACCTTCCTGTTCAATGAAGATTGGCGCTGCTAAAAATCAGGTAAGCTGAATAGATGATCGGTCCTCTCGGTATCCATCGGTTTCCACCCTTTCACGTTTTGTCTTTCTTATTATAACCCGAACTTCACAAACTGAAACAGTTTTACGTGTTTTTTACACAAACGACACAGTGCATACCTCATTTGCTCACTTATTCACAGATTAGACAAATCTATGCTCAATAGTGAACAAAGTACTTGAAAATGACTTTGTGAAGTAATACACTAAGAATATCAAATGAATGTGATATTTATCACAAACAAAACAAAAAGGGGACTTTACTCATGAAAGTAGCAGTCATCGGTTGTACACACGCAGGAACAGCAGCAGTTAAAGAATTAACTTCACAGCACGAGCAATTGGATATCACCGTTTACGAACGAAACGATAACGTCTCTTTCCTCTCTTGCGGCATCGCGCTTCACGTCGGTGGCGTCGTCGAGCATGCTGAGTCGCTGTTTTATTCTTCACCGGATGAACTGGCTGAGCTTGGTGCAAACATGCGCTTAAAACATGATGTTCTCGAAATCGACAGCACGAATCAAACGATTGTTGCCAAAAACCTCGTAACGGGTGAAACCGTTTATGATACGTACGATAAATTGATCATGACGACGGGTTCATGGCCGATCATCCCGATGTTACCGGGAATTGAACTCAATCAAATCGAGCTCTGTAAAAACTATCACCATGCACAAACAATCATTAAAAAAGCGACAGATGCAGAGCGGATTACAGTCGTCGGTGCCGGCTACATCGGTGCTGAACTGGTCGAAGCCTTTGAAGCCTACGGTAAAGATGTCACGTTCATCGACAGTGCCGACCGGATTTTAAATAAATACCTGGATCGTTCCTTCACCGACATCATCGAACAGGAACTCACGGACCGCGGTATTCATCTCGAATTGAACCAGACTGTTCAAAGCTTTACCGGTGTTGACGGAAACGTCACACAAGTCGTCACGGATAAAGGAACGTTTGAAACGGATCTCGTCATTCTCTGTGTCGGTTTCCGACCAAGCACGGAACTGTTAAAAGGACAAATCGACATGTTACCGAACGGTGCCATCATCGTCGATGACTATATGCGGACAAGTAATCCGAACATTTTTGCCGCCGGCGACAGCTGTGCTGTCTACTACAATCCGGCCCGGACACACGCGTACATTCCGCTCGCAACGAATGCCGTCCGCATGGGAACACTCGTCGGGAAAAACCTGCTTGCTCCGAAAATCCGTTATCAAGGAACGCAAGGAACATCCGGTCTGCGGTTATACGACTTGAATATCGCGTCAACCGGTCTGACAGAAGATGCCGCGCCATTCTTCGGTTTGGAAGTAGCGAGCACGACGGTTCAGGATGCCTACCGTCCTGAGTTTATGCCGACAGCTGAAAATGTCCAATTGAAACTCGTTTATGAAACAACGACTCACCGTCTTGTCGGAGCGCAAATCATCTCAAAAGTTGATTTGACACAAGCCATGAATACGTTATCGGTGGCCATTCAAAACGACATGACGCTCGAAGAATTGGCGTTCGTCGACTTCTTCTTCCAACCGCATTACAACAAACCATGGAACCTGCTGAACCAAGCAGCTTTACAAGGCATGAATGAACTGACATCGGAACGCGTTTAATGCATCACCTTCCCCTTCTCTCTTCAAATCGGAGTCCACATCCGTGGATTCCGATTTTTTTATTTTTCATCTAATCAATTCCGATAATCTGTTGCGGCTGCTTTGCCCGGTCTCCTTCCACAGCTGCTAAAAACTTCACTCGGTTAATCAATTGACGTTTAGACGTGAAGTGACAGGGAACATACTTCTTATGCAAACGAAACCACTATCACAGGAGGAATCAATTCATGTCACAGTCTAACAATCCACTTACACAATATTTCAATGATGACTTCCCGAAACAATATCAGGAGGCACCGGCTGTCCAGGCAAAAATGGAACCCGTCCCCGATTGTGGTGAAGAAAGCTACAAAGGATCCGGTAAATTAAAAGGCAAAAAAGCTTTGATCACAGGAGGCGATTCCGGAATCGGTCGCGCCGCTGCCATCGCTTATGCCCGTGAAGGTGCCGATGTGTTCCTCAATTATCTTCCGGAAGAACAGCAAGACGCGGAAGAAGTCAAAGCACTCGTCGAAGCAGCCGGACAAAAGGCATACTTACTTGCCGGTGACCTCAGTGACGAAACGTTCTGTCAACAACTCGTCAAAGAAGCACATGATTCACTAGGCGGAATTGATATTTTGGCACTCGTCGCCGGTAAACAACAAGCTGTCGAGGACATCATGGACCTGTCGACGGAACAACTCCGCAAAACATATGAAATCAACGTCTTTTCATTGTTCTGGGTCGTCAAAGCGGCTCTTCCGCTGTTAAAAGAAGGAGCTTCCATCATCACGACGACTTCGGTTCAAGGATACAATCCAAGTGCGAACCTGCTTGACTACGCGTCAACAAAATTTGCCATCAATGGTTTCACACGCGGACTTGCGAAACAAGTCGCGCCAAAAGGCATCCGCGTCAACTCGATTGCACCGGGTCCAATCTGGACACCACTTCAGATTTCAGGAGGACAACCAAGCGAAAACATTCCAGAATTCGGACAGGAAACACCGCTTAAACGAAGCGGTCAACCGGTCGAACTCTCGAGCGTCTATGTCTTCCTCGCTTCGGATGACGCCAGTTATGTAACAGCTCAAATTTATGGTGTCACAGGCGGAATCGAACTCGCTTAATTCAATTTTTTTCAACCAGGCAGCTTTGATGGCGACATCAAAGCTGCTTTTTTGGTTATGAGTTGCTTCTCCCTGCCCGGTTTAGTCTAATGAAGGTATACATATGACAGGAGATGATTCACATGACGGAAAAAGAAAAAATGATTCAAGGTCAATTGTATTTAGCCGGAGATGCGGAACTGGTCGCTGATCGAAAGCGGGCTCAGATGCTTTGTCATCAATTTAATCAACTCAGCATCAACGAGTTACCTGCCCGAAAGTCGCTCCTGCAGGAACTGTTCCAAATCGAGCAGACCGATTTTTACATCGAACCATCTTTTAAATGTGATTACGGCTACAACATTACATTCGGCGCACGGTTTTATGCCAATTACGATTGTGTACTGCTCGACATTTGTCCGATTACGATCGGCGACAACTGTATGCTCGCTCCGGGTGTCCATATATATACGGCGACGCATCCGCTCGATCCGGTCGAACGCAACAGCGGTTATGAATTCGGGAAACCGGTTGTCATCGGGGACAACGTCTGGATCGGCGGACGTGCCGTCATCGCACCGGGCGTAACGATCGGTGACAATGCTGTCATCGCAGCCGGAAGTGTCGTCGTCAAAGATGTTGCTCCGAATACGGTGGTCGGAGGAAATCCGGCCCGCTTCATCAAATCGATTTAATTTCTCATCAAATTTTAATCTAATCCTCAGTCTCCTCTCACGTACGGGCGCTATTCTAAGAATAAGAAAAGCAGCTACCACTACGGAGGAGGAATTATCATGACAAACGAAAAACGTACGGACAAACCTAAAAAAAATATGGTGAAACGCGGGCTCGCTTCAATCGCTATCACAGGGACCGTTTTGACAGGCGCAGGCGCCTTCTTGCTGTTCACCGGTCCAGGACATTCGCTTATCAATTCAACGGTTACGACGTCAGAACAAGTGGAACAAAAAGTCGAAGCCGCTTCAACAAAAGTATCAAGTAACGTCAAACAGTCGCTTCCAAGCTCATTCCGGGATGATGATCAGGAAATGGAAGGAACGTTAAAAGAAGTAACCGACAATTCTGTTACGATTACCCGCAACGGATCGGATCAATCTTATCCGTTCGCTTCATCCGCTGAAATCGAACAGGCACAAGCCGGCGACTGGATTAAAATCGAACTCAATCAGGACGGTCTTGTCCGGGAACTCGAACGCGAAGATGACCGCAACGACCGGGATGGTCGAGAGGATGATTCCGCCGATGACCGCAATGAAGTGAACGGTGTCGTCAAAGAATTATCGAATGAACAAATCGTTTTGACGCAAAACGGTTCCGATCAAACGTACCGCTTCATCGAGCAGGCAGAACTTGAACAGGCGCAAGCCGGGGACCGCGTGAAACTGGAATTGAACGCGGACGGTCTCGTCCGGGAACTCGACCGGGAAGATGCGGATGACCAGGACGCTCGAAGCGATGACCGTCAAGACGATGCGACGGATGACCGAGATATCCGCGGTTCATTGGTTCGTGTGACCGACTCACAAGTCGTCATTGAACAAAACGGTAAAAATGTGACGTTTGAACGGGCACAAAACATGGAACAGGATAATGATGTGCAGATTGATTCACCCGTCGAACTGGAATTGAACGGTTCACAACAAGTGACAGAAATCGACGAACAGTCGTAAGGAGGACAATGTATGACACCTACTATCTTAATCGTCGAGGACGATTCGAAAATCGCCCGATTGCTCGAACTGGAATTAAACCATGCCGGATACGCGACGCAGGTCGCCTTCAACGGTAAAGATGGCTTAGCAGCTGCTGAGACTGACATCGATCTCGTCTTACTCGACGTGATGATGCCGGAGCTCAGCGGCTTCGAGGTGCTTCGCCGGCTCCGAGCAAACGGTAATCCGGTTCCGGTAATCCTGTTGACGGCACGAGGCGAAGTCTATGATAAGGTCGCCGGGCTTGATCTCGGGGCCAATGATTACGTGACGAAACCGTTTGAAATCGAGGAACTGTTGGCACGGATCCGCGGGTTACTCCGTTTGACGATCCGTACAGCGGTCGAAACCAATCAGCTACACTACGCCGATCTCTTACTCGATTTGGACCGGCATGAAGCGTTTCGAAGCGATGTTCCGCTCGATTTGACGCCACGTGAATTCGATTTGTTGTCTTATCTGATGGAAAACAAGGAGCACGTTTTGACCCGTGAGCAAATTCTCAATCGGGTCTGGGGTTATGATTACTTCGGGGAAACGAATATCGTCGATGTTTACATCCGGTATTTACGCAAAAAAATGGACCGCCATCAGCCTTCCCTTATCCAGACGGTTCGGGGAATCGGTTATGTTTTAAGGGAGGAGAAAGGATGAAGTTACGGACGAAACTCGCCTTATCCGTCACATTGTTCACGACCCTTTTATTGCTGTTGTCTTTTTTAGTCGTCACGTATGTCGTCCGTGATCATTTGATTGAATCCCGCTTCACGCAACTCGAACAAGCGGAAGAACTGATGGAGGATGATTCGACGACACGGGCGTTATTGACACTTCATGAAGATTCTGTTGTTCTTTCCCGTAACGACGGACGCTGGGTCATCACGAACGATGAAGAGGAGGATGATTCCGCTACTGTCAACGGTGATGTCCGGGCACGCGATCTTCCCGGTATCCCGACGACCCGCGACGAACCGTTCAAATCCGGCAACTGGTTTGGTGTCGTCCATCAAGATCAGGCGTATCTGTTTGAAGACGATACGGTGGATGATACGGTCTCGACGCTGATTTTCGCCTTTTCGATCGTCCTGATCGCCGCCGTCATCATTGCCTTTCTCAGCAGTTTTTTCATCGCCTATCAAACGTTGCGTCCACTCCGTCAACTCGGTCAGACGATGGAACGGATTTCCGACTCCGGCACACTTGAAACCGTTCCGGAACAGCAAAATGATGAAATCGGACAACTCGGAAAAGTCTTTAACCGGATGATCGGCCGTGTCGATCAAACAATGGAACAGCAACGGCAGTTCGTCGCCGATGTTTCACATGAGATGAAGACACCACTGACCGTCATCGAAGGGTATGCAAAGCTCCTGAAACGCTGGGGTAAAACAAATCCTGACGTCCTTGAAGAATCGATCAGCAATATTCTGAACGAAACGCATACGATGCGGAGTGGACTGATTGAACCGATGCTCGAATTATCACGGCTCGGCTACGGCGAAACGACGACAGAAACCATCGATTTGAAACAGCTCGGCGCCGAGGTCGCGGACCGGATGCACCATGCCTATGCCATCACGATTCCCGTGGATGCGACCGGTACCGTTACGGCCAATCACGAGGCACTCGTCCGGATTTTGACGATTTTCATCGATAATGCGATCAAATACGCCAAAGATCCGGAAATCCGTCTCCGACCGGACCGGCTTGAGGTCCTGGACCGCGGCACCCACTTATCTGACGCGCAGCGCGCTCGTTTGTTTGATCGGTTTTACCGGCTCGATGAAGCACGTGACCGGTCCGGCAGCGGTCTGGGTCTGTCGATTGCGGCCGCTTTGGCGGAACATCATCAGCTGTCGGTCGGCAGTGAGGCCCGCCCGGACGGCGGCAGCTGTTTTTACATCACCTGTCGCTGAACACTCGGAATGAAACCTTCCCTCGTCTTTTGGCGTACACTAGAGACAAGAGTCAGATGAGGAAAGAAGGTTATGAACAATGGCTAAAAAACGTTGGGGAGGCTTAGCCGTCGCCGGAGCATTTCTGCTCTCAAAAGGTAAAGTGCTGCTCGCTCTCTTAAAATTCTCTAAATTTGGCGGAACGTTAATCTCGTTCGGAATTTCGTTATTGTTTTACGCACAAATTTTCGGCGTCTGGTTTGGCGTCGGCTTATTGTATCTGTTGTTCATTCACGAAATGGGGCATCTCGCAGCCGCCAAACGGCTAGGCTTCAAGACAGGGCCGGCCATCTTTGTGCCGTTCATGGGAGCTGTCATCGGAATCAAGGATACATTCCGGACACCGAAACAAGAAGCGATTTTGGCTTACGGGGGACCGTTTGCCGGATTACTTTCCCTCATTCCGCTTTTAATCGGATATGCGGTGACCGGAAACGATTTTTGGCTTGTCATCTTCCACTTGGGTGCCTTGCTGAACCTGTTTAATCTGCTGCCGGTCAGCCCGCTTGACGGCGGACGGATTTTAGCCGGTCTGCCGATTGTCGTCTGGATCGCCGGTCTCGCGGCCTTGATTGCCTATGGTATCACCCATTTCAGCATTATTCTGTTGTTGATTGCTTTCCTTGGCGGAAGTGCAGTCTGGAAACGATATCAGTTCGCTAAACAATACGAGAACAACAAATCGGTTCTGATGTTATACCGGGCAGCCCGCAGCCGTGTTCTGCAGGCGAAAGTCGAGCAGGAACACGCGACCGCAACAGAAACCGGTTCGGACGAAATGATTGATGAAACGGACGACACAACGGTTTCCACTTATGATCCGATTGCCTGGTCACTCCGGCACGACCTCCAGGATTTACGGAGCGCCAGTCCGGAAGACGCAAAAAGTGCCGCCGATGAGTTGCTCCGCTATCAATATGACTCGGCCAATGATTATGATGCTTTGATCCGTCGACTTGACCAACGGATTGAACCGTTACTCGAGGCTGAAAAATCAGTTGAATACCATCAGATGCCAAAGAAACAACAGACGGTTACGCTGTTTGCTTACCTGGCTCTCGGTGCGATTCTCTTCATTGCATTTGAATACTCAAAAGGATATCTTCCGACGCCATCCTAAGCGGTCGCGACATTTAAACAGACACTCCGTCGTTCATATCCGGAGTGTCTGTTAATCGTTTTGCACATTGCTTGATTCGATTACTTGCATCCGTCTGTCGAAGCGACTAATCTGAATGAAAATCCATGTCCCTGTTTCGAAAAAAAGGAGGCTCTCCTGATGATGAATAAAAATACGGCTCGATTGGGAGAAGCACCCATTAACAAACTCCTGATCGGCCTGTCGCTCCCGGCGATGATCGGGATGCTCGTGACCGCTCTCTACAATATTGTCGATACAATCTTTGTCGCCCAGGGAATCGGAACGGTTGCCGTCGCTGCTGTCGGTATCGCTTTTCCCGTCCAGCTTGTCTTGATGGCCATCTCGAACTCGGTCGGAATCGGCGGTGCTGCCATTGCTTCTCAGCGGCTCGGTCAAAAAAATCTGGCAGGTGCCAGTCGGGCCTATGCGAATGTCCTGATGACGGTCTTTGTTGTCAGTATGCTCGCCATTATCACAGCGTTCATCTTCGTCGAACCGTTGTTGCGTGTGTTCGGTGCGACACCGGAGATCATGCCGTACAGTATTGATTTCCTCCGTGTCCTGTTGCTCGGTTCCCCGTTCTTCATGTTGACGATGGCTTCCAGTGCCATGCTTCGGGCAGAAGGACGGGCCAGTTATCAAATGCGGGTCATGCTGACGACGGTCGCGATCAACATCGTCCTGACTCCGCTGTTTATTTTCGGACTCGACTGGGGCATTCAAGGTGCCGCTCTCGGGACAGTTGTTGCACAAATCGTCGGATCCGTCCTGATTTTCCGATTCTTTTTTACGAAATCAAAAAAGACGAGTCTAGTCCTTGACCGGGAAGCGTTCCGGTTTGATCCGAAACTGGTCGGCCGGATGGGACAAATCGGCTCTTCTTCTTTTATCATGCAAGTATCACAGTCGATTTTGTTCATCACCGTCAATCATATGCTCGTCCGTTACGGTGGTACGACAGAACTCGCAACCTTTGCCGTCATCAATAAGTTCATGGCACTCGTCGGAATGCCGATCATGGGCATCGTCCAAGGCATGCAACCGATTGTCGGGTATAATTTCGGATCGAAACAGTTTGACCGGATGTCACAAGCCATCAAACTGGCCATTCGTTACGGCTTGACGTTATCCATCACCCTATGGCTGTTGATTCAGCTGTTTCCCCGTTTTTGGGTCGGGATGTTTACGGAAGACGCGACGTTACTTAACGAAGGTTCGACTGCGATGCGGATTTTATTCGCCATTTCATTCGTGTATGGCATTCAGATGATTGTCAACGGTATGTATCAATCGCTCGCCAAGGCACGGATCGCCCTGTTCCTGTCGCTCTCACGGCAGACCTTATATACGATTCCGCTCGTTCTGATCTTACCGATGTTCTTCGGCGTACAAGGAGTTTGGTTCGCCTTTCCGATCGCCGATTTGATGGCGGTTTTAACGGCAGTTGTCTTTGCCTACCGTGACCGGATCATGCTCTTTAAGCCGGATGAGTATGCAGCACCGGAAGAACAGGAAAAATCGGCACAAGCCAAATAACCAAAAAGTCCGTTCTGTCTTAAAGGCAGACGGACTTTTTGGTTAAAAGAAAAAGACGAACATGCATTCTAAATCAAAATACGGTATGCTGTTTAAAAAGGAGAGATGACATGCCACCTTATACCTTAGCGATTGATTTTGAAACCGCGAACCGAAACAGCCGCAGCATCTGTGCCTTCGGCTGGTCTGTTTTATCCGAAGGACGCGTCGTGACGAGCGAGCAGGTTCTGATTAATCCGGAAGAAGATTTTGATGCCGGCAACATCCGTGTCCACGGCATTCGCCCGAGTGACGTCTGGGATGCACCGGCCTTACCGGAAGCAATGGAAGCACACGGATTGTTTAAGTTAATCGAGAAGGCCGAACTTGTCATTGCCCATAATGCGGCTTTTGATATGGGAGCGCTCCAAAAAGCCGTTCAAAAATATGACTTATATCAAATGCCGACGTTTCAATATGGCTGTACGGTTAAACTGTCACGCAAGCTGTATCCATGGTTACCGAACCATAAGTTAAATACGATGGCGAAATTTTTAAATGTTTCGTTTAAGCACCATGATGCGAAAGAAGATGCCTACATCTGTGCTTTATTACTACAGGATATGTTTGACCGGACGAATATCGAACATCCGGTCGAACTACACCGTTTTTGTGGCGTTCGGATGGGTGAAGTCGCTTACTGATGCTAAAAAAGGAGCCACTCAAAATTCTGAGTGGCTCCTTTTCGTATTTCTTATTTCGTTGTTTGTTTAATCGGGAACCAGCCTGGACGGCTCGTGATTCCCTGCCATAGTGCATCCGGTACGACGAGTTCCGCCTGTGCCGACGGATCGAGTTCTGTCCGGATCGATTCCGTTTCACCAGTTTCGACTTTTTCGACCCATTTCGGTTCCATGATTAACTCACGGCCCAGGGCGACGAGTGGCACGACTTCAAGCGAACGCTCGACTTCTTCCGGTGTATGGAGTGAACCGACACCGATAACTGGAACCTGTTGACCGACACGCTCTTGAACTAAGCTGATTGGCGAACGTGTTTCGTTTTGATCACGAATTGATCCGGCAAAGAAGTCCATCACAGAAACGTGCAGGTAGTCGAGATCTTTTTTCGCAAGTGCATCAACGAGTTGCATCGTATCGTCGAGTGTAATTCCCGGATTTTCAACTTCTTCCGGTGAGAAACGGTAACCGACGATGAACGAAGGATCTTGTTTTGCAACGGCTTCGACCGCATCGACGACGGCTAGTGGGAAAGCAAGACGTTTTTCAAGACTGCCGCCCCATTTGTCCTCACGACGGTTCGAATGCGGAGAAACGAATTGTTGAATTAAGTACGTGTTCGCACCATGAATCTCCACTCCATCAAATCCGGCTTCCATTGCCCGGCGTGTCGCTTGACCGAACGCTTCGATGATCGCTTCGACTTCTGCTTCTTCCAGTGCACGTGGTGTCATTGCGCCTTCACGTTCTGGTGCTACTGCACTTGCGCTGACGGTTTGTCCGCCGACGAGTTCCGGTGGTGCCATACGACCTGCGTGGAAAATTTGCAGAATCGCTTTTGCGCCTTGATCTTGGATCGTTGTCGCGAGACGTTTCAGGCTCGGAATCAATTCATCGCGTTCAGCGCCAAACTCATTCGGAAACCCTTGACCGTCTGCCGTGACATTGGCACAGGCTGTGATGACTGCACCGACTCCACCTGAACGTGCTGCGTAGTAGGCAAGCTCCGCTTCTGAAACTTCACCGTTTTCTTCCGCCGCGTAGTTTGTCATCGGCGCCATCATAATCCGGTTTTTAAGTGTCACTCCGTTTGGAAGTGTAAACGTATCAAACATCTTTTCATTAGCCATTGAAGCATATCCTCCTCTGAAATCTTAACTTGAATATCGTCAGTATACGCCCGCTCTGCTTTAAATGACTAATGATGTGCTTCACTGATGTTCTGTCTGCTGAATGGGGTATCAAATCCGGTACTTCCGTTTCCGCCGTCCGCCCGGCCACCACCAGTTCCAATGTCCGAACAGCTTCATCAACGCCGGAACAAGAAACATCCGGACAATCGTCGCATCAATGAAAATCGCCAAAGCAATTCCGACGCCAAGCTGTTTAATTGGACTAACGCCCGTAAACGCGAAAGCCCCGGTGACGACAATCATGATCAAGGCGGCTGAGGTGATGATTTTACTCGTCTTCGCCAGTCCCATTTCCGTTGCGAGGTCATTATCCCCGGTCTCATCGTAGTATTCTTCCATTCGTGAGACGAGAAATACTTCGTAGTCCATCGACAATCCGAACACAAGCGAGAAGATGAAGACCGGTGTTAAAATACCGATGGTTTCGGCCGGAAAAACCCAACCGGACTCAAACAAAATGACAAGCAACCCGAATGTGGCACCGAGGCTGAGCAGGTTCATCAAAATCGCTTTGATCGGAATCAGGATGGACTGGAATGCAAACAACAGGATGATGAATGTCGCAAGTAAGACAAGGCCTAACGCGAGCGGCATCTTCGAATAGATTTCATCATAAATTTCCTGATTGAAGGCCGCCGGTCCTCCGACCTGATAGCCCTGGTCCCGCACGTCGCGGACCCATTTTTGTGAACTCTTGTCTCCCGGATCTCCCGTCAACTTGACGTTAACCCGGGCAATTCCTGAATCAAAAGCAATCAACGATGCCAACTGTTGTTTCCCTTGTTCACTTGCGGCAATCTGAGTCACGGTCTGTCCGTTCGCTTCCGCCAGTGACGTCGCTGAGATAACGCTGCTGACCCCGGCATCTGCTTCAAGTCGTGTCGTCAATGCTTCCAGTTTTTCGACACCCTGTTCCGTTTGAAAATCAGCTTTCAGCAAGACGACGGCATCGGTCCCGTCGTCCCCGAAGGTTTTTTCCCACGCTTCAAAGGCAAGGCGCGATTCATAATCTTCCGGCAAAGCACTTGCCTGCGGAATATTCAGTTCCAAATCACGCAACGGAATTAAACACGGCAACAGCAATAGAAGCGAAAAGATGGTGATAGCGACCGGACGTTTCATGACGAACCGGGCGAGCTTACGCCACCTGACTTCTCCCTGCTCCGAATCCGCTTTGAAAATCCGGCCCTTTTCCAGACTCCCGCCCAGTAATGCCAGCAAAGCCGGAAGTAAGGTTACGGCGCTGATGACAGCACCAAGCACCGAGACCAATGTTCCGATCGCAACTGCTTGAAAGACGTCGACGTCAATGACAAGTAATCCCGCCAATCCGACAAAAACACAAATCCCGGAAAATAAAATGGATCGTCCAGCCGTCGCCACCGAAACTTCCGCCGTTTCCGTAATCGATCGTCCGGCTGTCCGTTCTTCCCGGAACCGATTGACATACAGCAGGGAAAAATCAATTCCGAGGGCAAGTGAAATCATCGCTACGGCATTTAAGACAAAGATGGATAATTCCTGTTGTCCGGCGATGAAATACAGTGTTCCGGCCCCGAAGATGAATGTGACGAGTCCCATGATGAGCGGCAAGATAGCCGCGAGCGGTGTACCGAAAACGAGAAACAGGACCAGTAAGGCTGCCGGGACGCCAATCAATTCAGCACGGACCAAATCATTTTTGGACGCTGTATTCAAATCGTCAACGATCAACGGCTCCCCTGTCAGTCGAATCGTACTGCCGTCCTGCGGATCGAGTTTTTGTTGTACTGTCTTGACCCAAGAGGAATCAATGTCCGGTATCCCGATCGAGACATATCCTTTCCCGTCTTTGAATGCTTCCGGATTTTCCTGCGGACCGACGACCTGTCCGACACCTTGAATCGTCCGAAACGCTTTGACGTGGCGTTCCATTTCCTGCCGGATGCTTTCTTTTTCCCCTTCAAACAACACGATAATTTGGTGGGGATCCTGCTTGAATTCCTTTTCTAACGTGCGTTCGACTTGTTGAAATTCCCCGTCCCGGGTAAAGCCGTTTCCTTTCAGCTGATCCGGCAGCTGCACTGCAAAATAACCGAGGATCAGCAACAATACCACCCAAGTCACGCTGATGCCTTTTCGAAAACGGACTACGTATCGACCAAAACGTTCCATCTGTCATCTTCCTCCCTGTATACAAGAAACACATCCTTCGCCTGCTGCGACAAAGGATGTGTTTACGTCTTCTGAAAAATTTGGAGCCACGTATTTCCGAAATTTGCCGACGTCGAGACGATGGCCAGTCGTTGCGCCGATTCATCCAGTAAGATCGTCTTTAACAGGATAGATGACTGGCATCCATCAAATTTAAATTTCAGTTGCTCTTTTTCGTACAGATAAAATCGATTGGCATCCGTTACAGAAAACAGATGTTCCCGGCTGTCGACCAGCAAATAATCATCGTACTCGGAAAACGGAATCAATTGTTCCTGTTCCGTAAACGCATCCCAAATGACATAACGCGCTTGATTCACATCATAGGAAATCATCGTTCCCGGTGCCAGCAGACGTTCAAACGCATACTGCGGGTCATACCCCCGTTCAATCAAACGTCCTAATAAAGGAGCTTCGTCATAATCCGAAAAAGTTCCTTCCTGTTTTTCAAAATCATAACGTACGACATCGGTTTCAGCCGAATACATAAAAATTTGTTTGCCTCGCCATTCATAAAGATTACTGAACCAAGCGTCCGTAAAGTGGCTGGGACGATTCATATATTGGAGACGTCCGTCTCTTAAATCGAGTAAACCAAACAATGAAGTTTCTTCAAAAACGATGAACACACGGTATCCGTCCGGTTCAAAGAACCAGGTAAACGGAACATACGCACATGCTGTCTCCCACCGTATTCTCAAATCCAAATCACATTTTGTAAATCCGCCTTGATCCCGGTATAAAACCAGATCATCACCGAATCGGTCAAAAAGTGAAACAGATTCATGGAACAACAGCTCAGCGGCTGGTTTATACATACGCATCACTTCCTACTCCCTACGGTATCAACCTTCTTCATTTCTAGCTACTGTCGATGCGCTCGAAGAGCATGTCCTGTATACTTAAAGGAAACAAAAAGGAGGTCTACACACAATGAAACCCCTACAACTGTCTGCTGATACAGCTGTTGAACTTTCGAAACGTCTCAATGTGCCGCTCGAACAGTTAATGCATATGCCGCGGCATATTTTAATACAAAAACTGGTCGAATTAGAAGCGGAACAATCCGACTCTTCTTCTGTAGATGATACATCTTCAGAAGATAAATGATACAAATATGCCCTTCTTTCGTGCGCTGGCCGCATAAAAGAAGGGCATTGTTCTTTATAGAATCAAGATTGTGGATTATATTCGGACTTTCCATAACGGAAAACATTAACAATCGCTTTTCCATCACTCGGATAACCGTTCGGATGATCGATCGGAAATAACGAGAAGAAAATGAAATAGAACGAGAAATAGGCGAATTGATACGTAAAGATTGAAGCCTCGAAAACACCCGCATAAATCAGACCGTTTACGATCAGGATACTCGCCAGATTGAAGATGGCTCCACCGGCGTAAACCATGATGTTCGTAAACTTATTTTCGTGACGAAGCGCCTCGTACTGACACCACCCGTCCCAGAAATAAACGCGGTTCAAGCGGATGGGACCGACGCGTAACAAGGATTTTCCCGATCCGATATTGATTTCCATGTTACCGCCAAACAGACGTGCGAAAAAGTAATGACCCATCTCATGAATTAACGTGACGATTGGTAAGAGTAAAAAAAACGAGAAGAAAAATTTCCAGATATCATTGAAGCCAAACATACGATACATCCTTTCAAAAAACCAGCACTCTAAATACTACTTATAGTATGTTCCCGGAAGTCATGAATTAAAACAGTAAACTTAGAAATTCATTAAGTCATTCTGATGACACCGCAACACGACTGTCACGTCATGCACTACGGCTAAATCAAAAAAAGAATCGGCGTCCACATCAGTGAACCCCGATTCTTCCAAGCGTCTTATACATCATTTATTATTTTTACGTCGTTTGTTCGCTGCATAGAGCAAACCAAGAATCGTCAGTGCGGCACCGCCTGCCACTGCATATTTCTTATAGTCTGCTTTTCGTTCGGCAATCACCGTCGTCGATAAGGCTTTCACGACAAGTTGTTTTTCTTCGTGTAAACGGGGGGCGTGGATTTTTACGACCCCTTCTTCGACAAGAATTTCGAACTCGCCGCTCGGTAACTCGATTGTCACATCATGGTCCGTCGCATTGTGATACACCCGCTGACGCTCCACATATCCTTCGTACGTCCGCTTCAATTCATACGCAATGATACCTTCCTCTTCCTCGAGGAAGCGGAGATGTTTCCGGATCATTGCTGTATTTTCCAGACGGAACATCGGATACTGGCGCCGCAGGGCAATCAATCCTTTGACATATTCGACGCCGGCACGGAATTGTTCCGCGCGCTCATAATCCAATTGATTCACGACTTCTCCGGAATTAAAACTGTCCCGAATCCCGTTTTTCGTCCGGAAAAACTCCTGCCCTGCATGTAAAAACGGAATACCTTGGCCGGTTAAGATAATCGCATTCGCTAGCATTTGCCGCTTTCGACGGATTTCATCCGTATCTTCCGGTTTTGACACGGACAATTTGTCCCAAATCGTTAAATCATCATGGGCTTCAACGTACGAAACGACCTGATTCGGTTCCTCCGCAAAGCCTTGCGAAGAGACGTTTCCGGCGATTCCCCGTTTGACTTCATTCGTCCGCTCGAACGCCCCGCTGATGAATCCCCGGTCAGCCGGTGTTTGAACGTCACCTTTGACACCGTCACGTAATCCGTTGTTGAAATGAGCGATTCCCGGCATCTGCGGCGCATTAAAGTAGTTGGCCTTTTGATCGGCTGCGAGTGGTGTGTCAAGATCCCACCCTTCCCCGATAATTAAAATCGACGGGTCAATCCGGTCAAGGGCATGACGAACCTGATTCATCGTTTCGACGTCATGTAAGCCCATCAAATCGAACCGGAATCCGTCCAGATGATACTCTTTCGCCCAATAAGTCACACAATCAAGAATGAATTTCCGCATCATAAAGCGTTCTGATGCTGTGTCGTTCCCGCAGAAACTTCCGTTTGAAAGTGTTCCGTCCGCTGCCTGCCGGAAAAAGTAACCCGGAACGAATTGTCCAAGTGGTGCCGTTTCCGCATCATAGACATGATTAAAAACGACGTCCATTACAACGCGAATGCCTCGATCGTGTAAGGCTTGAATCAAGGCTTTTAATTCCCGGATCCGTGCTGCCGGATCATCCGGGTTCGACGAATAGGAACCTTCCGGCGCAAAGTAATTGACGGGATCATATCCCCAGTTGTAGTTATCCGGATCATTTGGTGCCGCCTCATTGACTGAACCGAAATCATAAATGGGAAGAAGTTGGACATGCGTCACACCTAGGTCCGTCAGATAATCAAGACCCGTCAATCCGCCTGCCGGTGTCCGTGTTCCCGCTTCCGTTAATCCGCGGAATGTGCCCCGCTCGATGACCCCACTCGCCGGATGGCTCGTCGCGTCCCGAACATGCAATTCATAGATGACAGCGTCTTGTGACGAATGGAACAAAGGACGTTCCTCAATCCAACGTTCCGGGTGAATCGCCGACGGATCGATTAATGCCCCCCGTTTGCCGTTCGTCCCGACTGCTTTCGCGTACGGATCGACTGCTTCGACTTTCTGTCCGTTGATGCTGGCTTGAAACGTATAAAAGTAACCTTCATACACAGCGCGATCCAGTTCGACGACGAATGTCCCCTGCTGATCTGCCGTCAATTCAAGTTCTTCAACTTTCCTTGCCCGCAATGTCCGGTACAAACGAATTACGACACGTTCCGCCGTCGGTGCCCATAAACGGACACGTATCGTATGCTCATCAAACGTCGCTCCTAAATCCGATCCTTTATAGGCATAGCGCTCATCCAACTCTTCCGGTGTGAGCGTCAACATATCTGCTGTTTGTTTCAAAGCCATGCACCCCTTTCATTTCATGGTTTTCATTATAACAAAATTTCATCCGGATGAACGATTCGACTCTCTTCCTTGTTTTTTCTTTGCCGAAAATTCAACCTGAAGTCAAAGCATTTCCGAGCAAATATGCTAAAATGGTTGTGGAACGAAAGGGGAGATTCTTATGGCAGCAAAAGACAATTCATTTGATATCGTGTCACAAATCAACATCGAAGAAGTTAAAAACGCGATGCAGGTTGCACTAAAGGAAATTACGAACCGCTTTGATTTCAAAGGATCAAAAAGCGACATGAAACTCGAGAAAGAAGATTTGATTCTGATCTCAGATGACGACTTTAAACTCGATCAAGTCAAAGATGTCCTGACAGCTAAACTCATCAAACGGGAAGTCCCGACGAAAAACCTGCAATACGAAAAAGTCGAGCAGGCAGCCGGAAATACTGTCCGTCAACGCGTTATTCTCAAAAGCGGAATCGATCGTGATGATGCTAAAAAAATCAATAACGCCGTCAAGGAATCAAAACTCAAGGTGAAAACTCAGATTCAAGACGATCAAATCCGTGTTACGGGAAAATCGCGCGATGACTTACAGCAAGTTATGCAAATCGTCCGTGAGTTGCCGTTATCGGTCGACGTCCAGTTCATTAATTTCCGTTAAGCATAAAAAATCCCTTGCTCCGGTTGGAGGAAGGGATTTTTTATGCTTATTGAGCGGTATATCCGCCGTCAAGAACGACCGCTTGACCGGTGACACCGGCTGCTTTGTCACTTGCGAGGAAGATCGCGTAGTCGGCAATCTCTTTGACTTGCAGTAAGCGATGTTGCGGAACGAGCGGGTAGATGACTTCTTCAAGTACCCGGTCGAGCGGCACATTCCGTGTTTCGGCAAGCGAAGACAATTGTTTTTGGACAAGCGGTGTATCAACATAACCCGGACAAATCGCATTGACGGTAATACCGGACGTTGCCCCTTCTAGTGCGGCAACTTTCGTCAAACCGATGACACCGTGTTTCGCACTGTTGTAAGCGGCTTTACCGGCAAATCCGATCAAACCGTTAATGGATGACATGTTCAGGATACGACCGAATCCTTGTTTTTTCATGATCGGGAACACGTATTTCGTATAGAGGAACGGTGCCCGTAACATGATGCTTTGAAGTAAATCAAATTTTTCAGTCGAGAACTCTTCGATTGGTGAAACATGTTGCATGCCGGCATTGTTGATGACGATATCGATCCGTCCGTAGTGACTCATCGTTTGTTCAATGCTTGACTGAATCGCCGCTTCACTTGTGACGTCCCCTGCGACAGCAAAGGCTTCGAATCCTTTACTTTGAAGTGTTTCCGCCGCCTGCTTGGCTGCATTCTCCTGTAAATCGACGATGACGACTTTTGCGCCTTCCTGTGCGAACTCTTCTGCAATTTCGAGACCGATTCCGCTTGCTGCTCCGGTAATTAATGCGACTTTTCCTTCAAGTTGTTTCATCTTCATCTACTCCTCTTTACTCGTTTGTTTCTTTTACTGTACGCTTAGGCAATAAATAATAAAAATGAATACTTGTTATGATAGATATAACAAAAACGAATAGGAGTGAATCAGATGGATTTTCGCCAGTTGGAATATTTTACGGAAGTCGCCCGCTTCAAAAGCTTTACAAAGGCGGCGGATCACCTGCACGTCACTCAGCCGACCCTCAGTAAGATGGTCCGCCATTTGGAAGAAGAACTCGATATTGAACTGTTCGATCGAAGTAAACGGCAAATCGTCTTAACGGATGCCGGCGAAACGTTACTTATCGAAGGCGAAAAGATACTCAATCAGCTCGCTGATCTGCCGTCTCATCTTTACGACGTCATGCACTTGACGAAAGGAACACTCCGAATCGGTGTCCCACCTTTGATCGGTTCCTTGTTTTTCCCGCGTCTGCTCCGTCTGTTCCGTGAACGGTATCCGATGGTGACGATTAACATTACGGAAGCCGGCGGACATGCACTTGAAAAGGCCGTCGTTGCCGGCGAAGTTGATTTGATTGCGACAGTCTTTCCAGCCGATGAACATTTGACGGTGTATCCCTTTATTGAAGAAGAACTACATTTGTTCTTACCGGAACACCATCCCCTCGCTGAGCAGTCATCGATTGCACTGGCGGATGTTGCCGACATGCCGTTCGTTCTTTTTAATGAAACGTTCTCTCTTCACGACGTCGTTTTACAGGCCTGTGACACAGCAGGATTTCAGCCGGCCGTCGCCCATGTCAGCTCGCAGTGGGACTTCTTGTGTCTGCTCGTCGCGGAAGGAAATGCCGTGACTGTTCTTCCGCGGTCTTTGGCACAGCAAATGACGATCAAAGGTGTGAAAACCATTCCGCTCGATGTCCGTGTACCGTGGCAGATCGGTGTCGCTGTCCCGACCGGACGCTATCAGTCTTATGTGACACGTGAATGGATTCGCTTCATTCAAGAAAATCATTCTTAAAATGAATGACACATATAAAAACCATGTATTTGTAGCATGAGTATTCTTCCTTTAAGATAAACCGTATCGTTCATAACAGAAAGGAAGTTATTCATCATGGCTACACACTTAAACAACCGACACGAAGTAGGACTTAAAAAATTAAACGAATTTACCGATACGAATTCTGCGCAATCAACACACGAAAAAATCGCCGAATCGTTAAAAGATATCGCTCCGGCAGTTGGTGAATGGATCACCGATTTTGCTTACGGGGAAGTATACAGCCGCAATGGGCTCGTCAATCGCGACCGCGCGATCGTCACGATCGCAACACTTGTCACCCAAGGAACTGAACCACAACTCGCGCTTCATATTAATACCGGATTAACGGCCGGATTAACAGGAAACGAAATCGTCGAAGCCATCATGCACCTTGTTCCTTATACCGGCTTCCCGCGTGTCCTTAACGCACTCGAAGTCGCAAAAGTTGTTTTCGCTGAACGCGGCGTGACCGTCGACCCGGCTTAATTAAAAACAGGATGAGCCGCATGAAACGCGGGGTATACTCTTATTACAAGGGAGCGATGCCACATGCAGTATGCACTCATCACCGATCTGCACAGTTCATTATCCGATACACGTGCTGTGTTGACAGCTATTCAACGGACGGCTCCGCAAGCAATTGTTTTTTCGCTCGGAGACGTCCACGAATGTCATATCGGAAAAAAACGGGCCAAGCGGTATACGTTTGAAGAAATCGAACAAGTCGTGACGCTTGATCCGGATTTTTTGAAGCTGCTGTTTTTTGAAACGTTGCTCGGAAATCAGGAAGAACGGTTGTTTTCATTGATTCCGACAGGCGTATCCCATTATCTCGATCAGCTGCGCTCATCGGATCGGACAAAACAAACGGATTCTGCTTTGTTCATTCATGGTGATCAATTGAAATGGAGTTATGATTTGACGCCCGACACCTCTTCTTATCCGGACCGGCTCTTATTTTTCGGTCACAGTCATGTACGCGGATTGTTTAAAGAGGGCAAACGATTAACCGTTCATCATGATATTCCGATTTCGATCAAACGCGGCCGTTACGCCATCAACGTCGGACCGGTTCTGGTCGAACGGGAATGGTTGCTGTACGATACGACGACCGAAACCATCACGTTTTATCGAGCCAAATGACTGCCTGACATGAAAAATCCCCCGTTCCTTCACAATTCGTGAAGGAACGGGGGATTTTGAGTTATCCGCTGTTACAGATAACGGACAAGAGAAGCACGAACTAAATCCACTTGTGTGAACTCTGTCTTATCGGCAAACTGGTTGACGACGTGACGGACTTCACCTTGACGACGGACGAAGCTTGTCGGAACCGGTGTTTTCCGGACCAATTGTTCGTATAACGTCGTCAACTGATGATCATCGATGACCGTCGTCATCTGATCAAGGAATAACAGGACATGGAGACGGTTCAAATAGTCCCACGGCTTGTCTTCCGAACGAAATTCATTGCGGGCCAACCATTTCTTCAAACCGATCGCATCAATCTGGTTCAACGTCTCTTTTGTACGGGGTGCTTTCCATAACGCCAGCAACTCACCGAGTTTTTTGCGTGTCTGCTTTTTCGTCATGAAGAACTCAAAGTTGGTTTTCGTATCGAGTGCGTCACCGCTGATTGGAGCAATTTGATCAGCTCCTGGTGCTGTCACGAAATCGAATACGAAATCAACTGATTCGCCCGGAAGCCATGCAGCGACTTTTCCGTGAAAGTCAGCAATAAAAGCGATCGATGCAGCTAAGTCTTCCTGGTTCATTTGTGTAGATGCGTGCTGTAACCGTTCCATTGTCTCTTTGTTCATATGATAACCCCATCTTTAATCTGATTTATTTTACATTTCTTCCGGAGCGCCGACGCCAAGCAGGCGTAATCCTTCCGTCAATACAATCGTAACCGATTTTACGAGTGCGAGGCGAGATTGTTTTTCCGCATCGTCTTCGAGGACACGAACCTGTCCGTAGTATTTATTGAAGCTTTGAGCCAAATCAAGGACATAACGGCTGATGATCGACGGTTCGCGGCGTGTAAACGCCCGGTCAATGACAGCCGAGAACTGGTTCAGCATCGATACGACACCCCATGAATAATCATCCGCACTTCCGTTGAACGCTGATCCGTCATAAGCACCTTTACGAAGCAGTGAATTTGCCCGTGCATTCGTATATTGGACGTATGGACCGGTTTCTCCTTCAAATTTCAACATCTGCTCGAGATCAAACTCAATGTTGTTCATGCGTTCATTTTTTAAATCATGGAAAATGACGGCGCCGACACCGACTTCGCGTGCTGTCTGTTCTGCATTGGCAAGGTTCGGATTTTTTTCAGCGATGTTTTGTTTGGCAACGTTAATTGCATCTTGAAGCACTTCTTCAAGCAGAACAATCCGTCCTTTACGTGTCGACATCTTTTTCCCGTCTTTCATGATTAAACCAAACGGAACATGGTGCATGCCGTCAACATTTTCAAATCCGAGTTTCTTCAGGACAGCAAACAGTTGTTTGAAGTGAAGGGCTTGTTCGCCGCCGACCACATAAAACGCCTGTTCGAAGCCGTAAGTCTCAAGACGATACACGGCAGCCGCCAAATCACGTGTCGCATACAGTGTCGCACCGTCTTTTTTCTTGATCAAGGCAGGAGGCATGCCTTCTGCTTCAAGGTCGACGACCATTGCGCCTTCCGACTCGACGAGCAAATCTTTTTCTTCCAATAAGTCGATGACGTGTTGCATTTTATCATTATAGAAGGCTTCTCCGTTTAAGCTGTCAAAGCTGACACCAAGCATTTCATATACACGGCTGAACTCGACGAGTGAGACTTCACGGAACCATGTCCAAAGTGCTGTCGCCTGTTCGTCCCCCTGCTCGAGTTTTTTGAACCAAGCCCGACCTTCGTCTTCTAAGCCTGGGTTTTCTTCCGCTTCTTCGTGGAAACGAACGTACAGTTTCAGCAATTCTTTGATCGGCTCAGAGCGGACATCTTCTTCTTTCCCCCACATATTGTAGGCAACCATCAATTTACCGAACTGAGTTCCCCAGTCTCCTAAATGGTTGATGCCGACGACCTCATATCCTTTTTTCCGTGAAATCTGGTTCAATGCATTTCCGATGACCGTCGAACGCAAATGTCCCATCGAGAATGGTTTTGCGATGTTCGGAGATGAGAAATCCGTGACGATCGTTTTTCCGTTCGGTTCGCTTGATCCGTATGCCTGTTGTTCTTCTAAGACACGTTTAATGATTTCACGCGAAACCACTTCCCGGTTCAGAAAGACGTTTACATACGGTCCGGCTGCCTGGACGTTTGAAAACAGCGGGTTATCGATTTTTTCAGCCAGTTCCGTCGCAATCATCATTGGAGCTTTGCGGAAGGCTTTTGCGAGTTGGAAACATGGGAAAGCCAGGTCTCCGTGATCCTCGTGCTTCGGCTGTTCGATCAGTTGTTCAATCTCTTCTTGTGACAGGGCGTCACCGATCACATCGTGTAATACTTGGGCATACTGTTGCTTGTAACTCATTTTATTTCCTCCAAACAATTATTTTTTCCAATAAAAAACGCCCTTTGCGCAACACGCAAAGAGACGGAAAGACCGCGGTACCACTCTTCTTGGTGTCGACGGTACGACACCCACTTTGACGGGGATAACGGGGTTCCCCCGGCTAGGCCTGATCACATGGATTCGGATAGCATCTCGGAAGTGCGTTTCACGATGGTCTAATCTGTTCAGGCTTCCACCATTCCCTGATTCGCTGGTCGATTACATCCTATCGTTACTTTCTTCGTCATCGATTGTCTGATATCTTTCACATTATACGCAATTCACCCCATTCTCTCAACCTTATTTTTTTGTAAATCTCTTATCATAATTTCCACAAAACGGGTATAAGTAGGGAAGGACTGTTAAAGGAGGGGGACGCACCATGGTCTACTATCAAAAAGTGGCACGAAACAGTTGGCTCGTCTTGTGTCTCGTCGCCAGCCTGCTTACCTTCACTTTACTTACACATCCGACACTCATTGACTTCCCACTCTCACTTGGCAATGCCGCCTACCTTCTCGCACTCATCATCCTGTTTCAGTTCGACAACATCCGGCGGGGAGGCATTTATTATACGTTTCAGGAAGGAATCATCTTATTCATCTTCCTTAACTACGGATTAGCGCCGTCTATCCTTCTCAGTCAGATTGGTATCATCATTTTTCAATATTTTTCTCACAAAAAAGAAATTCGCCGTCAACGCTTTTTATACTTGTATCCAATCAACGTTCTGTTTGATTTGGTTTATCTCGCCTGTCCATCCCTTGTCTATTTAGCACTCGGTGGACCGATTGGGACCGGTTTTACTTACTCGAAAGCGCTCCTTCCGCTTCTCGGATATTTAACGACCGTGATGCTCGTTTCCTATCTCCAGTGCCGGTTCGTCAATCGGATCCTCTACTTAAAATATGATTGGGTCCGCCTTGTCCGCCTGCAGACGCTGGTCTACGGTATCAGCATCTTATGTGCCCTGCTCGGAATCTGGTTTTACGATGAGAATCCGCTCATCGCCGCATCTGTCTCGACACTGATTTTATTTTTATTCAAACGTTTGCTCCAACAACGCGTGGAGACGATTGAAGCGAATGAGAAAGCCAAACGGTTTGATGACGCAAAAGAACACCTGCTGATTTCCCGGTTTGAACAAGAAACGATTGATTCCTTATTATGCGACTTGCCACACCTGATTGATTTCTCAGAAGGATGGATATCGATTCAGCAACAGCGTAAGCAAACGATCTACAACATACGAACGAAGACAATCATTGACGTGTTGCCTCTATTCCATTCCCTGTCGGCCGAACAGTTACACACCCCAATCATCCACGGTCTCCGATGCGATTGGGGCTCGGATATTCAAATCGATTTACCCGTTGACCGTCATTCGATGATTGCCATTCCGTCGATTACGAACGAAGATGTCGATGTATCGATCGTTCTGTTCCATCAAATTGCCGATGCCTATGATGCGACAAGTGCAGACGAGCTTTCGCGTTTGTTACGCATTTTTTGCCGGGTGGTGCACCGTTCACGGGAAACGTATCAACTGTACGCCGAAAGCCGGACGGATGCCTTGACGGAACTCGCCAACAGCCGTGCTTTTTATGAGGAAGGGGCCCAACAGTTTGCTTCCGACCGTTATCCGTTGTCGATTGTTTTATTTGATATCGACCACTTTAAGTATGTCAACGATACGTACGGGCATAAGGTCGGTGACCTCGTCCTGCGTGAACTCGGTCGCAGAATCCGGTCCATCCAGCAGAAAAAGCACAATGTCTTCGCAGCACGGTACGGCGGGGAGGAATTTGTCCTGTTACTTCATCAGTCTCCACAGAATCAGGCCATCGATGTCGCAGAAGAGGTCCGGCATGCTGTACTCGATCGACCGTTCGTCGTCGACGGACATCGTTTATCCATCACCATCAGCCTCGGCGTCGATACCGTCGAATATCAGTCGGAACGATCGTTTGAAGAATCGCTTCGTCAAGCGGATCATGCCCTTTATGTCGGAGGCAAACACAACGGTCGCAATTGTACTGCTCATTACGCTAATCTTTGAAAGGTCGTGACTATCTTGTCGATTACTGAAATTGAACGATTGGTTCCTACACTTGAAATGCCCCGAACGATCCGAATTTATCGTCCGACTGAACTCCCGGCCGATGAAGCACTCCCGGTCATCTATATGCACGATGGACAAAATGTATTCAGCGGTGAAACCGCCTCTTTCGGAAAAGGCTGGGAAGTCCATCATGCTTTACACACCGTTCAGTTACACGCGATGATCGTCGCCATCGACAGTCCGGATGACGGGATGGACCGTTACGATGAATATGCCCCCTGGACAGATGAAGCCCTTTTGATGCGCACTGCATATCCGTCTCATCGCAAGACGATCGGCGGTAACGGAAAACAATACATGCACTGGATTGTTCATGAATTAAAACCGTATATCGATGCGCAGTATGCGACGATTCCGACGGATACGACCATGATCGGCAGTTCCATGGGAGGTGTCATTTCACTGTACGGCCTATTTGCTTATCCGGAAGTCTTCACACGTGTGGCTGCTTTATCGACGGCCGGTTGGGCGAATTTTTCTTCTTTACTGGAATTCATCGAGCGCAGTCCGGGTTTATCAGAGGACCATCGTTGTTACATGGACGTCGGTACGAAGGAAGTCAGCGGACCGATGACAGAAAATGACTATCTGCATACGAACGAGGTTTTGGCGAAAGCGGTGCAGAAAAAAGTTCAACAAGCGGCTTATGAAATCATTCCGGGTGCCGTCCATCATGAAACCGAATGGGCAAAACGGATGCCGGATATTCTCCGCTTCTTATTTTCATCCTAAAAAAACAGGCTGACAAAATCCAGAATCCGGATTTTGTCAGCCTGTTTTATTTATACGCCGTCACTTTACCAATTCTTCCATCTGCTCTTTCACATAACGGTTGCGCGGGTGTTCCCGGCATTCGTCTGAACAAGATCGCATGACTTTCGGTTCACACTCTTCACAGCAGAAGTGTTGACGATTACATTCCGGATTTGCACAATTCACGTAACGTGTTTCGTCTTTCCCACAGTAATAGCATGTTGAGACGACGGTTGGATTCACTTCGTTGACCGGTACTTGGATGCGTTCGTCGAACACATACAATTCCCCTTCCCAGTCTTCTCCGCGTGTCGCTTCATCTTTCCCGTACATGACGACGCCGCCTTTAAGGTGGAAGATGTCATCACTGTTTTGACGTTTACGGAAATACGCTGTGAATTTCTCACAACGAACACCACCCGTGCAGTACGTCAGGACTTTTTTTCCTTCAAACAAGTGTTCATTTTCATCGAGCCATTGCGGAAACTCACGTGACGCATCGACATCGACCTTGACGGCATTTTTAAAATGACCGAGATCGTATTCGTAGTTGTTCCGAACATCGAGAATGACGACATCTTCATTTTGCATCATGTTTTTCCATTCGGCCGGTTCAAGATACGCGGCATGTTCTTCCGGGACGTTGAACTCGTCTTCAAAACGCCATGTGACCAGTTCGCTTTTATAACGAACGAAGATTTTTTTGAAGGCATGTTCGTCGACCTCATCGATTTTAAATTCGATATCATTAAACCGTGGGTCGGCAAGCAGGTCTTGCATGTATTGATCGGTTTGTTCGACTGTTCCGGATAAAGTACCGTTGATTCCTTCCGGAGCAATCAAGATTCTTCCTTTGATGCCGAGCTCTTTGCAATAAGCAAGGTGCTCTTTTGTTAATTGTTCCGCATTGTCGATCGGAACATACTTATAAAATAATAGTACGCGATAAGGTTTCATAATCCTCATTGGCCCCCATGTCAGTTTTTTGCAGTAAAACGAACGTTGGCGAACGAAGCGTCATAGCTATAAGCTAGCTGGGAACGCCTGCAAAACGCACCCATTTAAGTATAATACCAACTTCATTTGAAATGCACAATTACTAGTTTCAGAAGAAGCTCCGGACAAACTTTCTCCCTTTCTGGCGGGGAAAGAGTTAAAATAGAAATTAGCAGTTTATATTGTAAGGAGGATTCCGAATGCTCCAAACCGTCCGTCAGTGGATTGAACAGATGATTACGTTTCTCCAGGATCTTCCGGGTGGTGCTGCGACCGGATTGATCGCACCCTTTTTGGAATCACTTTTTCCGTTCCTCCCACTTGTTCTGATCATTTCCGCCAATGCCGCCACTTATGGATTTTGGATGGGTGTGCTCGTCTCTTGGGTCGGAAGCATGCTCGGCTCACTTGTTGTCTTTGCCTGTATCCGTTATTTATTCCGTCGCCCTGTCACGAGGTGGCTTGAACAACATAAAGCCGCTCAACAGTGGATTGAACGGGTTCGCCATATGAGTCCGATTTCGCTCGGTTTTTTCTTTTCCCTTCCGTTCATGCCGGCGTTCATCATTACAGCCATCTCCGCCATGATTCAACTGTCGCTTCGGACGTATTTGATTGCTGCCGGAGCAGGACGACTGATCGTCGTCATCATCTTCTCCTTAATCGGTAAAGAATGGTCGACATTTTTGGAACGGCCGATCCGGCTTGTTTTTCTGTTCCTGATTTTACTCGCCATCTGGGGAGTCAGCCGCGGCGTCGAAGAAATCATCAAGCGCCGTGCCTTGGCACGACGTTCGAAGTCATTACGTGAGCTTGAACAAGAAATCGAGCACAATAACAAATGATTTACCTCTAAAGATACATCCTGATGAAGGGTGTGTCTTTTAATTATGCTGTTTCATCACGCTTTTCTAAGGTTTGAATCCATTTTCCAGAGCAGGACTTTTGAATCATTTTTTGAAATCAATATGTTATTAAAATAACGTTCACATTTTGTTCACCATTGAAAACGCTTACAATTAATTGGTAAGACCAATACTAGTATAATATCTCTGTTTCCCCCTTCTAAATTAGGATAGATTTTCCAAAGTAAGTGTCTCTATAATGAATTTAAATTCATTTTCAAAGGAGGCGTCCCATGCATCAGGTATCCGAAACAGCTAAGACGGAAACAACACGCTCTGCTGAAGCGATTGTCGAAAGTCCATCATTTAAACAATTGATGCGAGAAAAAAAGGCATTCATCTTACCTGCTATTCTATTTTGTCTCATTTTTTATTTTACGTTGCCTATCATGACCAGCTATTTTACCTTCTTGAATCGGCCGTTGCTTGGTGATATTACAGGAGCTTGGGTATTCGCTTTCCTGCAGTTCATCATGACGTGGACGTTCTGTACCCTTTACAGCAAAAAAGCGCGTTCGTTTGATCGGTTGGTCGAACAAATCAAGGAGGAATCGAAATGAACTATACAGCTGTCGCCCTATTCGCCGCGATTGTCGGGTTGACACTCGTCATTACATACTTCGCCGCCCGTAAAACGAAGACGGCAAACGATTTTTATACCGCGGACGGTGGTTTGACCGGTGCCCAAAACGGAATTGCCATTGCCGGCGACTATATGTCAGCTGCTTCTTTCCTTGGAATTGCCGGAATGATTGCCTTGGCCGGATTTGACGGATTCTTTTATTCGATCGGTTTCCTGGTCGCCTACCTCGTCGTTCTTTACCTTGTCGCCGAACCGTTGCGTAATTTAGGAAAATATACGATGGCAGATATGATTGCTGCCCGCTTTAATGCCTCGAAAGTTCGGGGTGTCGCAGCGATGAACTCCATCGTCATCTCCATTTTCTATATGATTGCCCAGTTGGTCGGAGCCGGTGCCCTCATTGAGTTATTACTCGGGATTCCTTATACGACAAGTGTCATCATCGTCGGTATTTTGATGACGGTGTACGTTGTGTTCGGCGGGATGACGGCCACTTCCTGGGTGCAAATCATCAAAGCCATTCTGTTGATGGCCGGAACAGCTGTTATTTCCTTTATGGTATTTGCTAAATTCGACTTCTCAGTCATGAAGATGTTTTCGGAAGTGAAACAAGCAACGCCGCTCGGTGATTCATTCCTGAACCCCGGTAATAAGTTTAAGTTGCCGCTCGATACGATTTCCTTAAACTTGGCACTTGTTCTCGGAACAGCCGGCTTGCCGCATATCTTAATCCGCTTCTTTACGGTTAAAGATGCACCGACTGCCCGGAAATCAGTAGTGTATGCGACCTGGATCATCGGTGCGTTTTATATCTTAACGATTTTCCTCGGCTTTGGAGCCGCAGCTTTCGTCGGAGCAGATGACATCATTGCTGCGAATGCTGCCGGTAACATGGCGGCCCCTCTCCTTGCGCAGGCGCTTGGCGGAGACTTACTGTTCGCCTTTGTTGCAGCTGTTGCTTTTGCGACCATCCTTGCCGTCGTCGCCGGACTCGTTTTATCGGCTGCTTCCGCCTTTGCCCATGATTTCTACAGTCACATCCTGCGCAAAGGACAAGCGACGGAAAAAGAACAAATGACGGCTGCCCGTCTCGCCTCCATTGCCGTCGCACTCGTTTCGATGGTACTGGCATTATTCGCGCAATCGATGAATGTCGCGTTCCTCGTTTCACTGGCCTTTGCAGTTGCAGCCAGTGCTAACCTGCCCGTCATTTTGCTGACGATTTTCTGGCGCCGTTTCAATACTGGCGGAGCTGTCACAGGTATGGTCGTCGGTCTTTTCTCTTCACTGCTTCTAGTCGCGCTCAGTCCTAACATCTGGGCAGTCGACGGTTCAGCCTTATTCGTCGGGGAAGCGTTATTCCCACTGTCGAATCCGGGAATTGTTTCGATTCCACTTGGTTTTCTAGGTGCGATCATCGGAACACTTGTTACGAAATCGGACGAAGTGGCCGGTAACTTCGAACGTATTCTTGTCAAAGCCAATACCGGTATTGATACCGCAACTGAAGTTGCGGCATCAAAAGAATAATCCCCTTAACGGCTCCTTCAACCCCCTTGAAGGAGCCGTTCCCTTTTACATTTTGCGAAGGGATTGCCATACTAACCGTATGAAAGAACGTGAAAGGAATGTCTCAAATGGAATTTTATTATTTTTTACCGCTCGGCTTTTTCATTGGTATCATCTCCGGTTTCTTCGGAATCGGCGGCGGCATCATCTTAACACCGCTTTTGCTGATTCTCGGTTTTGCCCCGAGCGTCGCCATCGCGACCAGCTTAATGTTGACGCTCGGCTCGACCGTATCTGGTACGCTCTCACACTTGCGCCTTAAAAATGTGGTCTGGCGTGACAGTCTGGTCGTCGGTCTCGTCGGGATCATCGGTTCTACCATCGCAACGCCGATCGTTCTCCGCTTGGAAGAAGTGAACGGTGCCCATCTCGTCATCTCGATCGTCTATATTGGTTTGCTGCTGTATTTCGCCAATAAATTTTTACGTCCCAAAACAACGACCGGATCACAGACCGGTTGGAAAAACCGTTACCTGGCGCTTGGATTCATCGGATTGTTTGCCGGATTCATCTCGTCGTTACTCGGTGTCAGCGGCGGTTTCATCATCACGCCGCTCCTCGTCGGTATCGCCGGATATGAGTTGAAGCGTGCAGTCGGAACAAGTATTGCTTCCGCTTTACTGATCGTCCTGTCCGGTCTCGTCAACTATACGGTCGCAAGTACCGATGTCGATCTGCTCGTCGGAGTTATGCTGATCATCGGAGCGTTACTCGGTGCACCGATCGGGGCCAAACAATTGGCGCATTTCGACAGCCCGTTCGTCAAAAAATATCTCGGTATTTTTTATCTGACCGTTGCAACAAGCGTTCTTCTTGAGGTCCTTCATTTCAATACGGCTTCACTGATTGTCTTGATTGTCCTCAGTCTTGTCTTCTTGCTGACACTTGTCGTCTACAGTCGTAAACGCTCTGTCCGCCGCTGATTCTTTGTATAATCTCGCCTTCCGACAGTTCCCCGGTAAATCCGGTTAACTGTCGGGAGGTTTTTTGTGTCTGATTTTGACGTGGAGTCGTTTTGTATTTTGTTAAAATTTACAACTTACAGGAATTTCTTTGTGCTTGTACACAACCAAAGATATACTTACTTCAATAGGATTTTTTAAATAGAGAAAGAAGGTCTGATTTTTATGTTGGAAGCGACGTATCATTCCCTTGAGGATTTAGCCGAAGCGATTGGTGTCGCACTGAGTGCTCCCATTACGATCGAGGACCGGAATCACCGGTTACTTGCCTACAGCACACACACAGCTGATACGGATCCGGCCCGGATTGCAACGATTATCGGGCGGCGCGTCCCCGAATCGGTCATCGATCAACTGTGGAAAGACGAAGTCATCCAGAATCTTGCTGCGCAAGACGAACCTTTAATCATTTCAGCCCGGACGGGTGTCGGATTGAATGACCGCGTCGCGATTGCAATCAAACAGGACACAGAAATTTTAGGGTATATTTGGTCGATTGCCCGCAGCACTCCCTTTTCGGAAACGGAGTTATCCGATTTAAAAAAAGGAGCGTTGCTTGCCCAGCGCCAGTTGCTCGCGATCGACATGCAAAAGAAACGCCAGGAAGAAAAAACGGAACAATTCTTTTTTGAACTACTGCATGAAGACATGCCCGAATCGGAAATTTTAAAGACCTTCTCTAAGTTACATGTTGCGCCACCCGGAATCAGCCGTCTGATGGTGATCCGGTTTTCAGAAGCCATCACGCCGCGACTCGCGGATCGTTTACGCTATTTGCTGACTATCCAGCAAACCGTCCGACCGCTTTTGTACGCATATGATGAAACTGATTTTATTTTGTGGATCAGCACAAACGATCAAGATGCCCATCATGAACGACTCCAGTTCGATGCGTTCATCCAGTCATTCCGACAGATGCTCGCGGAACGGTTTAATTATACGAACTTCATCTCTGCCAGCAGCGAAGTGTTTACCGGCGTCCAATCGATTCCGGAACGGTACGAGGAAACCGGCATCGTTCTGCGGTTAAAAGATGCTTTTCCGTTTGAACTCAGTACGGTTACACGATATGAACGTCTTGGTCTGTTTCAACTCTTGCCGATTTTTTCCGAACGGTTGCGCAGAAGAACTGTCCGCTTGGAAGAAATCGAACGCTTGCGTTCCTATGACGAGAAGCATGCCGCTTCACTTTGCGAGACGTTGGAATGGTTCCTTCATTATGACGGAAACGTCAAACAGGTCGCTTCCCATCTTCATGTCCACCCGAACACGATTTTATACCGGATGCGAAGAATCGAAGAAGAAGCCGGTATTCGGATGGAGTCGCTTCCGGAACGGGCCCTTCTCTACCTATACCTAAAAGCAGACCGTTATCCTTTGTGATTTTTCACAAAGGATTGCTTGTATTTTTGAAATCGCCGATAAAGTAGAACGCTTTCATTTCTCGTATACTGAAGAAGAAGTGACACACTGTTTGTTTATTCGCGAAAGGGGATCGCATTTATGATCATCGGAGTATTAAAGGAAATCAAAAACAATGAAAACCGTGTCGCGTTAACGCCTGCTGGGGTAGCAGCATTAACGGGTCAAGGACATACGGTCATCGTCGAAACAACTGCTGGTATGGGGAGCGGCTTTACAAACGAAGAGTACACGCAAGCAGGGGCACAAATCATCGAGACAGCGGCTGAAGTTTGGGCGACTGCAGAACTCGCACTGAAAGTGAAAGAACCGGTTGCTTCAGAATATCAATACTTCCGTCCGGAACTGACACTGTTCACATATCTTCACCTGGCTGCAGAACCTGAATTGACACGCGCACTCGTCGATTCAAAAATTACAGCTATCGCATACGAAACGGTCGAAAAAAACCGGACATTACCACTCTTGACACCAATGAGCGAAGTCGCCGGCCGGATGGCATCACAAATCGGAGCGCAGTTCCTCGAAAAACCACACGGCGGCATGGGAATCCTGCTCGCAGGTGTTCCGGGTGTCCGTCGCGGTAAAGTAACGGTCATCGGCGGTGGTGTCGTTGGAACAAACGCAGCGAAACTTGCGGTTGGTCTCGGTGCAGACGTAACAATCATCGATGTCAGTCCGGAACGTCTTCGTCAACTCGATGATATTTTCGGTAATTCCATCAACACATTGATTTCAAACCCGTATACGATCGCAGAAGCTGTCGCTGAAAGTGATCTCGTTGTCGGTGCCGTCTTGATTCCTGGAGCAAAAGCTCCGAAACTTGTCACGGCTGAAATGGTCGAGCGGATGAAACCGGGTTCTGTCATCGTTGACGTAGCGATCGACCAAGGTGGAATCTTCGAAACAGTCGATCGTATTTCGACACACGATGATCCGACATATGAGAAGTTCGGTGTCGTTCACTATGCGGTCGCCAACATGCCAGGTGCAGTTCCACGCACATCGACACTCGCTTTGACGAACGCGACACTTCCTTATGTATTAGAGCTTGCGAACAAAGGCACGCATCGCGCGCTGGCTGAAAACGCCGCTCTTGAAAAAGGTCTGAACGTTGCCCAAGGATTCGTCACGTACGAAGCAGTTGCACGCGATCTTGGATACACGTACAAATCGGTGGAAGATGTGCTTCATCTACACGCTTAAGCCTATCTGATAAAGACAAGAAACAGCCCGTTGCTGAAGCAATGGGCTGTTTCTTGTCTTCTCTTTCCATTATCATGAAGATATCACATGACATAAGGTGGTCTTCACATGATCCATACGTTACAAGCACAATCAAATGAGATTACAATCCCTTTCGCAGAGCTTGATCTGTTGTCGCATTTGACGTCTGAATTTGAACCCAAGCTGTTTCAGCAAAAAATTGAACGCCTGCACCAGTTGGACCCTGGGCATCCGCTTCCCGGGATTGCCAAAGCCTATGCTTTCTTTCACGAACAAAACTTTTCAGCCGCACGTCGACAACTTGAACAGGCACGTTCCGAAACCGGTGATCATGTCCGGGCGCACCTGCTGCTCGGTTTGATGAGTGAAGTCGAAAACTTTCAACATGAGGCCGAACGGCATTTCCTGGATGCGTTGTCGCTTTTTCCGGAGGAGCCGAGTGTGCATCGTCATTTAGCCGTTCATTATCACGAACGGGAATTTTTCGGCGAGGCCGCGTCTCATGCACTCCAATACCTGAAAAAAATCGGTCCCGGTGGAGAAGGGACCTTGATGACCATCGATATGATGCAGTCGATGCCGGGGCATGATGAACATGTGCTGGAGTCTCTTTACTCATTGCTGTTCGAAATTCCGGAACACCACCACGATATGGTGTTCCATTCGATTGCCGCCAACAATGCGGAAATGCGTTATGAGTTATTCCATCAGGCACTGGACGGCGAACCGGATGAAGCAACCGTCTTTCGGCTCGATTCCATGCTTTCCCTGATGGTCGAACACAGCATGTGGGCAGCCGTCTACGATCAGACGAAAGACCGGATGTGTCGGACCGTTTTTGATACGCTTTGCCGTGACTTGACGTATCGCCATGCCGGAATCCGGTCCATTCCGCTCTACCTGACGATCCGGTCCCGGTATTTCATGCGTTGTCTGTTGCACCGTTCGTAATTCACAGGGCGAATGCGACAAGAGCTCCGATCGTCAGCGGAATCAACAGGTTATCGGTATCCCGGTAAGAGACCGCTTCGATCAAGGCCGCAATGTTGGCCAGTAAAAAACCGTAACTGACGGCAAGCCAAGCCGGTTCTTCATACAATAGGAAGGTCACTGTCAACACAAGAAACGAGGCGAGAAACATCGCGATGCTACCTTCGAACGAACGACGGATTTTTCCGCGGGTGTAGAATGTTTTCCCAAAGCGTTTTCCGACGAGGGCGGCTAATCCGTCTCCCCAGGCAAGGACCATACTTCCTGCGACAAGCGCCATCGGTTCCTGTTCGAAAAAGAACAGAACCAGCAGGGCCAAGGCCATCGGGTAATACACTGTTCCATACGAAACCCGTTCCACCTGATTCATCCGCCCGGTCCCTCGTTTCAATGTAATCCAATTGATCAGTGTGAAAAAAAGCAGCGGTGTGATGGCGACATACCAATGCTCCATCCAAGCGAGGGCTAAAAACACCCAGTGCCCGACCGCGATATGAATCCACTTCCGTATCGTCTCGGGTTGCATCTGCAATTTTTTTCCCGTCCATTCGAGAAGGGCTAAGACGATTCCAACGATGACGATTGTTCCGACTGCAGCAATCCACTCCATACGAATCCCCCTTTTTTGATAGTTTCATTGTACTTCGTTCAATTGGCGTTTGCTCTTTCGAACCTTCATTTGTTAACATAAGGTCAAATGACGTTCTAGAGAGGAAGTATTCTGCATGTATGATGCTCAAGCAGTACAAACGTTATCCAGTTGCCTGCTTCGTTTAAAAGAAGGCAAAGGAATCGGGACACTTGTGTCAGAAGATGAGGCCGATCTGCCGAAAGTAATGACCCGTCTCAAACAGTTCGATCCTTCCAAAAACGGTTTATCCATTAATGAAATCGTTCACCTTGCCAATGCATTGATCGGGGAACATATGTCAGCAACGACGATTCAAAATTGGACGAAGCGCGAAGTCCGTGACATCATCGGCGTTCCGCACCGGGGTAAGAAGTATTCCATTAACCAGGCTGCCATCATTTACTTACTGGATGATTTAAAGCATTTGTTTTCCCTGGAGGAAACACGTGAATTATTGACGATTGTCTTCAAAAATCCAAACATTGATGAAGATGATTTAATCAGTCCGCTTGACTTCTATCTTGTGTATACACAACATGCGGAAACAAGCGGTCCGATCGAGTTGACGGAAAAACGCTTGAGACGGTCCTTAGAGCGCATCAACGCCTACCGCCCTGAAACTGTCCACGTTCTCCAACTGTGCCTCTATGCGCGCCGTATATCGCATCTGACGCACGAAGCGAAGCAACGTCTTCAACATGTCTTACAAACTTAATAAAAAAGATGTCCGGTCATCATCGATGGCCGGACATCTTTTTTATTTTAGACTGCTGTAAGTGACTTGTAGTTGACGTTATTCGTCAGGCTCTTTAGAACCGAGAGTAATTCGTACATCGAAAGCTTATCCGCATCTTTGACGAGACGGTATTCATCGCCGTCTTGCAGCAATTCTGCGACGACTTCTCCCGCTGAACTCCGTACTGAGAATTTTCCTTTTGTCAGGTCGAAGGAAATGGTGTACGTACCTCGTTCGTAAACGTTGTACTCACATTTCTTCGAGAAGAGTGAAAATTTCTCACGCATTTGACCTACTTCTTGACCATCGTGGTTCATCACGACCCATTTCTTGCATGTCGGGATGAACTTACCAAACGCTACCCCTCTACCTTCACCATTCATTACTTGAACACGACCTGTATCGTCGTGTTGAACCGCCCCAATCATTTGGTGGGATTCATCATAAATCGCGGCATGACCTTGCGAAAAAACGCAACCCTGCACATAGACAACTTTGCGCAACAGAAATTCTCCTCTCACTGCTAAAAAGTGCTGGTATTTCGTCCCCAGTATATTTAGACATTCCGTATAATTTTGATTTTCTTTATCTGACTGATATTTCGTTAACGAAAATGATTATTGCACCGTTTGAACAAATTGACAACCCCCTTTTGTCGACAATCATTCGACAACATTAGCGAAAGCCAATTTCATGAGCAAATTCCAGTAATTCGTTCCGATCAATCAACCGAACCTGATTCGGTTCTGCCAGACGATACGCGGCTTCCGTATAGGTCGAGTTCGTCACGACCCATCCTTCATCCATACCGTAAAACGGGACGGCCGCCGCCACTTGTTGAACGGCTTCGAGTCCTACGACCGAACCATATCGTTTCGCTTGAATCGCAATCCTATACCCTTGTGCGTCTTCAATCAATAAATCTGCTCCGAAATCACGTGAGGCCGGTGTCAACTCGACACGATACCCGGCTTTTTCAAAAAGCTCGACCAACCATTCCTCAAACTCTCGTCCTTCCATCCGGTCCAGCCGATTGGCGAGTGACGGTGTCAGGAAGGAAAGGATTAAAAAGAGTGTACACCCTACTATACTGACAATCAAGATTAAAGGTTCCCAAGAACTCGAAAAAAAATAAGCAGCGGCTCCCCCGCCTCCTGCAAATAAGAAGGCAATCATTCTTCGTTTCGTATGTGTTTGCATCGTTTTGTTCCGCCCTTCCGAGTCCGCTCGTCGGTTTACGTGTCACACCCGTCCGTAGTCGGATTCGTTCTCTATATTCATCATACTAAATTCGTGCCTGTCTTGCGTAAGTGATAGGAACGACGTCATGGGATGGAGAATATATAGAGAATACGTCACCTTACTGACTTTTTTGTACACATTCGTCTACCGCTCATTTCTTTTAAGGAGGCAGCTCATGGCAGAACATTCATCTCCTTCTTCCAGCAGAGTCATCCATGCAACGTTGCGCGCTCTCGAAGAGCCTGTCGTGTTAGTGGATCGACTTGGTATCATCGACTTTGCGAACCCTGCATTTCATAATCAGTTCCAGCTGTCATCAGCTGATACATCGCTTTCTTCATTCTTCTTACTGGAGGATACACTTTTCCCGATTTCAAGCCGGATTCAAGTCGTCTCGCTTCCATACACGTTGACGATTTCTCCGGTCGAGCAGACGGATTTCTTTTTAGTCACGATCAAGTCACTTGATCTCCACCAACTATTGAATTCAACGATTGATGCCGCGATTCTCGTGACAGATCCGGATTTCCGCATCACCGCCATCAACGAGACAGCCGGCACGATGTTCGGCGTCGATCCCGCTGCGCTGCCTCAGGAGATGACACCGATCTCGATTCATGATCCGGAAGAATTCCAACTCCGGAAACAACATCTTGAACAGTTAAATCTAAAAAACTTGTCCGATGAAGATATTCTCTTGTTACACGGACGGGATACAGAAAATGACTGGACGTATCACCGGACAGACGGTTCTTATTTTTACGGCCGCCTGTATATGACGCGTCTCCAAAATGGCGGTTTCTTTTTATTCATCACGGATATCAGTTCTCAAAAGCAAGTCGAGCTGCATCTCGCGAAAAGTGAACGGCGTTTCCGTCTGATTGCCGAATCGGTTCTTGAAGCCGTCATCTTTCATGATAACGGCGTCATTCTCGATGCGAACCGGGCGGCGGAAATTATTTTCCGGACCCGACTCGAACTGATGAAAGGTCATCAGATTCTCGACTTTATCCAACCCGAGTTTCAGAACTCCGTCACTCAGCGAATCATGAAGCATCATGAAGAACCGTATGAAGTCATCGGGCGGCGGGCGGACGGCACTTCTGTCGAAATTGAAGTCTTTCCCCGTGAAATCACCTACGAAAAGACCCGCATGCGCGTCGCCGTCGTTCGCGACATGACCGAACAAAAGAAAATCGAAAAGATGTTAGAACGTGAAAAAAATGCCATCATGCGCCAACGCGATATCACACAGTCGATTCTCCAAGCTTCCAATGAAGGTTTTTTACTGACCGGGGAAGACGGCAGTTTTACCTATATGAACGTCAAAGCACGCAAGCTGCTGGATGTACCGGGTATCGCGCCAAGTAAAATCCAGGAACGGATCAGCATGATTCCGAATCTCGATTTAGCGACACGGTACGCCATGCTGCAGCAGGTCGAGGAATTGTTGGCAGGGAAACATTCCGAGATCTCCTTCCGCTTCACCTTGCAGCAACCGGATGAATCCGGTCATCATTACTTTGAATTTTATGCGACCTCGATCAAAAAAGAACGGAGCCGCTTTTCACGACACGGCTTCCTGTTCGTCTTCCGTGACCGGACGGAAGAACAGAAAATGGATCACGTCAAAGATGAACTGATCAGCACCGTCTCACATGAATTACGGACACCGCTCTCATCTATCCTTGGTTTCATGGAACTGTTGCGTTACCGGCAACCGACACCTGAAAAAACGACGCGGTATGTGGAAATCGTCCATGAAGAAGCGAAACGCCTGACGAATCTTCTCAATGATTTCTTAGACATCCAACGCATGGAAGGCGGCAAACAGGATTATGCCTTTAAACCATTTTCGTTACGCCAATTGTTGGAAGAAACGATCGAAACCTTCGGGGAGACAGCAGAGACTCATACGATCCATGCTGTGACGGATGATGACCCGATCCTTATTTTTGCCGATGAAGACAAGGTCAAACAAGTCATCATCAACCTGTTGTCCAATGCCATTAAGTATTCCCCTGCCGCTGATCATATTGATGTCCGTTTGGAAAAAACAGCAGATCAGGCCATCTTAAGCGTGACAGATTACGGCATCGGCATTCCGCCCACCGCTTTTGATAAATTATTCACGAAATTTTATCGCGTCGATAACTCCGCCGTCCGAAAAATCGGCGGAACCGGCTTAGGACTAGCTATTTGTAAAGAAATCATCGAATCTCACGGAGGCGCCATCTCCGTCGAATCGGAGTTAAATCAAGGATCGACGTTCACGATTGTATTGGAGCTGGATCCACGAAAGGATTTTGAGAAAAAATGACGCGAACTTATCTGATGACAGGATTCCCCGGATTTTTGGCAACGAAGCTGATCGAACGTTTAGCTTTGGTTCCTGAACAAATCGACTGCTTTTATCTGTTGCATCTTAAACATGAATACGCGAGCGCCGTCTCGCAGAAGGAACAGTTTTTACAGACGACGTCGCTCAAGGAAGAACAGCTGATTTTAATTGAAGGCGACATTACGAAAGAGGGGTTGGGTTTGCCCGAGTCCATCCGGAAGGAGCTGGTAAGTCGCGTCACTCATCTCTTCCATCTGGCTGCTCTTTATGACTTGGCGACTGCTTACGCTGCTGCCTTTCGGATTAACGTCACCGGCACCTCGAATGTGACGCGCCTTGCCCATACATTCGTCCACCTGGAACGTTATGTCTATTTCAGTACGGCTTATGTTTCCGGTCTCCGGATCGGAACGATTTCTGAAAACGAGTTAACACATCAGGTCGACTTTAAAAATGCCTATGAAGAAACGAAATATTTGGCAGAAGTACGATTCCGTGAAGAAGTCGGAACCTTACCCTATACGATCATCCGGCCCGGAATCGTCGTCGGACATTCCCAGACCGGTGAAACCCCGAAGTGGGATGGTGTGTATTTTGTTCTGAATGCGCTACGGCTGCTCCGTCCTTTTGCCCCGTTACCGTATGCCGGACGAGCAAACGCACTCGTCAATCTTGTTCCGTATGATTACGTCGTCAATGCGACGACGTATCTCAGTCATGCGCCAGCCGGCATCCGGACGACGTATCACCTGACCGATCCGTTCCCGCATGGTGCCCGCGCGATTTACGAGATGCTGCACGTCGTCTATTACGGTTCATATCCGAGAGGTACTGTTCCGTTTCGACTGGTCACGTCTCTTCTCACACCGCGGATCGCGAAACGCCTGCAGATGCAACGGCAGACACTCGATTACTTCGTCCATCCGGCCCGATATGATACGAGTAACGCCTTACGTGATTTGGACGGAACGGGTATCATCTGTCCGGATTTAGCGGAACTGATTCCCCGCCTTGTCACCTATTACAAAACAAAACATCCGCAGACAGGAGAACCCGTATGAATGTTTTAATAACAGGTATGAACGGAACGGTCGCGCCCGTTCTCGCAGACGTCTTCCGTTCCCATCACTACGATATCACCGCCTGGGACCGGTCCGTCGTCTCTACGACTGATTCTGCCGTCATGGAAGCGTTCATCGATCGTGTTCAACCCGACCTCTTGCTGCATATCGGGATGGGTCCGGCTGAATTCGCCGAAACACTTGCACGACTGTCGTTCGAACGAAACATTCCGTTTCTTTTTACAAGCACGGCTTCCGTCTATTCCGACGAACAAAAAGGACCTCATGATCCTGCAATCGTCCCTGCAGCAACGGATGAGTACGGAGCTTACAAACGAACGTGCGAACGGCTGATTCAAGCGGTCAATCCCGATGCCTACATCGTCCGGATTGGTTGGCAGATTGGGCAGGCAGCCGGCTCCAATAATATGATTGATTATTTGGAACGCCATGCTATCGCAGGTCCAATTCCCGCCAGCACACAGTGGTATCCTTCCTGTGCTTTTCTAGAGGATACGGCCCAGACGCTTTATACGATCGTCACGACGTATACTCCCGGTCTCTATTTGGCAAACGGAAATGCAAGTCATTCCTTTTTTGACATCGTGACCGCTTTGAACATCCTGCATGGGTCGAAGTGGCACATTACTGAAGATAACAGTATGACGCGCGACGATCGGATGACCGACTCACGGGTTGTCATCCGACCAATTTCAGAACACCTGTCCTTCGTTCATTAAAAAAGTGTCGTCCGTCCCATAAAAAATGGGAGAGACGACACTTTTTTAACCATTCCCGGAAAATCAGCCAATCAGCATATTTTCTTTCGGATAACGAATCAAACGATCGTGTTGAGCGGCAAACGTAAACAGAATCGTTAACGATCCGACACGTCCGAGTAACATCATAAACATGATCAAGGCTTTCCCGAAGTCGTTTAATTCCGCCGTGACATTCAACGACAGACCAACTGTCCCGAATGCGGACACCGTCTCGAAAAACAGACCGACAAAGGAGAGATTCGGTTGGGACAAAGCAAGCAACGTCGTCACGAGAGCGATGAACAACAGACTGAACACGGCGATGGCGTAAGCTTTTTGAATTGCCTGCGGCCGGACAGTTCGCCGCATCAAGACGGTTTCCCGTTGTCCGCGCAGGTACGTCCAGACATTTTTCAAGATGACCGCTGCCGTCGTGACCTTGATTCCGGATCCTGTCGAAGCAGAACCTGCCCCGATATACATCAAGACCATCATCAAGCCGATTGATAACGGGACCATCGTCGTTAAATCGATCGTTTGGAACCCTGCCGTCCGCGTCGTAACGACTTGGAAGAAGACGATGTGCAATGCTGCAAAAAAAGATTTATCGTGAAGCGATCCGAGATGTGATACCCACTCATAAATCATCATCGCAAGAACCCCAAGACCGTTGATGACGACAAGTGATAAGAGCATCAATTTCGAATGTAAGGAGATCTTCTTGAAATTCCGTTTAGCCGATATATCCGCGATGACGGTAAAACCGAGTCCACCGATCATCAGTAATGCTGAAATCGTCAGGATGAACGTCGTATCCTGTTGAAAACCGACCAGATTATCGCCCCATAACGCAAAGCCCGCATTATTGAAGGCCGATACAGCATGGAACAATCCGTAATACAAGGACTTACCGAACGTGTACTTATATTGAATGAACAGATCAAGCGCAATCAACAGCATCCCGATCAATTCGACGACGACAGTCGTCAGAATAATGTTCCGGGCCAGACGGATCGTACCGCCCGGACTGTCGAGATTAAACATCTCTTGAATGATGATGCGTTGCCGGATTCCGATCTTCCGTCCTGTTACGCTCAACAGGACAAGCGCAATCGTCATGAATCCGAGTCCCCCGACCTGAATCAGCAGCATCATAATGATTTGTCCCAACAGATTAAAGGATTCGGCAATATTGACCGTCGAAAGACCGGTGACCGTCCCGGCCGAAGTCGCGACAAACAAACAGTCGATGAACGGTATGTCCTGACCGTCCTGTTGAGCAATCGGTAACCACAGTAAAAATCCACCCAATAAGATGGTCAACGTAAAACCGGTCGCGATAAAACGGGCCGGTTTATCGAATAACTGATGATAAATCAGTTCCCCGAACCGTCCGAACTTCGCGAGCCGCGAACGTCTTTTATGAGAAAACATATTCGTACTCCTCCTAGATGAAATGACCCAATTGCATCTATCATACTCCCTCAAAAACATTTGTTCTATTTAAATTTTGAATCTGCTAAACGTTTTCGTTTTTTTTTGGTAAAATAGATAAAAGTCGACGTTTAATCATAAAAGGAGGTTGAGGGAAACAGTGGACCCTAGGACGGCTGACCATTCGATTGAAGATGTCTCGCGAAGGCTTGAACGCCAATCGCAATGGATGCCCGCACAGTTATATTATCAATTCGAGGAGTTATTATCGCTGCATGTGGATCAATCAATTCTAAACGAATTGTATATTGCATTAAAAAAATACGATGTATTAACCGATATAGAGCGTGACGAACGAAACGAAAGCATTCAATTGCTGATCGACGAAAACGGCGCGTGATTCTCGGTTTTTGGATTTCCGAGCAGAAGACGCCTCTTCTGCTCTTTTTATTTTTCGTTCACGATTGGACAACATGAGGAAAGGTGGCACAACTGAAATGGATATCGTGTCGATTATTGGTATTATACTGGGGCTCATCACCTTAGTCGGAGGAATGATTTTAAAAGGGGCCTCCCCGATTGCATTGCTGAACCCTGCAGCACTCGTCATCATTTTTGTCGGTACAGCGGCAGCAATCATGATCTCATTTCCAAAGGAACGTTTAAAGATCATCCCGGCTTTATTTAAAGTCATTTTCTTTGAACAACAACTGATGACGAAACAAACATTGCTCCAACAATTCCTGACCCTTTCGACCCAAGCCCGAAAAGAAGGATTGCTGTCGCTTGAGACGGCACTCGAAGAAGTCGATAATGCGTTCATGCGCCGCGGCGTCATGATGGTCATCGACGGTCAGCCGTCGGAGTATGTCGAAGATGTCATGACGCGCGACCTTGAAAACATGACCGAACGGCACCATGCGAATGCCAATATCTTCACGCAGGCCGGTACATATGCCCCAACGCTCGGGGTACTCGGAGCCGTCGTCGGACTTGTCGCCGCGCTGTCTGATTTATCCGATATCGAAAAGCTCGGGCATGCGATTTCCGGTGCCTTCATCGCAACGCTGTTCGGGATTTTTACAGGATACGTCCTCTGGTTCCCGTTCGCGACAAAATTAAAGCAAAAATCAGCGACTGAAATTCAACTGTATGAAATGATGATTGAAGGGATTTTATCGATCCAGAACGGAGAATCGCCTAAAAACCTGGAGGATAAGTTACTTGTCTATCTGACACCGAAGGAGCGTGCGACGTATGAAACGGAAAAAGAAGCCGCATGACGAACATATTTCCGAAGGCTGGCTGATTCCTTACGCCGATCTCCTGACGCTGTTACTGGCCTTATTCATTGTCCTGTTCGCTTCGAGTAACGTCGATGCCGTCAAGCTGAAAGCGATGTCCCAATCGTTCAGCTCCGTCTTTAACGGCGGCTCCGGCATGATTACGAACAGTTCCTTATCGACCTCACAAGAAGAAGAGGACTCGAAAAAGACGGATGCCCGGACGAAAGCACAAAGCTATGAAATTGCTGAACTTGAAAAAATCAAGGAAGAAGCCAATGACTACATCAAACAACAGAAGCTTGAGAAGGACATCAAAGTCGAGGTTACGAATGAAGGGCTTGTCTTCACCATTCGCGACCGGGCTCTCTTCTCCCCTGCCCAAGCAGATGTCAAAGGTGACGCGATTCAAATTGCCCAAGGCATGAGTAATCTGCTCGTCAAAGCGGGACAGCGTCAAATTCAGGTGTCGGGTCATACCGATAATATTCCGATCAATACCGTTCAATATCCATCGAACTGGGAACTCAGTACAGAACGCGCCATCAGTTTCATGCGTGCTCTTCAGCGGAATCCGAAACTGGCCCCTAAACGATTTACAGTCAGCGGCTACGGCGAGTATCAACCGATTGCTTCGAATGATACAGAAAATGGCCGCAGTCAAAATCGCCGGGTCGAAGTTTTGATCCGTCCGCTGATTGATATCAAGGCACAAAATGTCCTCGATGAGACAAAGGTCAAACCATAATATCCACTTACTAATCAAAACAGGCCCACTCCGAAAAAAATCGGAATGGGCCTGTTTTAACGTGCCGTTTAATAATATGGACGAATCATCACATACACGATGACACCCGTCAGACTGACATATAACCAAAGCGGCATTGTAAAACGGGTCCACTTTTTATGTTTCTCAAAGTTTTGATTCAAGGCATGAGCGAGTGACATCAAGACGAGCGGGACGATAATCGCCGCCAAAATGATATGCGAAATGAGAATAAAGAAGTAGACGGGACGGACAAATCCTTCGCCGCCGAATTTCGTTGATTCACTGACCGCATGATACGTCACGTACGAAATCAAGAATAACGTCGTCGTCGTCATGGCACCGCCGATGAAACGACGGTGATTGATCCGGTTGCCCCGGCGGATCGAAATCCAGGCACCGAGCAACAGCATAAAGGTAAAGCTGTTAAAGATCGCGTTTAAAAAAGGAAGCAGCGTCCAGTCAAACCCGTCACCGACCTGAACAGGCGGTGCAAAAAACAACAGTGCGACCAACAGATTGATGACGAGCGTCAAGAGGATAACGACCGGAACGAAATTACGTTTTTTAGCAGATTGTTGCATGTATTATTCTCCTTGTTTCCAATCAAAGTATCGTTTTAACCATTTTGGCAATGGACCGTCAAACAGACGTTCACGCCAGTAAAGATCGGCGGCACGCTGGACGGCTGCTCCCCGGATCGGGTACGGATGCACGACACGTGACAGCTGACCGACTTTATCTTTGCGAGCCATCGCATACACGACTTCCTGCATCCATTCACCGGCCTGTTCGCCGATGGCATGGGCACCAATCAATTTCCCGCGTTTATCGGCAATCAGTTTGACACGGCCTTCTGTCCGGCCGTTGATGACAAACCGGTCGACTTCATCCAGTCCGGTTTCGTAGACTTTGATGTCGCTGTACTTTTGACGGGCTTCTTCTTCCGTCAGTCCGAGGTGGAACAGTTCCGGTGTCGTAAACGTCACCCACGGAACGGCACGGTAATCCGGTTTGGTCCGTAAACCGAACAGAGCGTTTGTGACGACGGTTTTTCCTTCAAGACCTGCGACATGCGTAAACGGTAACGATTGAATCGTATCACCGACCGCAAAGATATGACGTTGATTCGTCCGAAGTGAACCGTCAACTTGAACATAACCTTTTTCAACATGGACGCCGGCACGGTCGAGACGTAACGCATCAATCCGCGGCTTGCGACCGACCGCAACGAGGACGGCATCCGTTTCAATGACACGGGACTCTTCACCGGTTTTGACCGTAACTTCGATTCCTTTTGCCGCTTTACGGACACTTGTCACCGTCGTATCCAAATGGAGCGTCAATTCCTGTTCAATTTGCCGTTGTAACACTTCGACCATACTGCGGTCTTCTTTCGGCATCAGTGATTTGGCACCTTCAATCACGGTTACTTCCGTTCCGAGATGCGCATAAGCTTGCGATAATTCAAGGCCAATCGCACCGCCGCCGATAACGAGTAATCGTTCCGGACGTTCCGTTTGTTCAAAAATCGTCTCATTCGTTAAGTACGGAATCGTATCGAGACCCTCAATCGGTGGAATAATCGGCTGTGATCCGGTCGAAATCGCGAATTTCTCTCCGACGACCAACTGCCCCGCCACTTCCACTTCATTGGCACTCAAGAAACTGGCTTCACCGATATAGACATCCACGCCTAAATCCTTAAACCGTTTTGTTCCGTCATGCGACTGGATGATGTTCCGGGCACGGTCAACGCTTGCTTTCGTTTTGCTGTAGACCGCTTCCCCGTTCAACGTCACATTGTATTTGGCGGCTGTCTGCTTCATGACATGAACATCGTGTGCCGCTTCAATCAATGCTTTTGACGGGACACAACCGTAATGCAGGCAATCACCGCCGAGATGCGTATGTTTTTCAATCAATGCGACGTGTGCGCCGAGACTGGCAGCCCCTGCTGCAATCGTCATTCCGGCTGCTCCGCCGCCGATTACGACTAACTGATAACTTTTCATCGGGAAGCCTCCTTATAGCGTGCCGAGATGTCTTCCATTCGTTTGCGGTTGACGCCCCAGTCGGAATAGCCGACGCGGGAAGCTGAACGGAAATGGATTTGTTGAGAAGACTCGTCGAAGTAAAATTCAACATCATCTTTAAAACGAAACACTTTACTCGAGAAGATGGCATGAATGTACGTCGGATCTTCTTTGACTACCTTCACCCGGTCAAGACTTTGAAGAATCCGCATGATTTGAAATTTTGATTCTGCTAGATTTCCGTGAAAAGGTAAAGGTGTCATCTTCAACGCTTCTTTATCCGTCTGTGTCGATACCGCGTTCGGTTTCCCTGTGAGCGGACTTAATTTGCCGTTCGATACGCCAAGTGCCATGACTGATTCCTCCATTCGTTTCGTCTTGCTGTGAATCATGATTCTGATTTTACTTTACCAGTTCAGTTTCGAAAGCGCTTCTCATTTGACTTTCCCGTTATGCTTTCGTGACCGGCAACAGGATGGTCGCAATGGCTCCGCCTTCCGGTTGGTTATCGATGAACAATTTCCCTTCATGGGCTTCCACCAGTTCCCGGCAAATCGCCAGTCCGAGTCCTGTTCCACCTTTCCCTTTTTGGACCTGATAAAACTTCTCCGTCACGTGGCGGAGATGATTTTTCGGAATCCCGGGACCTTCATCGCTGAAGGATAAAAAGAGGACGCGTTCGGAACGGACAAGACGGATCGTAATTTCACCGTCAACCGGCGAAAAGCGGATCGCATTGTCGAGCAAATTCAAAAAGACCTGTTTCAAACGGTTCTCATCATATAAACCGACGACCTGTGCCGGTAATTTCCGGATGATCCGGATGTTTTTCTCCTCCAGCTTTTGCCGGAGTTGCGCCGTCACCGTCTCGATGACTTCCGTCAGATTCACTTCCTGCCGGTACAGGACTAAACGACTCGTTTCGAGCTTTGAAAAATCCAGTAACTGTTCGACGAGGGAAATCAGGCGTTCGGTTTCGGAATGGATGATCCCCATTCCGAGCGAGGCTTCTTCCGGCAATCGTTCCGGCTCTGCGAGCAACGTTTCACTCCACCCTTTGATCGAGGTCAAAGGTGTTCGCAACTCATGCGAAATACCGGAAATGAACTCATCTTTTAACGTTTCCTGTTGTTTGATCTGTTGTCCCATATAGTTGATCGTCCGGGCCAGCTCCCCCAGTTCAAACGTATACTCTTCATTGACTTTGACATCATAATGCTGTTTGGCAATTTGATCGGACGCACCGATGACTTCCTGAATCGGACGAACGATCGACGATACGAGACGGGACGAATAAATGTAGGCCAGTCCCCAAATGACGACACCTAACAGGAGAATCGCCAAACAAATTTCAATGACCCGCTGATCGATTTTCGCAAGCGACGTCGTATAACGCAGTGCTCCCGTCGTCTGTCCGAAAGAAACAATCGGTTCCGTCACTTCAAGCAGATGTTCCCCTGTCGTCGGATCATCATAACGTTTCGTGATTGTTCCCCCGCTCAACAGACGGGTCACTTCCTGTTTCGTCATGTTTCGTTTTGAGACGAATCCCGTCGACGAATAGCGGGGAATCCCCTTCGCATCTAGGACTTCGATTTCTGCATCCGTGTAGGCATAGGAATTGAGTACGTCATGAATCGTCGCCTCTGAATCTTGAAAATCATAGGCAAGACCGCTGTTCGCAAATAAGACGGCACTGGCATTCGCATGTCGTTTCAAGACATCGGTCGCCGTCACATAATAATAGTTATACGTCACGAAGGATAAGATTCCGATGACGAGCAGCACCGTCACCGTGATGATCGTCATGAACCGCATCAAAATCTGTCGTTTCATTTTTCGTTACGCCACTTATAGCCATGACCCCACAACGTCTCGATGAATTGGGGTTCCGCTGGATTTTCTTCGATTTTCTGACGCAACCGGCGAATGTTGACGTCGACCGTCTTACGATCTCCGAAATAATTTTCGCCCCACACCGCATCGAGCAACTCATCCCGCGACATGACTTGATCTTCATTTTTGATGAAATGGCACAACAAATCATATTCCGTCGGTGTGACTTCGACATCGACTCCTGCTTTTTGCACCCGCTTCGCTCCGAGATCAATCCGAAATGGTCCGGAGACCAGTTCACGCGGTTGTTTCCGGCGGCGGAGCGTCTCGACCCGGCGGAGCAGGGATTGAATACGTGCCAACAGTTCAGCCGGACTGAACGGCTTCGCAATATAATCATCCGCCCCGACGCTGAGTCCCATGACTTTATCTTCTTCGCGCGTTCGCGCAGTCAGCATGATGATGCCGACAACTTCATCTTTCGAGCGGGCCTGTTCGCAGACCGCGAATCCGTCGACTTCGGGCATCATGATGTCGAGCAGCAGGATATCGAACGTCTGCTGTTCAAAATAGTCCAGTGCTTCCCGTCCGTTCTCCGCTTCAATCACTTCATATCCTGCACGTTTTAAATTAATGACGATGAAACTGCGAATCGCATGTTCATCCTCGGCCACTAATATTTTAGTCATCTTATTTTCCTCCTGCTTTTTCCTTTATTCCACGAGTGCTACGTTGGCAGCGTACTCTTCATAGGATTGATTGGTCGAGATGACATACACGTAATCAATGCCTTCTTTGATTTTTTTCTTGCGATGACTGGCGATGTATTGCGTCTTCGGAATGATTTCGAGCTCAAAATCAATCGTCCCGGTATCCCGGTTGATGAACCGGACCCGGTTGTCCTTTTTCTCAATCGTTTCACGCGTCGCCCAGTTTGCCGGGAAACGCATCACGAAATTGTATTCGAGATCGATGTATTGCTCTTCCCGAAGTTCAAAGCCGCTTTCGAGAAATGGTTGCACGTCGGCGCCATTCCAAGCGTAATATGCCGTAATCCGCGGTTTTTCTTCGGCCGCGCGTCCGATGCTTCCGTCAGGCGTATATTGATGCGCAAATTCGATGACACCGTCCTGATCGACATCTTTCGGGAACGTATACATCGGCTCGACGATTTCTGATGTCTCACCCCAACGGACGGGTGTCAGCCGGGTTTCTTCAAGCTGAAAGACCAGCAGATGCATCTTGGCTTCACGGGTAAAGGAGACGAATACCCCTTTTTTCTTGGCCGGATTGACGGTATCGATTTCAAACAGGTCATGATCCGCAAACAAATCACCGTCTTTGACCGGCAGTGTGATGTCTTGCCGGTTGGTCGGATTTAAGGCTTCTTCATAATATATGAGTTCTGTCGTCTGTTCTTTTTTGAGCAACACCATATCCTGACGTCGATCCTGATTCAAATCGGCAATCGTCAATCGATCATATGTATCGATTTTCGTAACGTGAATCGATGGCTTCATCAAATCTTTCAGGAGATAAACGGTATTCTTTTCAAGACTCGTCACACCAATCATCAGTTGATTCGACTTTTGGGATTCATCCAGGATGACATGGAGTTGGTCAATCGATCGGCCTGTCGCAATCGGCTGGCTGACACGCAACACCCACTTCTTTTTCAGGCGTTCATGTACCAACACTCTGATTTGAAATGCTCCCTGATGTTCAATCCGGTAAAACGTAATGGCTTCGTCCCGCCCATCCTGGTTTAAATCAATCAATTCATACAGCCTGGAAATGGATTGATTACGCGGCGCCACGATTTCCGCCTCTGTCGGCAAATCGGTATCAATTCTTGCTTTTAATGACTTTTCCCATTCCGGTAAAGCCGGGTGCTCCAGCAAGGAAGCAGGATGAGGCAGTGTAAGACCACATCCGGCCAAATATAGGGTCGATAAGAAAATTATAAAATATTTCATCAGACTTAAATCCTTTCCATACATGCTCTTCTCAAACTTTATCACACTCTTTCAAGCGAGAGTATATTGTGGAAGAAGAGTCAACTTGTTAAGATGTAACAGATATTCGAAAGGGGTTTATATTTATGGCTTACGAAATGATTGTACTTGATCTTGACGATACATTATTGACGAGCGACCACACGATTTCTCCAAAAACAAAACAATCGTTACTCGATGCACAGCGTCGCGGAAAAAAAGTCGTGCTCGCGAGCGGCCGTCCGACTTACGCGATGATTGATTTGGCAAAAGAGCTCGAACTTGCCCGCTACGGCAGTTATATTCTGAGTTTCAACGGGGCTTCGATCATCGACTGTAAAACAAACGAGTCCCTGTTCTCCAGTACCCTTCTTCCGGAAACCGTACATCGCCTTTACGATTTAAGTAAACGTGAAAATATCGATATCCACACATATGTCGGGCACGAGATTTTTACGGAACGGGCTAACGAATTTTCGACGATTGAAGGCGAACTGACAGGAATGGATGTCATCACGGTTCCGGACTTCAAGGCAGCCATTACAGAACCGGTCGTCAAGTGTTTGATGCTTGCGGAAGAAAATCGTTTGGCGGAAGTCGAGCTGAAACTTCAGCTTGAGTTAGCCGGTGAGCTCGCCGTCGCCCGCTCCAAACCGTTTTTCCTCGAATTTACGGAGGCCGGCGTGACGAAAGGAACAAGTCTCGCGTTGCTGGCTGAACGCCTCGGGATCAAACAGGCAGATGTCATCGCGTGCGGAGACGGCAACAATGATTTATCGATGATTGAATGGGCCGGTCTTGGTGTTGCCATGGCAAATGCTGCCGATACCGTCAAAGAAAAAGCCCAGTACATGACTGCCTCTAATGATGAAGACGGCATTGCCCTCGTCATCGAAAAATTCATGATGGACTGAACAAAAAAACCAATCCACTCCATTGTTGTCGGAGTAGATTGGTTTTTTGGGATGTCAGGAGATACACCAGTCGATCGGTGTTCGATTTTGTTGCTGCAACCAGTCGTTCGTTTGCGAGTACGGCCGGCTGCCGAAAAACCCGCGGCTCGCCGAAAGCGGACTCGGATGAACGGATTCGAGAACAAGGTGCCGATTCGTATCAATCAAACTCTTTTTACTTTTCGCATGGTTTCCCCAAAGAATGAATACGATCGGTTGTTCCTGTTGTCCAAGCACTTCGATGACGCGATCCGTAAACGATTCCCAGCCTTTTTTGGCGTGGGAACCCGCTTTTCCTGCTTCGACCGTCAAGGACGTATTCAGTAAAAACACACCTTGGTTCGACCAGGCTTCCAGATTACCCGTCGTCGGTGCCGGACATCCGAGATCGGACATTAATTCCTTGTACATGTTACGTAAGGACGGCGGAATTGCAACCCCGTCATTGACGGAAAAACTCAGTCCATTCGCCTGATTCGGTCCGTGGTACGGATCCTGCCCCAAGATGACGCAACGGACATCCTGCGGTGCCACCGCGTCAAAGGCATGGAAAATCCGATCCTTCGGCGGATAAACCGTCGTTTCCCGGTAAGCAGTCTTGACGAAATCCCAGAGCCGGATAAAGTAGTCTTTTTCTTTCTCTTCTTTTAAAATCTCTTGCCAGGCTGTATGCATCCCGTTCGCTCCTTTTTCAGTCTCAAGCCCCTGTTCGTCCGGCCTGATTCTGCTATGATGGTATATGAGGTGGAATAAAGATGATTCAAACAATTCAGTTGTTCGGGTTGCCTTTTGTCGATGCAACACCATCGCATTGGTATACCCATATTAAAACGATTTTACACAATAACGAAAAGGCCTTTCTCGTCACCGCTAATCCGGAACTCGTTTTACGGTCTTTGCGTGATCCCGCGTACAAGCATATTTTACAACAAGCGACGTTCATCACGCCTGATGGAATCGGCGTGACGGCAGCCAGTAAACGGATGGGGAAACCGCTCACTGCGACATTACCCGGCATCGAGACGGCCCGTGAACTGCTCCGGACTGCCGATGCTTTAAAAAAACGTGTCTTTCTACTCGGCGGTCGTCCGGAAGTCATGAAGTCGCTGATTCAGCAATTATCGATTCGTTTTCCTGATATCCAGTTTGTCGGAACCTTTCATGGATTCGGCAAGGAAGAAGAAGCCGCAAAAGCAATCCGGTCGGCCGAAGCGGATTTGATTTTGGTCGCTCTCGGGGCACCGAAACAGGAAGAATGGATTGCCTCTGTTTACGATCAGGTCGACCGCGGACTTTTCATCGGTGTCGGTGGTGCCTTTGATGTCTGGTCGGGTCACAGTAAACGGGCGCCCAAATTATTCCGGCAGTTAAAGTTGGAATGGCTGTACCGGATTTCGAATCATCCGCGTGGACTCGAGAAATTGAAGGATTTACTCCTGTTTGCGTCTCTCGTCTTACGGAAAAAAACGCATCTGTAAACAAAAAATACCCGCTGTCCGGTTGAACGGACAGCGGGTATTTTCGTTTCTTATGCGTTGACTGTTGAGAATGAACGGCCAAGTTCTTTTGCTTTTGCGATTGCTTCTTCTTTAATTTCTTCTGCTTTTTCTGGGTTCATTGCCATACCTTCGATGAACAATGAGTTGTAGTCTGTTACACCAGTGAAAGCAAGTGCTTGACGGAGGTAGTCATCGCCGAAGTTGAGGCCAGAACCAGTGTAGACACCGCCTGTTGCCTGGATGTGGAGCGCTTTTTTGCCTTCCATCAATCCTTTAGGACCTTCTGCCGTGTAAGCAAATGTTTTACCTGCAAGAAGAACGCTGTCGATGTACATTTTAAGACGTGCTGGGAATGAGAAGTTCCACATTGGCGTCACGAATACGTATTCGTCCGCTTCCATGTACTGCTCAAGGTGTTTCGTCATTGTACCGACTTTAGCGATTTCTACTTCTGAAAGCTCTTCACCTGTAGCGAATTTGCCCCATGCGCTGAGTACGTCTGTATCGATTTCTTGGACATCTTCTTTATATAGATCAAGAACTTGGACTTCAGCGTTCGGGTTAGCTGCTTTGTAGCTTTCGAGGAAAGCTTCACCAGCTTGAAGGCTGAATGAATGTTCTGTTGATTTCGGGTTTACAGTTACATAAAGTAATTTAGTCATTTTTATTTCTCCCTTTTATTTAAAGTAAATTCTGTAAGTAAATATACCAACACCATTTTCTTTTGTCAATTAGTTTGATTTCAAAGAAAGCAACAAAAAAAGCTTAATCAGGATGATTAGGCTTTTTTTGAATGTGTATAATGGTCTGCACGATGACCGATCCGTTTGAGCTGATCGATCAACTGTTCTTTTTCTGGAATCGAAAGGTCACTGAACAAGTCTGTGAGGAACGCTTCGTGCTTCGGGAACGTTTCTTCCATTAATTCTCTTCCCGCCTCCGTCAGTGTTCCGAACGTTACGCGACGATCCGTCGGGCATGATCGTCGGGCCAGGAGACCCCGGTTCTCTAATTTATCCACGACGTACGTGACACTGCCACTCGTTAATAAGATTTTATCGCCGATTTGTTGAAGTGGTGTATCGCCTTTGTGGTACAACAATTCCAGTACACCAAATTCCGATAAATTCAGCTGATGGGTCTTGATGTCTACTTTCACTTGTTCCGCTACTGCATGCATTGTGCGAGATAGAACAACGAGCATTTTTAATGCCAGCTTCGAGTCTGTCGATTCCATTTTACGTTCGCCCCTCTTTATCTTGATTCGAACCAATCATAGACCTCTTTTTTCCATTGGTCAATTCCAGTCCGGATTTTCCACTTTTATGACGGCCTCTCAGTTTTTGCTTGCCGTGAAACGCGTTTCATAGTTTACGGTCTTGATATACACTACAAGGGAGGTCTTCTCATGTCAGTTCAAACATTCTTGTCTCGTCTCGTTCAGAAAAATGTTGCTTACGAATTAGCGATTGAACAGTTGCACACATCGACCGGTTACTATTTGTGTAAGCATACGTTGGTCGATCAATTCCCGGACTTGCCGCCAGCTCATCAGGTCGAACTGCTTCAAAGAATTTCGGAACAACTCGATCGTTTGGCTTGGCTGGAAGGCCCGATCACGAGACAGGACTGGATTCAGATCCATCAACAATTATCCAACAGCTAGGAGGAACCTTTGATGACCAACATTCGTGACTTAGCACGTGAAGCAGAGGTTTCAGTGACGACAGTCTCGCGTGTCCTCAATGATCATCCGTACGTCGCGGAAGATAAACGCCGGGCCGTCCAGGACGCCATCACAAAGCTCGGTTATATCCGTAATCAAACCGCTGTCCAGTTGTCGACCGGTCAAACGAAAACGATCGGTGTCATGCTGCCTTACGTCGATCATCCCTACTACGCTGCCATCCTGCAAGGGATTGCCCAGTGCGCTTTTGAGGAAGGCTATCGTTTTTTGACGTGGCAGACGAACTATATTGCGTCACATGAACAGACGGTTCTTCAAGCCCTCGCCCAACGTGAAGTTGACGGACTGATTGTCGTGTCCCACAGTCTGCCGGTCGATGAGATTTTACGATACGAGCAGTACGGTCCGATTGTGTTTTGTGAGCATCATGAAGATGTCTCTTCCGTCTATATCAATCATTATACCGCGTTTCAAAGCGGGTTAAAGACCCTTCAGTCTTTCGGGCATACTCAGATCGGGATTTGTCTTGGTCGCCCTGACAGCACAAACAGCCGTGCCCGAAAGCAGGCCTATCAGGATACCGTGTCACCGGAAGATACGTCATGGATTTATCAACAGGCGTTGACGATTGAGGACGGAGCCGACATCGCCCGGCAGTGGTCCAATCAATCCTGTCGCCCAAGTGCTTTGTTAACCGCCAGTGACCATGTGGCCGCGGGTATCATTCTCGAGCTTCGCAAACAAGGTTACCGGATTCCGGAAGATTTAGCCGTGATCGGATTCGACGGCAGTGATTTGGCTGTCGTCCTGAATCTGACGACGGTTGCCGTCCCTTATGAGACGATCGGCCGCCAAGCCTTTTCCATCGCGATCAGCGACAATTGGCGCGACCATCCCCAAATCGAAATCCCGACTGCTCTGCTGAGTGGATTAACGGCTGTTAAAGTCAAAGAATAGATGAAAACCCGCTCTTGTCTCGCAAATGCGTCAAGAGCGGGTTTTTTGAATGATTTGCTGTTTTATAGAGAACCTGCCGCAACGTAACGCGATCCCCAGTAGCCGCTCCGGAATGATTCTTTGACGACCTGTCCGTAATAGGAATTGGCATTGATCATCGTCGATCCATCAACCGCAATCCCGACATGCTGAATTCCGCTTCCGTGCGTGAAGAAGACGAGATCTCCGGCAACGGGAGCCGTTCGTTTCGTCGCGCCGTATTGTGCCGCTGCCGTCCGCGGTAACGACTTGCCTAACGCGTTGTAAACATAACGTGTGAAGCCGGAACAGTCGAAACTGACAGGCCCCGTCGCACCGAATACGTACGGACGTCCTTTTAAGCCTTCTGCGACCGATACGACGGCTGCTCCATTTTTAGTTAATCCTGTTGTCGCTTTGGCATTAAATGCTTTTGTATATGTAGCCGCTATGTACGCATTTTTTCCCGCATACCGGAGTTGATACCAATTGTTTGCTGTTTTACCGAGGACCGTTACCGTTTGTCCTAGTTTCAGTTGACCCAGTTTTTGTCCCATCGTCGTCGCTTTGGACCGGACATTCAACACATCGACCGCTACGACAACTTTTTTCGATGTACTGGCTTTCGTTTGTTGTGGAACAGCCGCGAAGCTGCTGATGAGTAATGTTGCCAATACAACGATCCGCACTAAAAATGAACTTTTCATCCGTCTGTCTCCTTTATAAATATGCTTATGAAAAAAACTAAATTATCAGATAATTACTGTTTTTATCCTATCATGCTGATTTCTTCCATCGTGTTACAGTTTATTAACAGGGTTAGTTTCCCGTAACACTTCTGTAACAAATAAAAAAACAGGTCCTGAAACGGCAGTTTAGAGCCGTTTCAAGAAACCTGTTCAAATGATTAAACCTTAAGTCTGCTTAATCCATTGACTTCTTTTTCCGAAAGCGTGCAAAGAATTCGTAGACGATCGGAACAATCAGCAACGTCAAGAGTGTCGAACTTGTTAGCCCACCGATGACCGTTACCCCAAGTCCTTTCGAAATCAAGGCGCCGCCTTCAAGACCGAGTGCCAGTGGTGACAAGGCACCGATCGTCGCGAGAGCTGTCATCAAGATCGGACGAAGTCGTGTTCCTGCCGCGTCCAACAAGGCTTCCCGCGTATCGAGTCCTTCTTTTTCCTTATGAATGACACGGTCGATCAATACAATCGCGTTTGTTACGACGATTCCGATCAGCATCAATGCACCGATCAACGAAGAAACGGAAATCGTTTCGCCTGTAATCAACAGGGCAAGTAACCCGCCGATGATCGCAAACGGAAGCGAGAACAAGATGACAAGTGGTGTCAACGCGCCTCCGAATGTGACGACAAGAACCAGATAGACAATCGCGACGGCTGCTGCCATTGCAAGTCCGAGTTGCGTGAACGATTCCTGAATTTGTTCCGTCACACCGCCTGCTTTATAGGAGACACCTGTCGGAAGATCAATCTTTTTGACCGTTTTATCGATTGCTTGTGAAGCTTCTGTTGCTTTGTCTGTTTTTAATTCTGCTGTGACTGTCGCGACCAGCTTACCGTCCCGCTCACTGAGTGAATCCGGTGTCGTCCCTTTTTTGACCGAGACGAAATCCGACAGTTTTCGGACACCAAGCGGCGTCGTCACATCTGTTTTTTGTAGATCGTTGATGGAATCATATGTCGTCTGTTCGTTCGGAACGATGACATCGAGTTCCTTACCGTCTACTTTTATAGTAGAAAGTGGTTTTTCTTCACCTTGCACATTAGCGATCCCTTGAGCCAATTGCGCTGTCGAGATACCGAATTCAGCGGCTTTTTGTTGGTCGACTTCAAATGTGTACTGTGTATACGACTCCTTTAAATCAGTCGTTACTTTACGCACGTATTTCGATTCGCCTTCAATCGCTTTCACGAATTCAGGTGTAATCTTTTGCAGATCCTCAATCGAATTGGCATAAACCGAATACGAGACACCGGAAGAGGCCGCTCCTCCGCTGAAGTCCTGTTCTTTCCATTCGCCGGTCGGAATCTCTTTATTCAATTGTTTGATTGCCTGTTGTTTTACATCTGCAAAATCAGCTGTATCCGGATCATACTGGGCAATGAAAACAGCTTGCTTTGTATTTCCGGGATTCAATGGATTTTCTCCACCGACTGTAAATTGAAGATTATCCACATCACGTTGCTTTTCAAAATATCCTTCTGCCAGGTCGGCAGCCTTCAATGAATCATCTAACGTTTGACCCGGTTTTGGATTATACGTCACGTAAAATGTTTTTTCACTCTCTTGATTCAAGAAGTTGACACCGATGGTCGGAACAAGCGCGAAACTGCCGATCAGCAACAGTACAGCGAGACCAAAGACGACAAATTTATGGTTCAACGACCAATTCAGTACACCACGGTACCAGTTGGCAAGTTTGCCACCGTCTTCTTTTTCCGGTTTTGGTGCCTTCCCGCGTTTAAAGAGTGAATCAGCAAACATCGGAACAACCGTTACAGCTACGATCAATGAGGCAAAGAGTGCAAAGACGACCGTCAAGGCGAACGGAAGGAACAGTTCACCAACAAATCCTGTAACGAATCCGAGCGGCAGGAAGACGGCAATCGTGACGATTGTCGATGAAGCGACCGGAATGAAGACTTCACGTGTTGCCTCAATGATGAGCGCCTTCCCTTTTAATGGTTCAGTCGGATCCGTCAATCGACGGTAAATGTTTTCAATGACGACAATCGAATCATCCACGACTCGACCAATCGCAACTGTCATCGCCCCAAGCGTCATGATGTTGAGTGAGATGTCCAACTGTTTCAAGACCAAAATCGCCATCAGCAGGGATAATGGAATCGAAATGACCGCAATGATTGTTGATTTGAAGTTCCGTAAGAACAAGAGAATAATGACGACCGCGAACAAGGCACCAATCAATGCTTTGCTGATCATCGTCGAGACAGATTCTTCAATCGGCTTCCCTTGATCAAGCGTGACCGATGCTTTGACGCCGTCGTTCTCTTTCTCAAAGTCTTTAATCGTCTCTTTGACCGCATTGACGACTTCGACGGTATTGGCATCCTGTGATTTCGTTACCTGGACGCCGATTGAACGTTCCCCGTTCGATCGGGAAATCGATTCTTCGATTCCTTTGTCTTCAATCGTCGCCAGTTGTGACAATTTGACGGTCGGAACTTGCGTCGGTGTTGCAGTAGCCGGCGTTTGTCCTGCCGTTGCCGTCGGTGCAGATGATGCAGGTGACTGTCCTTGTCCTGTACCTGATCCTGATGCAGGTGTTGGCGTCTGTCCTTGTCCTGCGTCTGGTGTTGCTTGTGGCGTGTATGGCAAACGGAGATTTTTTAACTCGTTGACCGTTGTGGCCTTTCCATCGAGTACGACTGCCTGTTCTTTATCGCCTAATTCATATAACCCGAGAGCTAAGCGGGAATCATTTGCTTGAATCAGTTGTTTGACGTTCTCTTCCGTCAATCCGTACTGTTGCAGTTTCTTCTCATCAAATCGAATCTCAATTCGACGGATTTCCTGACCGGCGATTTGAACCGTCTGTGCTCCTTCGATTCCTTCAAGTTTCGGTTGGAGTTCGTTTTCGACCAGTTTCGTCAAATCGGATAAGGAACGGTTTTCGTCCGATACAGCAAAGCCGATGATCGGGAAAGCATCAAATGAAATACGCGAAACTTGAGGTTCCTGTGCGCCTTCCGGTAAATCTACATTAGCTAATGCTTCTTTGACTTTTTGTTCCGCTTCGTCCATGTCTGTACTGAAGCTGTAGTCGATTTGTAGATTTGAAGCATTCTGGAAAGAGGACGAGCGGACGGTTTCGACTCCGCCAAGATTCTCGACCTTACTTTCAAGTTCACGACTGACCTCATCGAGTACTTGTTCTGGTGTTGCACCCGGATAAATCGTCGTCACAGACACAGTTGGTGTCGTGATGTCCGGCAACGTCTCGAGTTTCATCGTCGTTCCGGCATAAATTCCGGCAACTGTGATGATAATCGTCAGTAACCAAAGAGCAAACTTATTATTGACTGAAAATTGAATGATACGCTTCATGGTAAAAATCCGCCTTCTCTCTCTTCTTTTTCAATTCCATCTTGTTACTTCGCTGCTTGATCAATCTTACGTGCTTGTTTTAATAAACGTTCAATCAAGGCTTGCCGTACGTCAGGTGCGGGCTGACCAAACTGAAAATGTTCCGACATTTTCAAGCCGTCCAGTGTAAAACGGATCATCATCGCTTCGACAGGATCTGCCTGTTCCATCAAGTGATCAAAAAATTGATGGACCTGCTTTTTTCGTTCTTCCACGAAAGCGGCATTTTCCTTTAGCAGGGACAATAAAAACAATACCGTGTCAATATCGAGACAAAACTCTTCATCCCGCTGTGCCTGTAGCATGACGAAAGCTTCCATCGGACCAAACCCTTGTCCGAGATACGTCTGATACTGCTGGAACTGACGCCGTTCCTGTTCTTCGATCACACCCATCAACAATTCTTCTTTTGAAGAAAAATGATACAACAGCCCGCCTTTCGAGACATTCGCCTGTTTCGCCACTTCTTCAAGTGTCAGTTGCGGAAATCCTTGGGTCAGCATGACTTGAACGGTCGCATCCGTAATCCGACGTCGTGTTTCTAACGCTTTTGTACTGACCATAACCTTTCTCCCTTCATTTTACTGTACCGTCTGGACGGTTTCTTTTTTAAATATACGAAGTTCTGTTACGCTTTGCAAGATTAAATCCATGTTTCACGTGAAACGCTTTATTTCACTCGAAGCAACTCTATTCAAAAGCGCCCGCCGTTTCTCTTTTAATCAAGAAGCGGCGGGCGTTTCGGATGATTTTTTAATTTTTTTCGCGAGCGCTCTCCATCAAAGCCTCATACATCGCTTGTGCCAAGTCATGTTCACGCAACACACGGACTCCACGATCCGTCGGGCCACCCGGTGCTGCCACATCCTTGATCAGTTCTTCCGTCGGACGTTCTTCATGCAACAGCAGTTCCGCTGATCCTTTCATCGCCTGGGCGATGATTCTCCGGGCAGAAGACGCATCGAAACCGGCTTTCGTCAGCACAGGTGTCATCGCACCGACGATTTCATAGAAGAATGCGGGACTGCATCCTGCAGCTGCCATCAGATACGGCATCGTCACTGCATCCGTTTCGACCGTTTCACCCACACGTTCAAACAATGCCGTCGCCTGTTGTCTTTTCTCGTCCGATACAAGGTCACCAAACCAAAGTCCGGTCATCCCTGTCCGAAATGCGACCGGCGTATTCGGCATCGCGCAGACAGCACCACATGAAATATGTGCTTCGATTTCTGCCGGTGTAATGTGCGCCGCGACGGACACGACCAGTTGATCCGACCAGGTCTGCTGTTTGATGTAGTCGAGCACTCCGTCCGGCTGCATGGCCAAAACGACGACATCAAATTGATTCACCTGTTCCTCAGCCGTCGTCCGGACACCGTACTGCTCCGCCAGAGCAAACAGACGCGACCGGTCTGCCCGATTGGTCATCGTAATCGTTTGAGGAGATATCCCGGAATCCAGCCAGCCTTTGACTAACGACTCACTCATCGAACCTGCTCCTACCATTAAAATATTCATTCGATTGCCTCCCAACAAAAAAAGGACCAATTGCTGGTCCTTCGGATTTCCTAGTCATTATACACGAACTGCCAAGTCCTCGACAGCAACGACGCGGAGTCCTTTTTCGTTTAACTTCTTGACGATTTTCTTTTTCGTCTTCTCATCACAATCCGTCGGTAATGTGATCAAGACGCGGCGCATGACACTGCTTTTTGCATCCAATGTCATCAGACTCGCAACCGTTGAGTATTTGTTAATGATTTTCGCGATTTTTTCAAGCGCCCCTTTTTGTTCGCTGAGGGCGACTGTCAGGACATAACTGCCTGAATCGCGGTTCCACGCTTCTTCGAGCATACCAAGCATTTTTCCGTGGGGTAAAATCCCGAAAAATTGTCCATCATCGTTCAGGACAGCAATGTAAGGTAACTCTTTGATGGAGAAAAAGACTTCAAAGAAGTTACTGCCTGTGTAAATGAACTTCGTCGTGTTTTTGATCAGTGTCATAACGTTGTCGTCTAAACTTCCGCCGTTCATTCCGTGACGGTAAATATGCATTTTATAGATGTTTCCTTTGAACAACTGACCGGTTTGATCAAGAACCGGGACACAGCGGTATCCTGTCTCTTCCAGCGTCTGTAACGCTTCTCGCAGGGTAGCCGTCTCTGAAATCTTGACACACTGGTGTTTCGGAATACACAAACTTTGAACGAGCATACAAAACGTCCTCCTCTTTCCTCTACATAATTCTAACTGATTTACGTGGCGTCCTAACTTAATTCCTTGTTCGCTCTCACTTTTCCTGCTTTTCTTCTATTCCCTTACAAAGGGCAACGGAAAACACAAGTTTCCTCAAGATTAATAAAGGAATCCATGTTATTGTCGCAATTTTTAATTCTTTGTTAAATCAGCAATCCCCTTAGTATTAAGATTTATTAAGATTTCGTAAAGACGGGACATAGTTGTATTCTTTTACAATAGCGTCTGATACAATCGAACTCGTGAAGTCACTTCACTATTCTATTCTTGTTCTTAATATGGAGGCAGAAGAAATGTTCAGTAAAAAACAAGATCCATTCGCGGTTAAATTATCTGAGATTGCAGGACACCTGCAACGAACATCACAATTTTTCGTCGATTTTAAAATTAATGGTATTGCCGATGTCAAAGAATTCGCCCATAAAGTAAAAGATTTTGAAACAGCCGGTGACGATCTGATGCACCAATTGATCATCGATTTGAACAACGCGTTCATCACACCGATCGACCGTGAAGATTTATTAGCACTTGCTAATTCACTTGACGATGTCCTTGATGGTTTTGAAGAATGTTCTGCTATTTTTGAAATTTACAACATCGTCCAAGCAGACGAGCATATGATCCGTTTCGTGGATGAGATCCACATTGCGGTCAACGAACTCGCTTTATCAATGGACTTGTTAGTAGCACGTAAACTTCAACCGATGCGTGAACACGTCATCAAAGTAAAAGAACAAGAAACAATCTGTGACAACCTGCGTCGTAAATCAATCAAAGCATTGTTCGCAACAGAAACAGATCCAATCAAAATCATTCAATACAAAGAAATTTATGAGTCGCTCGAGTCAATCGCCGATTACTGCCAAGATGCAGCTAACGTCATTGAAACGATCATCATGAAAAACGCATAAGTGAGGAGCTAACGAGATGGATAGTCTTTTTATCATCACCGCCATAATCGTCGTTCTTGCACTCGGCTTTGATTTCATTAACGGTTTCCACGATACAGCGAACTCGATTGCGACTTCGGTGTCGACTCGTGCTTTGAAACCGCGTCATGCCATTATCTTGGCTGCGACGATGAACTTTTTAGGTGCAATCACGTTTACTGGCGTTGCTAAAACAATTTCCGGCGATATCGTTGATCCGTCAACACTCGAACACGGAAGTTATGTCGTCATTGCTGCTTTACTTTCTGCGATTGCCTGGAACCTCTTGACGTGGTATTTCGGTATTCCGTCCAGTTCTTCGCACACGTTGATCGGTTCAATCGCCGGTGCTGCTATTGCGTCTGTCGGCTTCGGCGGAATTGAAGCAAAAGGACTTTTAAAAATCGTTCAGGCTCTGATCATTTCACCGATTCTTGCCTTTACACTCGGATTTATCGTTTACGGTATCTTCAAAGTGGTGTTCAAAAAAGGGAATTTGGCGAAGACGAATCGTCGTTTCCGTCATATGCAAATCGCAACAGCTGCGCTTCAATCGTACACACACGGAACGAATGATGCGCAAAAAGCGATGGGTATCATCACGCTTGCCCTCATTTCATCCGGTTTCCAAACCGATCATGAAGTTGCGACATGGGTAAAACTATCTTGTGCGATTGCGATGGGTCTCGGAACGTCCGTTGGTGGATGGCGGATCATCAAAACGGTTGGTGGACAAATCATGAAAATCCGTCCCGTTAACGGGGTTGCGGCTGACTTGACGTCTGCTGCCATCATCTTTGGTGCGACAGCAATCCACTTGCCGGTTTCAACGACACACGTCATCTCTTCTGCCATTCTCGGTGTAGGTACATCACATCGGAAAAAAGGCGTTAAATGGGGAACAGCTCAACGTATGTTGATTACATGGGTCATCACATTGCCGATTTCAATGGCAGTGGCGGCGCTCATCTACTACATTCTTGATTTCCTATTCATTAAATGATTCATTCCCCATCTAGTCAGCTAGGTGGGGATTTTCTGTCTTGATTAAGCCCCTGCAGTTGTCGCTTGGACTAGAATTCGCTATGATTGATGGCAAGAAGATATGCTTATTTTATTTAGGAGGAATTCCACATGACAAAACGTAAAGCTTTAACGATTGCCGGCTCTGACACGAGTGGCGGCGCTGGTATTCAAGCTGATTTGAAAACGTTCCAAGAACTTGAAGTCTACGGGATGAACGCATTGACGGTCATCGTTGCTCAAGATCCTGATCATTCTTGGCACCATGCGGTTTATCCAATCGATGCCGAACTCGTCCGGACACAAATCCATACGGTCCTTGGAGGAATTGGTGTAGATGCGATGAAGACGGGTATGCTCCCGACTGTCGAAATCATTGAAGTGGTCGCTGAAAAAATCAAATCATCCGGTGTTAAAAATGTCGTCATCGATCCGGTCATGGTCTGTAAAGGCGAAGATGAAGTGCTGAATCCGGATACGGCTAACGCTTTACGCGATATCCTGACACCGCTCGCAACGGTCGTGACTCCTAACGTCTTTGAAGCAGGTCAATTATCCGGTCTCGGGAAAACGCCTTCGACAATCGACGAAATGAAGCTCGCCGCTGCCCGGATTCATGAAAAAGGTGCGCAATATGTCCTTGTCAAAGGCGGCAGCAAGATCGACCACCCGCAAGCAGTTGACGTGCTTTATGACGGAAAAGAGTTTATCCTAATTGAGGACGAACGTATTGAGACACCGTATACGCACGGAGCAGGATGCACCTACTCTGCCGCCATCACGGCTGAACTTGCAAAAGGAGCTTCCGTGGAACAAGCGGTCCGTACAGCGAAATCGTTTATCACTTCTGCGATTCGTCATTCATTCCGGTTGAATGAATATGTCGGCCCGACTGACCACGCTGCTCATCGAACAGTAACGTCTTGATCGTTCAGGAAGTCCGCGCAATGCTCGCGGACTTCTTTCTGTATAGGAAAGGGGATTTATCATGCAAGCACTGGATTTAACTGCTGTACAAGACTATATCGATAAGCATGCCAATACACCACTTTACGTACACGTCGAAACGACGAACGGGGCATATGCGACACACCAGGACCCGACATTCCACAGTGCCGGTATGTTTTTCCGTAATGCCGAGATTACGTATGAACGTGGACTGATCACCGGAAACGGTCCTTACCGGATTGGTCTGAAACTGGCCCACGGCTGGTTGTATGGTGAAGGATTAACTGATTATGAATTTGCAGGTGATCAACTGTTGATTGCCGGACACGACGTTGAAGGACGCCTTGCGATTGCCTTCGAACTCAGTCCGACTCCATTCGCGCAAGGCGCAGAGGAGGTAGAATAATGGCGTACAACGAACAAGATCATCTTCTCGTCATCTTCCCTCACCCGGACGATGAAGCATTCAGCTCGGCTGGAACGATTATTGAACATGCAGAGAATCGCGGACCTGTCACGTATGCCTGCCTGACACTCGGTGAAATGGGACGCAATATGGGACGTCCTGTCTTTACGAATCGTGAAGAGCTCGCGACGATCCGCAAACGTGAACTGATTGCCGCTTCGGAAAAGATGAAGATCTCCGACTTACAAATGTGGGGACTTCGCGACAAGACGGTCGAATTCGAAGACGAAGCGATGCTTGCTGAGCGGATCGGCGAATTGATTGCGAAAACACAACCGACACGTGTGATTTCGTTTTATCCCGGTTACGCCGTCCATCCGGATCACGAAGCAACAGCCCGTGCCGTCGTCCGGGCACTTCGCGCGATTGACGAAAACGAGCGGCCTGAATTTTTAGCCGTCGCTTTCGCTAACAATACGCGTGACGAACTCGGTGAAGGAACGTTTGTTCATGATGTCAGCGCTTATACCGATCAAAAAATCGCTGCCCTTCAGGCACATGCTTCCCAAACCGGCGGCCTGATGAAAGTCATCTCAGAAGACTCGAATATCCGTGATCTGCTCGTCAAAGAGCGGTATTATCATTATCCGTTATGATTTTTTCACCCTTGAGCGTACTGTCGTTCAAGGGTGTTTTTTTTGTCTCGTGAAATCCTTGATTGTCAGTCGACTTTTCAGCCACCTTCTGCTAGTGTGAATAGTTGAGACTGTGTCTCCGGAGTTCGTAACCTCCTCCGTCACAAAAACTAGGAATGGAAGTGTATCCAATGAAAAATGAACGTACTCTTGTCGTCTTCAGTGGCGGTCAAGATTCGACGACCTGTCTGTTTCAGGCACTCGCCGATTATTCAGAAGTTGAAGTCGTTACCTTCAACTACGGACAACGTCATGCCGCAGAACTCGATGTCGCTCGCGAAATCGCATCTGAACTCGGTGTGAAGCATCATGAACTCGATCTCTCACTCCTCAGTCAATTGACAAGCAACTCTTTGACTGACCACTCACAATCAATCACGACAAACGAAGACGGGCTTCCTTCTACCTTTGTAGACGGCCGAAATCATCTGTTCCTGTCCTTTGCAGCCGTTCTTGCAAAAGGACGCGGTATCCGCCACATCATCACCGGCGTATGCGAAACGGACTTTTCCGGTTATCCCGACTGCCGTGATTCCTTCATCAAGTCACTGAATGTGACGCTTAACCTCGCGATGGACTATCCATTCGTGATTCATACTCCGCTTATGTGGCTCGATAAAAAAGAGACATGGGCACTGGCTGATTCGCTCGGCGCATTTGATTTTATCCGCGAACGGACATTGACGTGCTACAACGGCATCATCGGAGACGGCTGCGGCGATTGCCCGGCTTGTGAATTACGGAAAAAAGGCTTAGATGCCTACATCGAGGAGGTCCAACACACATGAAATTCAATTATGAAGCACCTGAAACTGTCGAGCGCCCGACCGGCGACTCGCTCATTTATACAAAATCCCGTGTCATGATCGTTAAAAAATTGACGTTTGACGCAGCGCATCACCTGTATGACTATGACGGCAAATGCCGTGCTCTGCACGGGCATACGTATCACGTCGATCTCGGCATCAGCGGATTCCTGGATCATCGCGGCATGACACTCGACTTTGGTGATTTGAAGAAAATTTTCAAAGAGCATCTCGAACCGTTGCTTGACCACCGGTACTTGAACGAGTCTCTTCCTTACATGAATACAACGGCTGAAAACATGTCGGCCTGGATTTTTGAAACACTCGGCAAACACCTGCCGGACGAACGGGGTCTCCGTGTCGAATTCGTCAAATTGTATGAAACACCGACGGCATTTGCTGAAGTCCGCCGGGAATGGATGCTTGAGTCATGAGTCAACTGAAGAAAACACCGAAGATTCCTGTCCTTGAAATCTTCGGTCCGACTTTCCAAGGCGAAGGACGTTCCATCGGTCAAAAAACGATGTTCGTCCGGACCGGCGGCTGCGATTATTCCTGCGCTTGGTGTGACTCGGCATTTACTTGGGACGGATCGGAGAAGCCGGATTTACTGACAGCAGATGAAATCCTGGTACAACTCGATGCCCTCGGTTCATACGGACATGTCACGATTTCTGGTGGTAATCCGTTGTTGCACGCCTCGATTGGAACCCTGGTCGATGCGCTGAAGAGCCGCGGCATCACGATGTCGGTCGAAACACAAGGTTCTTACTGGCAGAACTGGGTTCTTGATATTGAAGACGTCACGATCAGTCCAAAACCGCCGTCAAGCGGAATGACCGTTGACTATGACCGTCTCGATGTCTTTTTCAAGCGGTTGCCGGAGCAGCAACGGGCTGTTAAAATCGTCATCTTTGACGAGACGGATCTTGATTTTGCCGCTGCCATCTCTGATCGGTATGCCTTAAAAACACTGTACCTGTCACTCGGTAATCCGGATCCTGCGGAAGAAGGTACGATTGCTCCGCGGATGTTATCTGATTTAAAAACTTTATGGGAACGCGTTGCAGCTGACGAACGATTTAATCACGCACGTGTCCTTCCACAACTACATGCCCTCGTTTTCGCAAACGACCGCGGCGTTTAAGGAGATTAATTATGCGTCCAGAAGATTTAAACGATTTGTCCTTACTTGGTCAAAAGTCTGTCCCTTATATTTTTGAATATCAGCCGGAAGTGCTTGAAGCCTTCCCGAACCGTCACCCGGAAAATGATTACTTTGTTAAATTCAATGCCCCTGAATTTACAAGTCTTTGCCCGATTACGAATCAACCGGACTTTGCGACGATCTATATCTCGTATATCCCGGATGAAAAATTAGTCGAATCCAAATCATTAAAACTCTACCTGTTCAGTTTCCGCAATCACGGTGACTTCCATGAAAACTGTATCAATGTCATCGGGAAAGATCTCGTCAAACTGATGGAACCCCGTTACCTTGAAGTATGGGGAAAATTCACGCCACGCGGCGGAATTTCGATCGATCCGTACTACAATTACGGTAAACCGGGAACGAAATATGAACAGATGGCCGAACACCGTCTCTTCAATCATGATTTATATCCAGAAACAATCGATAACCGGTAATACCAAAAATCCTCTTCCACCTGTCGGTGAAAGAGGATTTTTCCGTTGTTAACTGGATGGTAAATCAATGATTTTTTGATCTTCTTCTTGTTGAAAAATCATTTGCGCCGGCCAAATGTCACGCAGTAAATGTTCGTACGGAACACCCAGAACCTTTGCCAGCCGTTCAATCATCGAAAAGGACGGATGAGCCAGGCTTCGTTCAATCCGATTCATCATTTCCGGTGTCGTTTCCGTCAGCTCGGCAAGCTGTTCGAGCTCCATGCCTTGCCGGTTCCGTAACGTTCGAATTCGTTCTCCATAGTTCGTCAGAGGACTGATCGATTCACTCATGATTTCGTCTCCTTTTTCCAAGCACACGACGCTCCGCTTTTATTCCTGTTAACTTATTCCCGATTTTCTTTTTTCAACACTTCTTCTTTTCGTAATATTCATGATATGAAATATAATTTCAAAAAAATCATAAAAAAGAACTAGCTTTTTAAAAAGTTATCGCTTACAATTTTAGGTGCAAGCGGTTGCATTAATCGCTTACATTTTTTGCACTAATTACACAGATAACAGATACATAGAGGAGTGAAACCACATGAAAAACAAGATTTCATTTGATTTCTGGCAAAAGCTAGGAAAAGCGTTAATGGTAGTCATCGCAGTCATGCCAGCTGCCGGAATCATGATCTCGATCGGGAAGTTGATCGGGATGTACGGTGGCGACATCGTATTTATGCAAACGGTTGCAAGAATCGTCGAAGATTTAGGTTGGGCCATCATTACTAATCTGCACGTTTTGTTCGCCGTTGCGATCGGTGGATCGTGGGCAAAAGAACGGGCCGGCGGCGCATTCGCCGCATTGCTTGCGTTTATTTTGGTCAACCGCGTTACAGGTGCCATCTTCGGTGTCAATTCGGCGATGCTGGCAGATCCAAAAGCAACTGTCACATCTTTACTTGGTTCTGATTTAATCGTGAAAGATTATTTCACTTCTGTCCTTGGTGCTCCGGCACTCAACATGGGCGTATTCGTCGGAATTATTTCCGGTTTCCTCGGAGCCGTACTCTTCAATAAATTTTATAACTTCAGCAAGCTGCCTGATGCACTTGCGTTCTTCAACGGTAAACGGTTTGTGCCATTCGTCGTCATCGGTGGATCCGTCGTTGCCGCGTTCGTTTTATCACTCGTTTGGCCGTTCGTTCAAGGATTACTCAATGACTTCGGACGCTGGATCGCGACGTCACGCGATACGGCACCGATCCTTGCTCCGTTTGTCTACGGAACACTGGAACGTCTGCTCTTACCGTTTGGTCTTCACCACATGCTGACGGTTCCGATGAACTACACGGAGCTCGGAGGAACTTATAAGATTTTAACAGGTGCGGCCCAAGGTTCGACCGTCGCAGGTCAAGACCCGTTATGGCTCGCTTGGATTACCGATCTCGTCAACTTAAAACAAGCAGGTAATACCCAAGGATACAACGATTTAATCAACAGTGTCGTCCCGGCACGTTTCAAAGAAGGACAAGTTGTCACTTCTCTTGCTTCTTTAATCGGTGTCGCGGTTGCCATGTACATGTCGGTTGACGAAGACAAAAAGAAAGCGTACAAACCGGTCTTCTTATCTGCTGGTCTTGCCGTCTTCTTAACAGGAGTCACAGAGCCGATCGAATTCATGTTCATGTTCATCGCACCTGTACTTTACGTCATCTATGCCGTCTTAACAGGTGTCGCCTTTGCTTTGGCTGACGTCATGCATCTTCGGATTCATGCGTTCGGCGCCATTGAATTGCTGACACGGATTCCGCTGATTGCCAAAGCAGGACTGATTGGTGATTTAATCCGCTTCATCGGTGTCTGTGTCTTCTTCTTCTTCTTGAACTTCTTTACATTCCGTTTCGTCATTAAAAAGTTCAACTATGCGACACCAGGCCGTAACGGAAACTACTTGGATGATGTCGTCGTTTCGGACAATGCTCAAGCTTCGAATGAAGCGGCTTCAACAACCGATCAATCACAGGCATCACGGATTATTGGATTACTCGGCGGTCAATCGAACATCGAGGAAGTAGATGCCTGCATGACACGGTTACGTGTCACGGTCAAAGATCCAAGCCTCGTTGCCCCAGAATCGGATTGGAAATCCAACGGTGCACTCGGATTAATCCTAAAAAATAATGGCGTGCAAGCCATTTACGGTCCTAAAGCAGATGTCTTAAAATCAGATATCCAAGATCGAATCGGCGCATAAACCAGATGATTTAGGGTAAATAAGAAAAGGTGAAGCTCTTGTTGAGTTTCACCTTTCTTTATTGAAAAACAGGAGGATCAACCCATGCGATTACTCACATTAAACTGCCACTCTTGGCAAGAAACTGATCAACTCGAAAAACTTGATCAAATCGTCACGCAAATCATTCAACAGGATTATGATGTCATCGCCTTACAGGAAGTCAGTCAACTGATGGACACGCCTGTTCTGTATAACAACATCCGTGAAGATAATTTTGTCTATCTGATTCAACAAGCCTTGGCTAAACAAGGTTTCGATTATTCGTTTGTCTGGGACTTCTCGCATATCGGATATGATGCGTATGAAGAAGGTCTTGCCCTCTTGACGAAACATCCTATTTTAAAGTCGGACAGTTATTACATCAGCCGCAGTCAGGACACGATGGACTGGAAGTCCCGCAAAATCGTCCGGGCGACCATCGATCTCGACGGGACACCAATCACCTTTAATTCCTGCCATCTCGGCTGGTGGGAAGATGCGGATGAGCCGTTCAGCGAACAGTTCAACAATCTGATTGCCCGCATGGATCCTTTGGAATGGACGATGTTCATGGGAGACTTCAACAATGATGCCTTGGAACGTGAGACCGGTTATGACTATATGATGCAACGCGGCCTTCATGATGTCTTTTTGCTGGCACAGGAAACCGTCGGCATCGAGACGGTCGAAGGAAAAATCGATGGTTGGGAAGAAAATCAAAAAGGATTACGTCTCGACTTGGTCTTATCGAACCGAAAAATTGATGTCGATCGTGTCGGAGTCGTCTTTGACGGTGTTTTCGCACCGGTCGTTTCCGACCACTTCGGAGTCGAAGTCGATATCTCAATTCAAAAAGAACCCATTTAACGGTTGACAACGCTTTCTTTTCTTTTTATGATGAGAACAACAAGTCAATAGTGCGGATTGTGACAGTACGGCTGGCAAGACCGATTCAGCATCTCGTTCGTGGAGATGCTGTTCGGTCTTGCCTTTTTTTGTGCCTTGTTTGCCGCACGCCTTTCCTAAAGGAGGAACTCAAGATGGATTACAAACAAACTGCAGCCCGTGTCCTTGAACTCGTCGGAGGTCGGGAAAATATTATTACCGCCGCCCATTGCGCGACACGCCTTCGTCTTGTCTTACACGATGAATCGAAAGTCGATCAAGCTGCACTCGAAGATTTAGACGGTGTCAGCGGTGCATTTTCAAGTTCCGGTCAATACCAAATCATCTTCGGAACAGGCACAGTCAACAAAGTTTTTGCTGAATTCGCCCCGCTTGCCGGTGTGAAACTGGACGGTGAAGAACCGCTTGATGTCAAAAAAGCCGCTTCGCAAAAATTAAATCCGTTTGCCCGTCTCGCCCGCTCGTTATCCAACGTCTTCGTACCGTTGATTCCGGCCATCGTCGCTGCCGGTCTGTTAATGGGACTGCTCGGCATGATTAAAGCCTTCGGTTGGGTCAGTGGTGACTCGGCCATCGTTCAGTTGCTCGATATGTTCTCGTCCTCTGCCTTCATCATCTTACCGATTCTGATTGGTTTCTCGGCGGCCCGTGAATTCGGAGCGAATCCGTATCTCGGTGCCGTCATCGGCGGCATCATGACCCATCCGTCGTTGTTGAATCCGTGGACACTCGGAAACAGCGAACCGGAAGTGATGCATTTCCTCGGCATGAACATTGAATTGATCGGCTATCAAGGAACAGTTTTCCCGGTCCTTCTGACAGTTTGGGTCATGGCTAAAATCGAACAGCAGGTCCGTAAACGGACACCGGAAACACTCGATCTTCTCGTCACACCGTTCGTAACGATCCTTGTAACGGGATTCCTCGCCCTGATCGTCATCGGCCCGATCGGAACGTTGCTCGGAAAAGGGATCTCGTTTGTTCTCGTCTTCTTCTATGAGCAATTCTCGGTCGTCGCCGGCCTTCTGTTCGGCGGTCTGTACTCGACGATTGTCATTACAGGGATGCACCACAGTTTCCATGCGATTGAAGCAGGACTCCTTGCCGACAAGAGTATCGGCAAAAACTTCCTGCTCCCGATCTGGTCGATGGCGAACGTCGCTCAAGGCGGAGCTGGCCTTGCGGTTTACTTCATGACGAAAAACGTTAAACTCAAAGCACTCGCTCTTCCGTCCGCTTTTTCGGCGTTTCTCGGAATCACGGAACCGGTCATCTACGGGGTCAACCTCCGACTCGGTAAACCGTTTATCGGTGGCGCAATCGGCGGTGCAATCGGCGGTGGATACGTCGTCTTAACGCAAGTCGCAGCGAATGCTTACGGATTGACGGGTATCCCGATGATCGCCATCGTCGCACCGCTTGGCGCTTCGAATTTAATCAACTACCTCGTTGGTTTTGCGATTGCTGTCGCAACGGCCTTCGTTTCTACCGTCATCTTGATGCGTCTCGATGCACGCAAACAAAAACAGACGGATTTGGCTGCTTAATTAAAAAATGCGACCCCTTGAGAATCCTCTTCGGGTCGCATTTGTCAGTTTTCCTAGATTGCCGATAACCCGTATAATAGAAGTAGAAAGGAGGTAGTCAGACTGATCATTCATAAAGTACTCAATAACAACGCGATCGTCACAAAAGAACAAGGTCAGGAACGGATCATCATGGGACCGGGCATTGCTTTCGGCAAGAAAAAGAAGGATCCCGTTGATCCGACGAAAATCGAAAAAATGTTCATCCCATCTTTTGAGAATGCTGAACAGTTCAAGGAAATCCTGACGACGACACCACTCGATATCATCGATTTGTCGGAACAGATCATTTCTTATGCCGAAGGCGAACTGAAAACACCTTTTCATGACTACATTCATGTCAGTCTGACCGATCACCTCGCCCACGCCGTCCGGCTGGCCCGGGAACAACTGGTCGTCCACAACCGGTTGGCGGAAGAAATCCGGTTGCTGTATACCGCCGAATATCAGATCGGTGAATGGGCCGTCGCCCATATCGAACAAAAGTTAGCTGTTTCCTTACCAAAAGAAGAGGCTGCGAATATCGCCCTTCACCTGTACAATGCGCGGCAACGGCATCCCAACATGGCAACCGCCCTCCAAACGGCGACGTTACTAAACGAGTTGCGGGAACAAATCGAAGCCTTTTTCGGTCAGACGATCGAAACGACGTCGATGACCTATTACCGGTTCTTCACCCATATGAAACTCGTTTTAGCCCGGATCGAACAAGGGCAAACGTTGCATGATATGGATAATGTCATCTTGTCTGCCGTCAAAACGCGGTATACGGACGCTTTCCGCTGTGCGGAAAATATGGCTGCTTGGTTGGAACAGGAACTGCAGACGACTGTGCCGCAATCCGAAGTCGGCTATATGGCCCTTCATGTAGAACGGATCCGGCCAGATTTTGAAAGGAGTAAATCACATGAAAATTTATAGTCTTGGTGAAGCACTGATTGATTTAATTCCACTCGATGCTGATAATGTAACATTCCAAAAAAATCCGGGTGGTGCTCCGGCCAATGTCGCCGTCGGATTAGCACGGCTCGGTGCCGACAGTTATTTCCTCGGTTCCGTCGGTGATGATTCGATGGGACACTTTTTGAAAGATACACTCCACCATTACGGGGTGAAGACGGATCATCTCGTCTTTGATCCAGAGCATAAAACCGGTCTTGTCCTCGTCACAAACGCAGCGAATGGTGAACGGTCATTTGAGTTCATTAACAGCTATCGTGCGGATATGAGTTTTCATGAAAAAGATATTCCAGCTTCCCTTGCAGACGCGGACCTCTTGCACATCGGATCGATCTCATTAATTTCCGGAGATGCGGTCGAAGCAACACGGCGGGCGATTGAAGTCGCAAAGTCGAATAATGTCCCCATCTCTTACGATCCAAACTTACGTGAATCGTTATGGTCGGACTTGGACGCCGCCCGTTCCACGATTCGTTCCGTCTTACCGGATGCTCAAATCGTGAAATTGGCGGAGGAGGAACTAACCTTTTTAACGGGACAGACGAATCTGGATGAAGGGGCTGCCGAGCTGCTCGCAGAATATCCGATCCGTTTGCTCGCTGTAACACGTGGCGCAGAAGGTTCTCTGCTTTATACCGACCGCTCGATGGCTGAAATCCAGGCGATTTCGGTGGATGCAATCGATACGACGGGAGCAGGCGACGCCTTCATGTCCGGTCTCCTGCATCAATGCGCGATCCGCTCGTTTTCGTTTGACTGGGATGAAACAGAATTACAGGATATCGGTCGATTTGCCGCGATTTCCGGCGGATTGGCTGCCTCGGTGAAAGGCGCGATGGCCGCCTTACCGACGCTTGACGAGGTCTCCCGAAGATTAACATAACCGTGACACAAGCAGAGGAAACACGATATTTCACACAACATCAAGCCCGCTCCCCTGTCCGGTCAGACAGAAGAGCGGGCTTTTGTTATTGTCCAGATACAAATTTCTGAATTACCTTCAACGTTTCATCCTGTTGTGCTTTTGACGTCAACGGACTGTTGTTGTCTCCTTTTTGTTTTCCATACATCCCGAAGTTTGCATGGTTCCCGTCTTTGATCAAATGAAAGACCGCATCGGAGCGGACATCCTGTTTGCTGTCCTCAATATCCTCGACCGGTAACACCCCATCCCGTCCACCGTAAACGGTTAGCGATGGGGTATCGATGGCATCAATCGGATAAGAAGCCAAAAAAATCATGCCTTTGATTTTCGGACTGTCTTCCAAAATCGTTGAGGCTGCGCTTCCGCCTAACGAATGTCCGATCAAATACCAACGTTTGATTTTCGGATGATCTTCGATGATCGATAATCCTTTTTTAGAGTCAAGCAGCGCAATATTAAAAGGTAATTTCGGAAGCGCTACGTAATATCCTTCTTTCGCTAATTGATGACCGAGATAACTGTACGCGGCAGGATCCACTTTTGCACCTTGATAAAAAATGAACCCTGTTTCACTCGTATCATCTCCGAATTGATAACCTTGTCCGACCGGTTCACCGAGATATTGCTGCGCTTCTTTTGTAGGCATGTAATCAAATTGAGCCCAAATCATGAATGCTACAACTAAGATCCCCACTAGAATCAGCAAACTGACACTGATTCGTTTTAACCATCTTTTCATGTTCATCCCTCCTCTTTTATGATACCCAATGTAGTGTGCTAAATCACATATGAAAACATTGTTTAGAATTTTCAGTTAATGTAAGCATATCTATCTCTTTTTCAATATTTGGTTTAAGATGAAAAAAGCATCCGTTATTCGAAAGGGGAATCATTTGTTTTGCCACGTACTGTTGTTTCCACGATTCAGTGGTTTTTGTTTATTATCTGTACTAACATTGCCCCGCCACTCGCGATTGCCGCCTCATTTGAACTATCAAGTGCAGATACCCTCGCCTTCCTCTCTCGTTGTTTATTCGTTTTTGCGATTTTGAGTCTGGTTCAGGTTTTATTCGGTCATCGTCTGCCGATCATGGAAGGTCCTGCCGGTATTTGGTGGGGAGTATTCGCGCTTTATTCTTCCATCGGGATCACCTTGTACGGCAGTTACTCCAATACGTTACAGTCTCTTGGTTTTCTCCTGATCCTAAGCGGGATTATCTGTATCATCTTGACCCTGACCGGGGTACTTCGCCGCCTCGTTCCTTTGTTCACACCACAGGTCATCGGTGTTTATATGTTACTGTTATCGGCTCAATTATCCGGTTCGGTCATGAAAGGACTGCTGAATATTGAAGATGGAAAGATTCAGGTGCTTCCTGCCGTCATTTCTGTCTTAACTGTCATCATCTCACTCTACTTGGAACGCAGCGACCGGTTACGGCAGTATGCTTTATTGATTACCCTGCTCGTCGGTTGGAGTATGTTTGCTTTGATTGGGCGTGCCGAGATGCCGGCGTTTGACGGTCCATTCTTTACCTTCCCTGATTTGATGCCGTTCGGTGGCATTCAGCTCGATTGGAGTTTACTTCCGACAGCACTTATCATCTCGTTATTACTGATGACAAACGTCTTGGCGAACATCAAAGTCATTGAACGAATCATCAGCGCAAAACGTGGAGAGAAGGTCAAAGGACAAGTTGCGACTGCCGGTGTGACTGCCGGAATCGGACAAATCTTCGCAGGAATGTTCGGAACAGTCGGTCCTGTTGCGATTTCCGGGACAGCCGGTTTCATCGCCTCGACGGATAATACGGACCGGAAAGCCTTTGCGATCGCTAACGTTGTTTGTCTGTTCCTCAGCGTGGTCACGCCGTTCGTCGGACTGATTGCCAAGATCCCGGTCGCTGTCGGATACGCGATGGTCGCTCCGATCGTTGCCGGTATGGCCATCATCGGTGTGACGGAAGCTTCGCGGGAGTTGAACCGTCAGACCGCGATGATTACGGTCGGACTGCCGGTTCTCGTCGGAATCGGTGCCCTGCTCCTTCCGAAAGGCGCCACTTCCGATTTACCTCCGCTCGTCACGACATTGATGTCGAACGGTCTCGTACTCGGAACACTCGTCGCCCTGCTCGCAGAATCTTTACGCCATATTCGGACGAATGATTGAATTGCAAAAAAACCCTTAAATGTTATATTGAAACAGTTATAAATAAACATTTGAAGGTTTATGATGAAGAAATTCACAAAAATTTTAGGTGCAACTTTACTTTTATCAACTTCCCTTTCACTAATAAGCCCTAAAGATACCCAGGCCTTAAGTGGAAATGAAGGTACTTATTTCTATTATACTCCTGCAGCATCTCCTGTTTATAAATCAAAAAGTTATGGTGCATGGAAAGCAGAATCCAAGACAATGCACGGTCCACAAAAAATGAGTATATCCGAGAAAGTAAAAACTAGCTGGAGTGTTACTGGAGCAGGTGAAATTTCAAGGGGTTCTATTAAGGGGTCTTTAGAAGGGTTCTTCGGTAAAGATAAAACTATAACGGTGAAGTCTGAAGAATACATTCCAAAAGGTAAAAAAGGTACTTTTAAAACGCGTGTTGTGTACAAAAACTATACACAGAAATACAATCAATGGTTTACCACAGATGGTCATCGTAGCAAAACAGGCAAAACAAAAACAATTAAAATCAAGAAAAAATATAATGTAGAAGGTAAAATCAGTATTACGAAATAACAGTTTACACAGAAAACTTATAAAACAACTCCAGTATGAATATGGAGTTGTTTTTTTATCTATTTTGGAAGTAAACTATTCATCACGAAAAATAAAAAATACCTACTATGGCAGACAGTTTGATTGTTTCAACTGTCTGTCATAGTAGGCGTTATACAGCGCTACTTTTTTTATTTGTTCGATTGATTCTCATAATGAAAACAGACGGTTTTCCATACCTTATCAGTATAGGATCAACGGATTCCTTTCATAAGTACTTGGAGCTTTTTCGAAAAAACAAGCAGTAATAATCCGAAGAAAACGGCAACTAAGCCCGTGATACCAAAATACATGACTTCCGTATCACGATCATAAAACTTAACGATTTGGGCATTGACAGCCTGTCCAGTAGCATTTGTCATGAACCATAAACTCATGGTCTGTGCCGAAAATGCAGATGGAGCAAGTTTTGTCGTCGCAGATAAACCGACCGGAGAAAGAAGAAGTTCGCCGATCACGACTAGCAGAAAACTAAATACTAACCAAAGCGGACTGACCAATCCTTCAGTTCCGAACAATAGACCCGGAAGCATCATGACGATGAAGGATAAGCCGGCAAATACTAAACCAAACGAAAACTTTTGAAGTGTTGTCGGCTGACGATCGCCAAGCTTAATCCAAATACTTGCAAAAACCGGTGCCAGTGCAATAATAAACAGCGGATTGACGGATTGGAAAAGTGCCGGACTAAATTCATATCCGAGGAAACTTAACTCCGTACGTTGATCCGCAAATTTAGATAATACATATGTTCCCTGTTCTTGAATGGCCCAAAAAATAACAGCGGCCAAAAACAATGGAATGTATGCGTACAATCTTGATTTTTCATCAGAGGTAATTTTAGGACTACGCAACATGAAATAGAAATAAAAGATTGGAATGATGACTCCAAGAATAGTCACAACAAACGAAAACGTATTAATCGTCAACCAACCGATTGTTGAAGCAATCCAGCCAAGAACCACAATACCAACCAAGGCAAAAGAAGATACTTTATAAAAACGTACTCTTTCTTCTTTTGACATCGGATTTAATACATATTGACCTGCTTGGCCAAGATTTTTTTTCTTTGTCAATACAAAGACGACCAATCCTAAAAACATACCCACTGCTGCAACAGCAAACCCGGCGTGGAAACCTGCCTGCAGACGTACTCCGTCCACGATGATCGGAGATAAGAACGCCCCTGCATTGATTCCAGTATAAAAAATACTAAAACCGGCATCGCGTCGACTGTCCGTTTTGCTGTAAAGATCACCTACAATATTTGAAACGTTTGGCTTCAATAATCCTGTCCCAATTACGATCAAACCCATTGAGAAGAACAGTGCTGTAGCGCCTGCCGGTAAGGACAGAACGATATGCCCGGTCATAATCAATACACCACCGTAAAATACGGTACGCGACGTTCCGAGTAAACGGTCAGCTATCCATCCGCCGATGACGCCGGACATATAAACGAGCGATCCGTAGATCGCCATGATGGAAGACGCCATTTTCTCGTCTATTCCAAGACCACCATCTTTTACAGAGTAGTACATATAATAGATAAGGATGGCACGCATCCCGTAGTAGGAGAACCGCTCCCAAAATTCAGTAAAGAATAACGTGAACAGTCCTTTTGGATTTCCAAAGAATCCTTTTTGCGGAACAGTCTTGTAGACCTGATCGCGATCAAACTCTGCCATATGAACGGCTCCTTTCGTCTACCCTCGATCTGTGTACGTTGTCCAATCTTTTTCCCGCTTTCCCCAAGCGATAAGCATGAACAAACCAATTGAACGCAAATACACTGTTTTGCCTGAATTGTCTCACTTCTTTTTTTGTTTATGAGACAGCACTATATCATTCAACCGTAAATCATTTGATGAGTCAAATATTAATTTCCGTCCATAAAAAAAGAGTGACACGAAAAATCCGTTCACTCAGGTCTGCATCTCTTTTGATTCCACAATCGTCACGCCCGGCGGTTCATGCAAGGTATGATGAATCATTGCCTGTGCGACCTTTGCCGCTTCAATCGGTGCATACGGACTGCGCCGCAACAAGGGGCGTAATACGGTCGACACCCGGGCCGCCGCCTGTTCACCGAAGCGGAATTCGTCCCGATCTCCTAATAACAATGAAGGTCGGAAGATCAGCAAGGCATCATAGCCGAGCACACGTAATCCGTTTTCCGCATCGCCTTTGACACGGTTATAAAATGTTTTCGCATTCGGATGCGCACCAAGTGCTGAAATCAGGGCGAATCGAGTGGCTCCGAGATCAAGCAATTCCCGCCCTGCCTCGATCGGATACGTGTAATCCACGAGACGAAACGCTTCTTGCGATCCGGCCTGTTTAATCGTCGTCCCCAATGCACAGTAGACGTGGTCTACTTCCGGTAATTCGATTTCCGTTACATGATCAAAATCAATTACCCATTCTTCGAGTTTCTGATGAAATCGATTCATCGGACGACGTACGAGAACATGTACTTCCTGATACGCATCATGCGCCAGTAGTTGATCGACCAGCTCCTGCCCCACTAAGCCGGTCGCGCCTAAAATAGCTGCTTTCATCATCCATCCTCCTCTTGATTTTCACGTTGCCCGATCGGTAAGAAATAGGATCGATTTCCCGTGATCCGTTCACCTGCACGTACCCCGACAGCACTCGGTCGCCCGCCAAGCACAAACACGCCAAACATGTATGCGACTTCTGTTTCATCTTCCAATGACCACATCGGTAATTCCTGATACCGCTGATACACGGCCGACTGATTACTGAATGAACGTTGTTCGTTGCTGAACAGGACCGTTCCATCCCCTTGACGGACGGTCACGGTATCCCCTTCCCGTCCAAAAATCGGTTTTTCGACGAAAGCTTGATGCTGACGTAAAAAAGGCTCCGGACTCAAATAGGTCGGCAGGAAGTACTCCTCAATGACTTCATGATCGTGTCCGGTCAAATAAGGATGGTTCGTTTCATGCAGGAGCCAAATCAATGCCAGGACCGACTTCGCCTGCATCAGGAAAGCCGATGGTGGATTGATGATTTCAAGCAGCCCCATCTCGACGAGCTGAAGCAATAAACGCCCGAGCTCTGTTCCGTCTTCATCACGGTCGAGTAAAGCCATCTCGATCGGAAACGTCTGCCTGTAAAGAATATCGATTCGTCGTCCCTGCTGGTCATACAATCCATCTTCTGCTCGTATCTCAAGTTCGTCAAGAGGACAGTATGTAGCACCGGCAACAAATTGTTGCAGATACTCTGTCGTCCACCGGTCTTCGATGTTGTCTCCGTGTGAAGTAAACACGACATGCGGATTTTCGAGATGGATCCGGTGGCTTGCCGCCTTCACCGCACGATCAACGCTGTCCGCCAACTGTTTCGCCTGCCCGTCATTGAACGGTCCAAATCCCGCTTTTCGTGCAATCCGGTCGTTGACTTCAAAACATTCCTTGATGAACGTCGGCGTATCCGCATTCCATTCCATGACCGATATACGATTTCCTGTGACAATAAAATCAAAACGGCTGATGATCGATAAAGGGCGCATCGTCTGCAACCGTAAAAAGGACAGGGCAGCTTTCGGAAAACCGAGTTCAATCAATCCGTCGTCATCCATCGTCCAAAGAATCGGAATCACTTTCTCAAAGATGGTATAGGCTTCCCGTGCCGCCGTCCGCAAGGCTTCGATCGTTTCTTTCGGAACAGGCATCACTTCTGTTAAGGCATACTTTTCACCGTCGAGCACATCCCAAAAAGCTTCGATATCCCCGTAGAGTTCCTGCCGCGTCCTCATCCGCCGAAGAAGCCGGACGATGATCCCGTCCCAAATCCTTTTGTCTTGGCATTATAACTTTTAACGTCTTTTGACCGAGGTGTATACCCTTTCGTCCGCATTGCACTATGCATCAAGGCGCGTGAAGCAAAATAACTTCCTCCCCAGTAAAAGAACCCGGAGTGTGTCGAACTTGAATCATCACAATACCAGACACCTTCATCATTATCATATTCATAATCGTCACAATCCGGATCATCCGGACGCTCCGCTTTTGCATTATCCGATCCACAACCGCTGAGCGTCGTTCCGACCAATAATGTAGCTGCAAGTGTCGCCTGCTTCATCCAACTCACATCGCATACCCCTTTCATCACAATTTGTTATTCTAAGTATACGCTTTTTCCAGCAAAAAAGTTTCTAAGTCGTTCCGGAACTTTTTTCGTTAATGCCAGTAGAATAACGAAGAAGACTTGAGGAGGAATTCAAATGTCACTTGCCTATTATGTCGAAGATCAAAATGAATTTAAATCCATTTATCAATACAGCCGTTTCGCCATTGACCCGGAAGAAATCATTGCGCATCAACTCTGCGAATTCCATATCATCGAAGGGCACTTATACGAGTTGCGGTCCAATGAAATGGACGGGGAATATGACCAGTTGATTGTCGATCATGTCGAGGCTTCCCCCCGTGATCCGGCGGACCGTGTCTATCCGCCGCACCAGATTCATCTCGAGTTCCGGCGCTTCCAGGCAGGCGGTTCACATCCCGTCATCAAGACAGTGACAGTCCCGAATCATATTCAGGCCATGCGCTTTTTGGTCAAAGATAAACTGAGTGTACCGGATCACGGGGTCTTTGAGCGGGACAGCTGTGAAGTCGATTTAGACCGAAACTGTTACGTGATTTATTTAGGTGAAGAAATCATTTAATGAAAGAATTAAGTATAGTTCGTTTTCAAGACACGTTTTTTTTGGCATACTAGAGGATAAGAACGAATTAATCGAGGTGAACACACATGAGCGAACAACCAAAAAAATTGTCTCTTCAAGAAGCAATGATTGAACAATTAAAAGCAAAAAAACAATCACAGACAAAACGTCCGACCGGTTTGCGCGGAACAGAAACAAAACAAATGACAAGCCAAAAAACGAAAAAAACGAACAACCAGAAAAAACGGACAGGCGTCTAATTGAATTCGTGAAATAAGGGAGTAACTATGAGTATTTTAACGGTATCAAACTTAAGCCATGGTTTTGGCGATCGTGCGATTTTCGAAGATGTCTCGTTCCGTCTGTTAAAAGGGGAACACATCGGTCTCGTCGGAGCGAACGGCGAAGGAAAATCGACGTTCATGAACATCATTACTTCGCAGCTTGAACCAGACGAAGGAAAAGTCGAATGGGCAAAACACGTTCGGGTCGGCTATCTGGATCAGCACGCTGTTCTTTCCAAAGGACTCACGATTCGTGATGCCTTAAAGGGAGCATTCCAATATCTGTTCGACATCGAACAGGAAATCAATGATCTGTATACAAAAATGGGCGAAGTCGAACCAGACGAACTCGAAAAAATGTTAGAAGAAGTCGGTGTCTTGCAAGACATCTTGACGAACAATGATTTTTATACGATCGATGCGAAAGTCGAAGAAATTGCACGCGGTCTAGGTCTTGATGAGATCGGTCTCGATCGTGATGTCCAGGAACTCAGCGGCGGACAGCGGACAAAAATTCTGCTTGCCAAACTGTTGCTTGAAAAACCGGATATCCTTTTACTCGATGAGCCGACCAACTACCTGGATGTGCAACATATCGAATGGTTGAAACGTTACCTTAATGATTACGAAAATGCGTTCATCTTGATTTCACACGACATTCCATTCCTGAACAGTGTCATCAACTTGATCTACCATATGGAGAACCAAGGACTCAACCGTTACGTCGGTGATTACGACAACTTCCTGACTGTCCATGAGGCGAAGAAGAAGCAACATGAGTCAGCCTTTAAACGTCAACAGCAGGAAATTTCCGAGCTGAAAGATTTCGTCGCCCGCAATAAGGCCCGTGTCTCGACACGTAACATGGCGATGTCGCGTCAGAAGAAGCTTGATAAGATGGACGTCATCGAACTCGCGCAGGAACGTCCAAAACCTGAGTTTCATTTCCAGACAGCCCGGACACCAAGTAAGTTGATGTTCGAAGCAAAAGGACTTGTCATCGGATACGATGAGCCGCTTTCCCGTCCGCTTGATTTGATGATCGAGCGCGGTCAAAAAATCGCGTTGCACGGAGCGAACGGTATCGGGAAGTCGACTTTGCTGAAAAGTCTGCTCGGAGAGATTCCTTCGGTTTCCGGTACAGTCGAACGCGGGGAAAATCTTCACATCGGCTACTTCGAACAGGAAATTAAAGAAAAAAATTCGAATACGTGTATCGAAGAGATCTGGGGTACGTTTCCGTCTCTGACACAGCAACAGGTCCGGGCCATGCTCGCGAAATGCGGTCTGATGACGAAACACATCGAATCGAAAATCGAAGTGCTCAGCGGTGGGGAAAAGGCGAAAGTCCGCCTTTGTAAATTGATGAACACGGAATCTAATATTCTGGTTCTCGATGAGCCGACCAACCACTTGGACGTCGAAGCAAAAGAAGAACTCAAACGTGCGTTACAGGAATACAAGGGAACCGTTCTGTTGATTTCACATGAACCTGAATTTTATGAAGCCGTCGCAACGGATTTATGGAATTGTGAATCATGGACGACTAAAGTATTCTAAAGGCAAAAACGATTGGACGGAAGACGGAACCCGATTTTACATCGAGTCCTGCCTTCCGTCTTTTTTTGTGTTCTCATTTAATTCATAGACTTAATCATTGCCTTGTTCATCGATTTGTATCAAACTAAATGGCAGATGCAACTTTTTCTGAAGGAGTGGATGTCATGGAAACCATTACTAAAAAAGCCAACTTATCATTACTCGAACTCCCGAGCGGCGGGGAGGAATCGTTATTTTGCCGGCTTTATTCCCCGGCACTTGCCGCTCCCGCTCCACTCATCGTTCTGTTCCATGGATTCCCCGGGAAACAATTGAACATGGATTGGGCCGTTCAATTACAAAACCTTGGTTTTCATGTCCTCGTGACGTCTTACCGCGGAACGATCGGCAGTCCGGGTTCATTCCGTTTCCGGCATGTTCTTGAAGACGCGACCGCCGTCATGCAACATGTCGTTTCTCCTGAATTTACGCAGGCACATGATATCTCAGCCGATCAGATTTCAATCGTCGGTCACAGTATGGGCGGCTTTGCCGGACTCCACGCATTCATTGATGTTCCGGACATTGCCCATTACATTGGAATCTCTCCGTTTAACTTCGGTTTGATCGGTCAACTCGTACTCGACTACCCGGAACACGAAGAAGCGTTGCAGGGTGTGTTGAGCCGTGGTGCCACATTCCTGTCGCACACGGACGGTGCTACGTTACTCGATGAATTAAAACAGCATCATGCGAAATGGAATCTGTTATCACTGAAAGAACAACTCGGAACACGCTCAGCCCTGCTCGTCACGTCGGAGCGGGATGAAACATCCATCAAATCGCTTCACCATGACTTGCTGCAGGATGCGAGCGCCTTTGAACAAATCATCGTCGACAGTGACCACAACTATATCGACAATCGGGAAGAGGCCTTTGAGGCCTGGACGACCTGGTTAAGACAACGTTAAAAAAACAAGCATCCTCATTTCACGAATGAGGATGCTTGTTTTTTAGGTGCTGCCGTTTTCGGTCGGATTTGCATCCGGTACAAAATCAGTGTAAACAGTGTCAGTGTCGAACAGGCGTACCAAATGGTCGTAAAGAGCGTTCCGGTATCCGTCCCGATGAAAATGCCATGAAGCGTCATCAAAAGCCAGGCCGGAAGGACAAGCCAGTGCGTTAATTTCCATAATGTCTTTCCGAGCGTCTCTTTCAAGAAATCGGAAGTCACCAAAACAAATCCGAACAGGTAGAGGCTGATCGTTCCAAATGCATTCCAAAGCGGCTCATATGAGGCTGTTCCCGGAACCAGAATCTCCAGTAAGCTCAGAGGGGCATACGTATCGACAATGATCAATGTCGCATGAAGTACAATCGCCAGTAAGCCGGCCCAGCCACTGTACAGATGAATGTTGTGCAAACGAGCTTTTTGTTTTTTTAAGGCCGGGAACGAACCGAGTAAACCGGCTAATACCGATAATGTCAAAAAGAAATGTCCGGTCAGTCCGCTCAAACGAATCATCGTCCATGTTGAAAATAACCATTTCATCCAGTCCATATGGCTTGTCCTCCTTTCTCTTCCGCAACCATTTTTCCGGATGCATCCATCAACAACAGCCGCCCGTTCGGAAACCATTTGAACAGTTTGTCCTGTCGTTCGGCTTCTGTCATCTGAAAAGCCAGTTTCGTCATTACTTCTGCCTCATAGAGCTGTGGAGCGGATGCCGTGACTTGGACGAACCGGCTTTCAATCGGGCGCCCTGTCTTGCCGCTTAATAAATGGTGATTCGTTCTCTCGCCGACTTTCCAGGAACGATACAGCCGGCTTGAGGTCGCTACCGCCCCTTGCCGTAACCGGACTTCCGCAATTTCCGCTTCCGTTCCGGGATCCGTAATGGCAATTTTCCACGGCTCACCATCGGACCAGGCGATGACATCCCCGCCCGCTTCAATTAACCCGCGCGGCTGATTCTTACGTAAACGCTGGGCTGCCATCATCGCAGCCGCTCCTTTGCCGATTCCACCTAAGTCAATCGTTCCTCCCCCGACCCGGGTCACTTCGCATCCCTCCACTAAAAATGGACTGATTTCAGGCGGCAGATTCATTTCTGATTCAACCGCCCGGCGGAAGGGAAATGATCGGTCGTAACCGTTTGCGCGTTGCTGATCGAGTAAGAAGGGAGAAAAATAATGTTCAGTCTGTTCAAAATAACGGATTGCCCGTTGCAACAGTCGTGCAAGCGGTAACGATACTGTCAGCGTCTGACCAATCAGCAGTTGATTCAACTGACTGACTTCGCTGGATGAGTCGAATCGTGACCATTGCCGGTCCACATACTGAAAGAATTGCTCGATGTCCTGCCATTCCTTTTCTTCGATCCTTTGGTGCGTGACAAAACGAATGATGTTATGCATTGAATAGAGTTGCCGCTCCATTTCGTTTCACCCCCTATTTCGAATGACTGGACTGGCCGTCACTTCCGCCGCTCGGTTGATTAAATCCGGAAGAATCGTTGCTTTGCCAATTGCCGTCATCACCGTCATCCTCTTCGTTGTAATATCCGTTTTCATCATCCGACTCTCCCCATTCATCGTCATCACCGTTAGACGGTTGGCTCGGGATTGTCGTCTCGTTTGAATAAGAATCTCCCGTATTGACGGTATTCGCTGGCTGATCGTTTGTCGCAACGGTCAACTGACCAATCGCAAGCCCTAAAAATACACTGCTGCTCAGTCCCACAATCCATTTGGCGAACGGTTTCGGTTTCACATTTTTCCTCTCCTCTCGTTTCCTGTTATCTTTACTGTATCGATAAAAACTGACAACTAGCTGATGACAACTGTGGGATAATAAGAAAAAACAAACCGGGAGGAACAGGGATGCGGATTTTGATTGCAGAGGATGACAAGCGGCTTGCCAAAATGTTGCGGCTTCATTTGGAACGTGCCGGCTATCAGGTCGATGTTGCTCATGACGGACTCGAAGCCATCGAGCAATGCCAGACTTTTCGTTATGATTTATTGGTCCTCGATTGGATGATGCCGCATAAAAGCGGGATTGAAGTAGCGACTGAATTGCGCAAGGAACGCTTTGAAGGCGGGATTCTGATGTTGACGGCCCGTGATACGGAAATCGATTTGGTACACGGACTCGACAGCGGTGCCGATGATTATCTCGTGAAACCCTTTCAGGCAAACGAACTGTTAGCACGCTTACGCGCCTTGAGCCGGCGTCAGAAAAAGGCATTCGTCTCGACTGTTTCGTATCAAGAACTTGAACTTGATATCGCGACTCAGACGATTTCCTATGCCGGACAGTTACTTGAGCTGACACGTCGTGAATTTGAATTTCTATCCCTGTTGCTTCGCCGCCCGGAACAGGTCATGGGACGAGAGCTGATCATTGAAGTCGTCTGGGGAATCGGCGCAGATATCACCGATAATGCACTCGACGCACTCGTCCGGCTCGTCCGGAAAAAGCTCGATGCCTCCGGTGCACCGGCTTTGATTCAAACCGTCCGCGGATTCGGTTATCGGCTCGGAGGTCCTCATGCTTGAAACCATTCGAAAACGGCTGACGTTATTGTTCAGCGGAACGTTTTTACTGTTGTTGATTCTGATTTTAGTCGGCGTTTACTTCACAACAGCCCGGCTGCTCGATCAAACCGAGCTGAACCAATTAAAGTCGGTGTCCGACCGTGATCTGTTCGAACGGATCGAGCACGGCGAAGACCGGTTAATCCGCAATCCGATTTACTTTCAGATTATGAATCCGGACGGATCAGTCCGCTACACGTCGCTTCCTGACGACTTACCGGCGAAGACCCTTCAACGCTTTATGACCTCGGACGAAGAAACTCAAAAAATCGAATTCGACGACCGGCATTATCTGCTTTATCAACGGGATAATGATGAACAGGGAATAATTGTTTTGATGAAAGACATCTCTGCCACACAGGATACACTCCAGCGCCTGATTGCCATGTTAGCCGGTATCACGATTCTGTCGACCCTCGTCTTGATGGGTCTCAGTTATGTATTAGCCGGCCGTTCCGTCGTTCCGGTCCAACAAGCATTTGACCGGCAACGCCGGTTTACATCGGACGCTTCCCATGAATTGCGGACGCCGCTGACGATTTTATACAGCGGCATCGAGTTACTCGAGACCGAGCCGCTCAGTACGGAAGGAAAAACCATCTTATCGGATTTGAAGGCAGAGACAGCCTCGATGCAGTATTTAGTTTCTGATTTACTGTTATTGGCCCGTGAAGGTCAACCCGGTTCGATGAGCCCCGTCGATTTAAGTACGCTCGTCACACAGACTTCTGAACGGTTTAAACATACGTTGGTCGACCGGACATTGTCTTTATCTGTCGCGCCCAATCTGTTCGTCAAGGGGGACCCAAATCAGTTGATCCGTCTGTTGACGATCTTTTTAGAAAATGCTGCCGCTTACAGCGATGCTGATATCGAGGTACAACTGCAACAGACGTCAACGAATGTCCGATTGACCATTACCGACTCCGGAATCGGTATTCCACCCGAAAATCACGATAAGATATTTGAACGGTTTTTCCGCGGTGATCACTCCCGTCACGGCAACGGAACCGGGCTCGGGCTCGCCATCGCTAAATCCATTGCCGACGCCCATGATGCGACCATCTTCATTGAATCGGCACCGCAATCCGGAACACGCTTCACGATTCTTTTTCCAACTTCTTGATTCCCGTCAGCTAACTGTCAGATAACCCGGGTAGAGTAAAAGTATGTTCTTATTACTTATCAAGGAGGTTATCGTATGTTAGGTGGCGTACCAATTCATCCCCTGCTCGTTCACGCACCCATCGCTCTTTTACTATTCGCGACGATTTTATTACTGTTTAGTTTGAAATGGGTCCAGTTAAAATTATTTGTCCTCATCACGTTATTTGCCGGTCTCCTGTCCGGTGTCGCCGCTTACTTATCCGGTGACGGGGCAGAAGAATATGCAGAAACCAATCTCAGCAGCGCAACGCACGCAGCCATCTCGAATCATGAAAATTTCGCCTTGTTCAGCCTCGTTGCTTTTGGAATCACATTTGTTCTTCTGTTACTCGGTTATCGGTCCAACAAAAAAACAATGCTCATGCTGAGCCTGCTCGTTGCCATCGTCGGAAGCGGTTTACTCGCTTATACCGGTCATCTCGGCGGACAAATGGTCTACGCAAAATAAAAAATCCCCTTTTCTCCATAAAATTCATGGAGCGAAGGGGATTTTCGTTTACTTATTTGTGATGACCGCGGCCCGGACGACGGTTGCTCGAGCGGCGTGTATTGCCACGACCTTCCGCCGGTTTTTTCGTTCCTTTGCTTTGATCATGTTGTGCACGAATCATTTCATCCGACAGTTCGACGACAATCGGCGTGACTTCGACGCCGAGTTCCCGCTCCATATCGCGGAAGCTGCGGCCGTCACGCGGTGTGACGATTGAAATCGCTACGCCGTCGTTACCGGCACGGCCTGTCCGGCCGATCCGGTGAACGTAACTTTCGGCATCATCCGGTAAATCGTAGTTGAAGACGTGTGTAACACCCGTAACATCAAGCCCGCGTGACGCGACGTCCGTCGCAATCAGGAATGGTGTTTTTCCTTGATAGAACTTCGCCATCGCCTTTTCACGTTTCCCTTGCGTCAATCCGCCGTGCAATTCATCCGTCGGATATCCCTGCATCTGTAACTCTTCGTTCAGCTTACTGACACGGCGTTGTGTCCGGCAGAAGATGATGGCGGCATACGGACGCATCTCGTCAAGCATCGTCCGGAGTGTCGCTTGTTTCCGGCGGTCTGTCGTCTCGACGACAAACTGTTCAATCGCATCGACCGTTACTTTTTCAGCTTCGACTTGGACTTCGATTGGATCACGCAAATACGTTTTCGCGAGTTGCTCGACTTTCTCCGGCATCGTCGCCGACAACATGACGAACTGACGATCAACCGGTGCTGCTGCGATGATGTCTTCGATTTCCGGTAAAAATCCGATTTGCAGCATCTGATCCGCTTCGTCCAAGACAAGCGTCTTCAGTTCGCTCAAATCAAGAGTTCCCCGACCGACGTGATCTAAAATCCTTCCCGGTGTCCCGATGATGATTTGCGGCATCCGGCCGAGACGTTGAATTTGTTTGAAGACATCCTGCCCGCCGTATACAGCCAGTGCCCGGATATCTTCCATGTTCCGGATTAACTTGTGTGTTTCGTCGGCAATCTGACGCGCGAGTTCACGTGTCGGTGCGACGATCAACGCTTGGACCGTTTTGCTTTCTAAATCGATTTGTTCAAGAATCGGCAGGAGAAACGCAAGTGTCTTCCCTGTACCGGTTTGCGCTTTTCCTATTAAATCACGACCGGCGAGCAAATGCGGAATCGCCTGCTCCTGAATCGGCGTCGGTTGTTTAATGCCTTGTTTTTGTAATTTCTTGATCCATTGTTCTTGAATGTGTAGTGCTTCAAATGTTGACATAGTATCCTCCTAAAAATTATCCACAGAAAAAAGCTGTGGATAACCTGCTTCGAATCGACAAAAACAGTTATCCACAGCCGTGCTTTTTCTAGTATACACAATTTACGCGTTTGTTGCTTCCTGTTTTAACTTTCGATCGAGTACAAATGTCCCAAATGGAATGAACGAAGCAATAAAGGCGATCCCTGCTTTTACAAACGACCAACGATATTTAAATTTAACGACAGCAAGCCATAACGCATACATGACGAACAAGACACCATGCATAGCTCCGACGACGGAAACGGCTTCCGGAATGCCTGCCATATATTTTAACGGCATGGCAATCAACAGTAAGACTAAAAATGAAATACCTTCTAAAATCGCAATCAATCGAAATTGACCTAACGTAGTTCCTAACATCCCGTCACTCCTTTTTTCTGGTTCCTGCCTTTAGTATACGGGACGTCCGTCAGTCTGTGACCTGTGTCACAGGATTGTCAGATTTCAAGTGGACGCAGACGGGCTTCAATCTGTTCCCGTTGCGGTTCAAGAAATGGTGGTAACGCCAAGGTCTCTCCGAGCGTTTCGACTGATTCATCGGTTGCAAATCCCGGCGTATCCGTCGATAACTCGAACAAAATATGATTTGGTTCGCGGAAATAAAGTGCTTGGAAATAATGACGGTCGACTTTCCCTGAGTTTGGCAGACGATACTCGTTCAGCCGTTTTACCCATAAGTCATACTCTTCGCTGTTCGGAACACGGAAGGCCACATGATGAACACCGCCGCGACCGAGACGTTCCCGATCGAGATCCGGTCGCGCCTCGAGGTGCACTTCTGCCCCGATTCCGCCTTGCCCCGTCGAATAGACATCAATTTCCGCAAAGTCGCCGGCAAGGGACGGATAACTGCCGATTTTCTTAAAGCCGAGGACTTCCGTTAAGACGAGGGCTGTCGGTTCCGGATCATTAACTGTCAACGTCACGGCGCCTAAGCCGATGATCGCATGTTCAGCTGGAATCTCATCGTGTTTCCACGGGACGCCACCTGCGACACCTTGTTCCCCATCTTCTGCGACGAGAATCAGGCGGGTTCCTTCCTGATCACGAAACGCCAGCGTCTGACGTCCTGCCCGTTCAATAATCGCATCATGGTCAACGCCTTGTTGCGCCAAACGCTTTGCCCAAAACTGAAGGGACGCTGTCGTTTTGACGCGGAGTGATGTCGACGAGATACTCGATGCGCCGGGTACACCGGTTCCTAAATGCGGAATATCAAAAAAAGTCAAATCTGTTCCCGGATTTCCTTCTGCATCCCCGTAAAACAAATGATAAGACGTCGTATCATCCTGATTGACGGTTTTCTTGATCAGACGCATCCCAAGAACTTGTGTATAAAATTGATAGTTCCGTTCTGCCATTCCCGTTAAAATAGATACATGATGAATGCCGAGTAATTCCATGTTTGCCACGTCCTTTTCTGAATGAATAGTTGGTACCATTAGTATATCTCACATATATCTTGAATTCAAGATATTAACTCATTAAAAAAATCGCCCTTCCGAAAAAGGACGATTGAAAAGTTGAGATTAAAGTTTTACGACGTTAGCAGCTTGTGCTCCACGTGCGCCTTCAGTGATTTCGAATTCAACTTCTTGACCTTCGTCAAGTGATTTGAAACCTTCACCAGTGATTGCTGAGAAATGTACGAATACGTCTTCTCCGCCTTCAACTTCGATGAAACCGAAACCTTTTTCTGCGTTAAACCATTTTACTTTACCTGTGTTCATGGGAACAACCTCCAAAAATAAATTACTTAATACATATGCCTCGCATATGAAAGAAATTCATTATTGTCCCGAAATACATGGAGCGACGAAAAGATTGTTCGTGACGCAATGTGAATCAGTAGTGACAATAACAATATTAAGCTAACGTCAGTATAAAATGATTGCGCTTTAAAAGTCAAGTTGTCTGACCAATAAATTTCCAATTGATTCCACTTTTCAAGCAAAAAAGCAGGTTCGGAATGATCCGAACCTGCTTCTGTTTATTAACGGTGGATCCAGACAGCTCCAGCAGAGTTATCTTTCGCTTCACCGATGACTTGAATTTTAAGACCATTGTTCGGGAGCAGTTTTCCTGCATCCGGAATCAATTGATTGATATACGATTTAGAATCATCAAACTTCGTCACACCTGCAAGTCCTTTGTAATCGTAAAGACCACGTGATGGCGAATCGATGAGCCATGCTGGTGCTTTATCGAAGCTGAAAGCCGCATCCGCGATTTGATAACGTGTGCTTCCTGCAACGACTGGTTTCCCTTTCAGAGTTCCGACGATTGCTTCAGGGTGCGAATCGACGACACCGAGGAATCCTTCACCCGGGTGAACGCCAACCCAGTTGTCCGTGAAGCTGCTGTCAGCATACCAAACGACAAGACCTGTGTTGTATTTTACGCCACGTGCATACTCAAGCGCTTTATCTGATCCTGCATAGTTCCGCCACTCGAGGTAGTATGCGTTATCCGCATAGCTGAAACCGTCCGAAGCAACGAAGCCATCTAATTTGAATTTCGGAGTACCTTCTGCATCGTCTTCAAAGATAACTTTTCCGTCGACTGTCAATTTCGCGTTATCCAGTGCGAATCCGTCGAGGGCAAGACCGGCATCCCCTGTGTAGTCGAATGTCAATGTGACCTTTTTACCAGCAAATTCGCTGAGGTCATATGATTTGTCGACCCATGCACCTTTTGAAGACTCAGCGCGTTGATCGCCGTCTGTATCTTCATCACCGATGACATCGATAACTTTTGAGACGCCGCCAGCTGTCGCTGTGACTTTCAAGAAGTCATAATCGAATTCGACATCAAAGTACGCTTTGTAATCGAACTTCGCTGATGTCGCAGCCGTCAAATCGAATTCCGGAGATGTCATTGACGTGTGGAGATCATTTCCTTTTGTGCTGTAGTAATATTTTTTACCGAAAGCCGGTGCGATGCCTTTAACCGGTTTTTTCGGAAGATTAACTTTGATGATGCCAGGGTTTTTCGATTTCGTTACACTTTGGTCAAGGTACGAAGCCGTTCCTGCTTTTGAAAGTGAATCAAAGTCAACGTTTTGGATGTTGGCCCAGTTCCCGCCCATGACGTTTTGGAAGAACTCTTTGTTTTGTGGTGAGAAGCTTGTCGGTTCTGCTCCGGCAATGTTCCCGTTCCAGCTACCGCCGCTCATGATCGACCATGAAGCAACCGGCTCTCCTTGACCTGTGTACTGTGTATCATACTCATCCGGAAGTCCAAGATCGTGTCCGAATTCGTGTGCGAAGACGCCGACTGCGCCGTCTTCCGGTTGAACTGTGTAATCGAAGGCTGCCATCTTGCCGCCCCAGTTTGTAGAATTTGAAGTTGTATTCGCTACAGGATACACACCATCGAGTGTCCAGCGGTGCGACCAGATTGCGTCGTCGCCGAGCTTACCGCCGCCTGCTTCTTGTCCTGTTCCGGCATGAAGAATCATCAAGTGATCGACAAGACCGTCCGGCTCATTCAGGTTGCCGTCACCGTCCAGATCGTACTGATCGAATTGATCGTACTCTGCCAGGTTAATGCCGGATTTTACTGCTGCATTCAATGAATCTTTAACAAGACCACGTGGTCCTTTTGCGCCCGGAAGGTTATCGTTGCCGCCTTTCGGATTGTCTGAACCATAATCTTTTGCCGTACCCGGTACTGTTAACCAGTTCGACACTTTCCCATCGACAGAATAGCTGCCGCCGGATTGTTCTTCATAATATTGTTTAAACGTTTTGACCTTATCACCGTTGAACAGTTCGAATTCCTTATCCCCGAACATCAAGTCCTGATAATGTTTTTGGTTGAAGTCTTTCGAATACATGTAGCCCGGCTCTTGGACGACATTGTTGTGTTTAAAATCACTGTATTCAACGAGCAAGACCAGTACTTTATCCGTCCGAGTAGAACCGTTGTAAGCTGCTTGTTTGGCTTTATCGACTTTGACAAACCCATCTTTTTTACCTTTTTTGTAGTTATTGTGATTTTTAGCGAGTTGTTTCGCTAATTGATCTTTTTGTTTCGTTAAGAAATCTTTTGTTTTCTGATCGAATTTTGCTTCTTTTTCCGACTCATGATCATGATTGGCTTCCGGTTTCCCGTTCGCCTTTTTATCAAGATACTTTTGAACGGCTTTTTGTTTTTCAGCTGCAGATGCAGCTTTTGAGACGACCCCACGCTTTTCGAGCACTTTTAATAACCGATCCTGATCGACCGTGTTTAAATCCATCGGTGCACCAGCGACTGCTTTTTCAGCAGCTTCAACAGATTTTACCTTCCCACCAGGTAAAACTGGACCAACGGCAAATGCAGCTGCCGTGATTCCGGATAAGACCGCTAAGCTAAGCTGTTTCTTTTTTCCCACGTGAACTGACCCCCTATGTAGTAGTGAAAAGCATGACTGAGATAACTTTTCTGAATATTCAAATCATATATTGTTTTAGTTGCTTAATCAATTACTTTTAGAACAATTAGTTCTTTATAACTATACCTATTTTTGGAATTTAGTTCATTTTTACGGAAATCGACCGATATTAATAATAAACGTTCATTAATCCTTATCCTCATTTTTTAAAAGTGAGAAGATTGTTGATTCCTTCTCGCGATACGCTACATACATGATCCAATCCTAAAGGAGGCACCTTATGACACCTCTCCAAAAATTCGAACGGCAACTTTTGAAGAACTACTTAATCGGATCCTTTGTCGCTGTTTTCGGCGTCGGCTGTTTGTTCATTTTCGAAACACTGACTTTCGACGTACGGGAACGCGCGATCTTGCTGGCAATCATGACCCTCTCGGTTGTGTTAATGTTCAGCTTTGAATACATGGTCTACCGAAAACATATGCGACCGCTCTATCAATTCTTTCAAACACCTGTACCAAGTCAGGAGCAGCTTGCTGCGGCGTTTCGGACAACTCACCGTTTTCCGTTACTGACCATTAAACGGATCCTCGGACCGCATTTCCTGGGATTGTCGATTCCTTCATCTTCCTTAACGGCACTCGCCATTCATTACGGCTGGCTCGAAATGCCTTATTACCTGATCGGTCTTGCTTGTTTTGGTGCCGTTCTCGTCGCCATTCTCCATGCGCTGATCGAATTTTTCCTGACGTATCGTGTGACGGAATCCATGTTGGCGGAACTAACCGTTCAATCTCAAACATACGGGGATGGTGCGCTCACATTAACGAAAAAAGAATTCATTAGTCTGCGCCAAAAAATGTTGATCAGCACACTGATCATCGGTGTGTTCCCGATCCTGTTATTCGTCCTTGCTTCTGCTGTCCAGCTGACAGAAAACGAAAGCCTGCGTTCTTACTGGAGTTGGTCGACGTTAATTTTAGTCGTCATTCTTTGTCTCGCGACATTTTGCAGTTTGCTTCTATATGAAAATATTCAAAAACCGATTCTGGCTTTACAAGAAGGAGTCGCGCAGATTGAATCAGGCCAATTGAATACGATTGACAACCCTTTCTCCGATGAGTTCTCTCAACTCGTCGGCGGCTTCAATTTGATGGTCGAAGGGATTCAAGGGCGCGATCAGGAAAATGAGCAGTTGCTCGACAGCCTGTTTACTTTGTTTGCTGCAACACTCGATGCCCGGGATCCCTATACCGCCGGACATTCCTTACGTGTTGCGGAATATTCGGTTGAGATTGCCCGCGCCGCCGGCTTACCCGACGATCAAGTCGAGCTGTTGCGTAAATCTGCCCTTTTACATGACATCGGAAAAATTGGAATTCGGGATGATGTTTTATTGAAGGAAGGACGTTTAACGGATGAGGAATTCGATAAAATCAAACAACATCCGGTCATCGGTGTGCACATTTTATCGCAAGTTCATCTGCCGGAGAAGTTACAACCGATTCTTCCTGGGGTAAAGTACCATCACGAGCGTTACGATGGGAAAGGATATCCAGAAGGTTTGGCGGGAGAATCGATTCCTGTCTTCGGACGGATCATGGCGATTGCTGATGCTTACGACGCCATGACATCCGATCGACCTTACCGAAAAGGAATGCTCGTCGCGAAAGCACTCGCCATTTTGGAAGAGGGCCGCGGGACACAGTGGGACGCTTCCTTTACACAACTGTTCCTTGATTTAAAGAGACCTTCCGTCATCACTGCCTCTTGATTCTCATGAAAGGAGTTTCTTATGCATCCTAAAATTGTCGATCGTCACGAATTGTATGTCATCGGACTTGGCTTGACGTGTGAAGAAAATGAATTGCATACCCTGATGCCGGAACTGTGGCGCGAGTTTTCACGCCGTTCGCACGAAATTCCTGCTGAACCGGGAAGTTATCCACTTGATTTGTCACTCGGACAACGCGGGACTAAACATATTCAGTGTATCGGTCTTCCTGTCACGTCACTTGACCAGATTCCTAAAGGGATGAAAGGACATCATATTCCTTCTGCCCGTTATATCTTTTGGAAACACGAAGGTCCCGATATTGAGATTTGGAAATCGTTTGAAAAGATGCAACGATTTGCGCAAAAACAAGGAATCACACTGGATCCGCTCAATTTTAAAATTGATGAGACACGTGACAATACACATCATCTCTATCAACGCATCCTTTAAAACCGCCTCCTGAAGCGGTTTTTTTGCTGTTTTGTTCAATTCCATTAGGTGACTTAACTATTCAGTCCGGGTATTAAGCACTATATTCAGAAAATTCTAATTAATGCAATCGGCTTATTCTCGTTTCCTCTTTTCTTTGGCATAGTTAGACTCAACCCAAACAAGGAGGCGATTTATTTTGAAAAAGTTTCTCGCTACATCGCTTGTCGCAAGTGTACTTGTCGTTCCTACAGTAGTCGGAGCAGAAGGTCTTCAAACTGGTAAACTGACAAAAGCTTCATCAGCACCAGCTGCATCAATCGTTAAAGAGTACGTCAACAAAAAAGGTGACTTCTCTGTCCAGAATGTCGAAAAAGACGGATCTTCACAGATCGTACGTCTCCAACAAGAAGTGGATGGCGTCCCTGTCTTTGGTAGTGTCGTCGTCGGGAACGTTGCGAAAGACGGTACATTGAAAGCAGTCGTAAATGATGCCATCAACGTCAAAGGGAAACCAGGTCTCGCTAAAAAAGCATCACTTTCTGAGAAAAAAGCACTCAAACTTTATCAAAAAGCTATCAAAGCAACAGAATTCGAAGTAGCTCCTAAAGCAGAACTCGTCATCTATCCAGTCAAAGACGATGCGGTCTATGCTTACAAAGTCACATCAACAGTCCTCGCCGGTAAAGAGCCGTCACGCTGGACTTACTTCATCGATGCGAATTCAGGTAAAGTGCTTAATAAATACGATCAACTCGCTCATGCGAAACCAGTCAACACAGTAACCGGAACGACTTCAGTCGGTACAGGTACGACAGTTCTTGGAACAACTGCCACTTTCAACACAGTGAAGAGCGGTTCTTACTACTACTTACAAGATTCGACACGCGGTAAAGGCATCTACACGTACGATGCGAAAAATCGTAACACGCTTCCAGGTTCGCTTTGGGCGGATCTCGATAACCAATTCAATACAACATATGATCGTGCCGCTGTCAGCGCGCAAGTTAACGCCGTGAAGACATATGACTTCTACAAAAACACTTACGGCCGCAACAGTTATGACAATGCAGGTGCTGCACTTAACTCTTCTGTCCACTATTCAACAAGCTACAACAATGCGTTCTGGGATGGAACGAAGATGGTCTATGGGGATGGAGACGGTTCGACATTCACATACCTCTCTGGTGCACTTGACGTCGTTGCGCACGAATTGACGCATGCCGTCACGGAGTACACGGCTGGACTCGTCTACCAAAATGAATCGGGTGCCATCAACGAAGCGGTTTCCGATATCATGGGAACAGTTGCTGAGTACTCAGTCGGATCGAACTTCGACTGGCTCGTAGGAGAAGACATCTATACACCTGGTGTTAGCGGCGACGCACTCCGTTCGATGTCTAACCCGGCTGCTTACGGCGACCCGGATCACTACTCAAAACGCTACACAGGTACACAGGATAATGGTGGTGTTCACACGAACTCAGGTATCGTCAACAAAGCCGCTTACCTTCTCGGTAACGGTGGAACACACACTGGTGTTACAGTCACTGGTGTCGGCGTACCGAAACTCGGCGCAATCTACTACCGTGCCCTCAGCGTCTACTTGACTCCGAACTCGAACTTCAGCTCGCTTCGCGCAGCAGTCGTTCAATCGGCGAAAGACCTTTACGGTTCAACAAGTGCAGAAGCAACAGCAGCAGCGAAATCATTTGATGCTGTCGGCGTCTACTAAGAAAACTTCCTCCCAAGGATTTTCGACCTCCCGAGTCTATCGCTCGGGAGGTTTTTTTGGTCGAAAAAAAACGATCTGTCACAGACAGACCGTTCCGGTTTACTTCCCAGAATCACGTGCGAGACGAAGTCGCGTTGATCCGTTGTCCGGGAAAGCTTTCAATTGCAGTTTTTCACCTTGGTACCATGTTCCGTAACTCGTTTCAACGACCGGTTGACCTAAAGCTGACAGACTGGAAGCCGATGCATTCGTCCAGTCGATTGCTTCGACGATTCCGTCGGAGACGACAAGCAGATAACCCGCATTTGAGAAGTGATACGTGTTGACGGCGTCTTTTTGTGTATTTCCAAGCTTACCGTACTTCGCTTCAAATTTTTCAAGCGGTTGCCCGAGGTATTGTTCCGGCTTCTCGATCGGTTGATTGGCAACGGCTTGGGATAACGTCTCAAGCAAGGTCTTGTCCTTAACCGATGACGGAACATCCATCCGGACATCTGTTTCCGGAATATAACCTTCGACCGCATCACTCAATTTTAAGTGAACCATCCCGTTTTCCGCATCTAAAATTTCATAGACATCCCCTAAATCAGCTTTGTAAATCACACTGCTCCTGTTGGCATTTTGATAGACATCCGCAAAAGGACGTGTAACCCATGCAGCTTGGCTGATTTCCGGTTTATCCGCTTTTTTCTTCGGTTTCTTTTCTTTTTTCTTTTGCTCGTTCGACGCTGATTTTTTCGTATCTTTCTTGTCTTTCTCTTGCTCGCTTCCGACCGCTTTAGGGGACTCGACGGTCGACGTCGCTTGGCTGGCATCATTCGTCGACACCATGTAACCCCATCCTCCGACAATCAGCACGGTTGCCAAAATACCACCAAGCGCAACGCTCCGGCGATTCCGTTTTTGCTTACGGCGCTCTTTCCGGGATAACCGGTCCTGTTCCTTCTGTTGTTCATTTTGACTCATCTATTGTTCCTCCTGAATTGATCGCGACACTTTTTTAATCACTATACCACCGAATCCTGTACCGGCAGTGGTTAAATTTCGATGACAGTTCTGCCTTGGTGGGTTCCGTCAAGAAGTGACGCGACGACGTCTGAAATCTCCAGTAGACTTTTCGTCTCCACCCGTTCACGAATCGGCAGTTTCCAGTCATTCGTCAGTTGATGCCACAGTCGAACCCGTTCAGCAATCGGAAGTTGAACAGCATCAATTCCGATCAAGCGAACCCCCCGTAGGATAAACGGATATACAGTTAACGTCATTTCAGCCCCGCCGACGTTGCCGCATGTCGTGACGACGCCCCCGTATTGAACATAACGAATGATGGAGGCAAGTAACGGTCCTCCGACCGTATCGATGATTCCGGCGTACGTCCCTTTTTTCAGCGGGCGGGTCGTCTCATCCAAAAACGATTGACGGGATAACACTTCCGTCACACCTTCCTGTTTCAACCGGTCGGCTTCCGCTTCTTTTCCGGTAACCGCATGAACGGTGAATCCGAGTTTCAACAGAAGCATAACTGCAGTACTGCCGACTCCCCCCGTTGCACCGGTCACGAGAACCGGTCCGTCTTCCGGCTTGACCCGCTGCATCAGTTCGTCAACCGACTGGGCGGCTGTTAATCCTGCTGTCCCGTAAGCCATCGCTTCAAAAGTCGTGACTCCATTCGGCAACGGTGTGATCCAGTCTCCCGGAACGCGTATGTACTCTTGAAAACCACCGGACGTATTCATGCCAAAATCAAAACCGTTGACGACAACCGCCTCGCCTTCTTGAAACCGCGGATCGGTCGACGTGACGATATGACCGGCTGCATCGACTCCCGGCGTATGCGGATATTCTTTCGTCACTCCGTGGTTCCCGGAAACCGACAGCGCATCTTTATAGTTGATGCAGGAATAGTCGACGCGAATCAAAACCTCCCCTTCCGGTAAATCGGCAATGTGCTTCGTTTCGAGTGCTCCCATAAATTCCCCGTCCTGTTCCCGAACGACGAATGCTTTAAATGTCTCTTTCATCTTCCAGTCCTCCTTCATGAATGACTTCCAGTAAGTTATACCCAAACACTGTCCCGGGCATACCTGTTCTGATTGGATGGCTATAAAAAAAAACCGTGAATGCCGAAGCATTCACGGTTTTTGGCGTCTGACGAAAGGAAACTGGTTTTCCGCAGGTAGTCACGAGTGACAGGTAAACATGTCATCGGTCAGTGGTCATAGGTGTGCCGTGGCCGTCGTAATTCCCGATTGGAAGAGGTTTGTGTCAAAGCGCCGTCCTTGATCAGGAGTCTCACCTGATCAAGGCTTACATATAAGGTGTACCGTCAAAATCAATTTCCGTCCGGTAATTGGCGGCATTGATCGCATTGGAAATCCGGTGCGCTACCCTTTCAACTTCCTGCGCTTTAATCCGGTATGCATCCGGATCGTACAGGGCATGCCGGATGACCGTCGTCCCTTCAAATCCATATTGGAATTCGCGTTTCGGACGGGCCGCAAGTTCCTGGAACTGGGTTGCCTTTGCCCGAAGTTGCGTTGCCAGTTCAATCGCTTCGACGAGCGGCATTTCACCTTCCGTCGTCTCGATCATGGTCGACAAGTTCGCTGCGTACACTAACCGATCGAGTGTCCGCATATCCCGTCGGACTTCATCCATCGCTGACTCGACATCGAGCAGCGTCCGTTCCTGAGCGGTCGGCAAAGCCTCACCTTTTTCGAGATCCACAAACGCAATCCGGTCCACTTCCTCGACCAGCTGTTCGAGTTGCTTCCGTAAGATACTTTTTAGCTTCACAGCATCTGCTAAGTACATCGCTTCAGTCCCCCGTTTCTTGATACCGTTCTTCCAATCTGTACGCCTCCCCGGTCAGAAAAGTTTCACTTCAATTGTCCGAGATAGGCGGAAAAGTCTTGCTCAATGTCGGTCAGTACCGTTTTTGTCATCTCAGACGATCGATTCGGATCATAGCGGACCGTCTCGTACAGCTGTTGCAATTCAGGCGACGGCTGAAAACCGATCCGGGCAAACCATTCCCGGAACGACTCCGTTTCCCGGCGTTTCAGTTTTTGCGGGAGATGACGGTTGAACAGGACGACCTGTTGCCGGACCTGTTCAACCGGTAATGGTGGCAGTTCGTCTGCTGGATTCGTTTCTTCCAGGCGTTTTTTGATTCGAACCGAACGGGGGCTTATTCCCTCTTCCGCAGAGTTCCATTTCTTCCGTTTCCGGAAACGACGACCGATCAGAAACAGTAAGATCACCCCGGCAAGACCGGTTGCGACCAGCAAATACGGAAAGCCCTTTTCACCTTCTTCACCCTCGCCTTTTACGAATGAGTGAAAGCCAAGAGAAATGAATTTTTCTTTTTCTGGTTTTCCACCGCCTTCTCCTGGTTCATCCGTCTCATATCCATATTTAATTTGTCCAGGCGGTAATTCTTTTTTCTTAAACAAGTACGACCACCAAAACGTCAACGGTTCAGATTCACAGTTGCTTACACAACTCGGCTGCTGACCGCCACCCGGAAACACTTCGACGTTTTGTAAAGCACCGTATCCTGCCTCAGCCAATGGTTTTATGATGCCAAGTCCTAAAATGACCACACCTATCAAAATAAGCAATCGACTTCGAAAGCGCACATCCTCACCTCGTTAATGTCATTTTTATCCATTATATACGAGTCTGACCCTAATTATCGGAATTTTTTGTTTTTTAAAGAAAAGAGCTTGAATCCGGAGTGGGACGGGAAAAGGAAAGAAGTGATTTTTAGAGAGGGGTTTCAAGTATGTTGAACTTAGATCATACACATGATCCATATCAAAACGGACAACTGATTGCAGAATATACCGAAACGAAATCAAATCAAGAGGCCGTCTTCCGGGCGGAGCAACTGATGAAAGACAGCTCATTCGTCGCGCCGCGCCGTACACCTCATCCGAGCCGGTATCTCCGGTCCTTGATTTCACCGCTCTTTTTGACGGATCGGGATAAACACATCCTTCCGTTGACGAAAGCGTTCGTCAGTGAACAAGATGAAGTCCGGCCCAGCTGGTTCGGACGGCTGACGTATGAATTCGAGCAATTGATCAGTAACGTCGAAAAAGTCGATGTCAAAGACTATGGGGCGGTCGGTGACGGCGTGACCGACGATACGCTCGCTTTTAAGGAAGCACTCGCGGACGGGCACCGGCAAGTCCACGTTCCGGCCGGCACGTATCTGGTCCGCGGCATCCGCCTGCCGAGTTACACGATTTTGACCGGGGACGGAAAAGGACAGACAATTTTAAAACTGCATGACGCGGCACCGAAAGGACGCCGGTTGATTACGAATCAAAATTACTTACTCGGCAATCATCATCTGCTCGTTGAACGGATGACACTGGATTGGAACATCGAGCGGATCGGTGACGCCAAAAAAAGTAGCACGTGGGGCAATCATTCGAGTTGCTTGACCTATGCGCACGTGACGTACGGGTGGGTCTTTGACGTCGATGCGGTCAATCCGGGATTACACTGCTTTGATATTTCAACTCCGTACTACAACTATAACGGTGACGGGGCACGGGCCAATCTCAGCAGTTCGTTCATCTGGTTCGACGGTCTGACCGGATCCGGATTTGGTGATGACGGGATTACGACCCATCACAGTGACCATCTGTTCATCTCGAACTGTTTCATGCATGATCCGAGCGGACGCGCCCATGCGGCCGGCTTCTCGAACTCAAACGGGATTGAGATCGATGACGGTTCCCGGGATGTCTGGTTATTTAACAATGCGACGACCCGCTGCTTCGGCGGTCTTGAAATCAAGGCGCACGCGACGTCATCTGCCGCATCGACCGTTAAAATCGTCGGGCATCTGTCTGTCGATGATCACCGGTCATTTAACTTCCGTCATATCGGTCATCATCAAGCAACGGATCCGACGTCCCAAACGGCATACAACATCATTGCGACCCGACTGATTGCCCAGACACCGCTGTATACGCCGCTGTATCAAAACTCGAAGCCGCGTGCTCTTATCGTCTCTGCCTATCGAAATGTCGTCATTCACGATTTCACGGTCCTCGGTGATCCGTATTATGATTATCAGGAACAGCCGGTCATCGGGATTCAATACAAAGCCCGAAACGTCACATTGAGTCAGGTCAAGATGAGCGGCTTCCGTCAGGCGAAAACGGATATCCAGGTCTTCGGCGGAGACAACCGGGCAGAAGACGTCCGGCTGATTGATGTCCGGATTGAAGATTCAGCCAAACACGGCATCACGATCGGTCCGAACATCGAACACGTCCGGTTGACAAATGTCGCCATTAAGGGCGATGGAACAGTTGGTCTGAACGCCAAGTCTGAGCCGGAACTGGAACGGTTTATTGCGACCGGCTACAAAGTACCGGTCCGGACACACGCTACATTAAGTTGATTCACGAAAATAAGGCTGCTTCGACTCGTGTCGAAACAGCCTTATTTCATTGTGCCCGCAAATAGGCGAGGACCCGCGTATCAATCGACCGATCCGTCTGTTCCCGCATCTCGAAGTTTTCCGTATGCAGATACGTCCGGAACGCTTCCGCAAACGAACCGCGGTATCCGAGTTCAAGCAGCTTATCCATCAACTCCGATTCGAGCGCATCATCAATCGGTTTGATTTCTTCCGGCTTACTTGGTTGTAAATAGAGTGTATGCAACTGATAAATCCGCTCCAGTTCCTGAATCGGACTCGCATGATCATCGACACGCAAATCAATGTACCGGTCATTAAAACCACCGTAACCGCCGCCTTCTTTGACGACTAACAATGCTGCAGACTGCATGCCCCGTGAATCTCCGCCTGCTGCCTGACCGGCCGCAAGTGCCCGAAGCAACCGTTCTGCCAGTGGTCCTTCTGTCGTCTCAAACACACGCGCCATTTCCTTGACCGTATTGCCGTCGACGAGAATATTCCCTTGTGCCGCAAAGTGTTTTCCAGCGATGCCGCCGGCCCAGTCGTTGCATCCGTCACCTGTGAACGTCGCGCTCTTACCCGATGCATCCACGATTCCGACTTGGCGATCGGCCCGTCCTTCATCCGCTTCCGTCAAGCGTTTCAATACTTCGTCCGCCGACTTACCTTCTTCAATCATTCGCAACCCTTCCGGTCCATAGGCTGTATTCGCAAACGACTGAGTCGCAATTGCGCCAACACCGGCTTTCGCAAACGGTACGGCACTGCCGACTGCTAAAAATTTAGATTGAACCGCTACACCCCAAGCCTGTTCTTTTTCACAATACCCAACGATTGAATATGTCATCTGTCTAAAATCCCCCTTGATTGTCATACGTATCCGTTCGTCGTAGGAATTCCCGTTTCCTGCATGTGAAAAACCTTCCGTTCATTTCGAACGAAAGGTTTGAAACGTACTTATTGAATTCCGAGGACGACTGCAAGCAGTAATGCACCACATGCCAGGACAATCCAGATCGCAAACAGTTTCCAGACGAATCGTAACCATTTTTCGTATGGAATACCGGCAATCGCCAGGAACGCCATCAAGTGCGCACTCGTCGGGAAAATCATATTCGTCAAACCGTCGCCGTACTGAAAGGCGAGGACTGCGACTTGCCGCTCAATTCCGAGCAAGTCGGCAAGCGGCGCCATGATTGGCATCGTCGTTGCCGCCTGACCGCTTCCGGACGGGATAAAGAAGTTTGTAATCAATTGGACGACGTACATCCCGATGACGGCAAGGGACGTCGGTAACTGACCGACGGCATTCGACAAACCGTAAATCACGGTATCGATGACCCGACCATCTTCTAAAATGACGACGATTGCCCGGGCAAAACCAACGATCAAGGCACCAAACGTAACGGCCTTGGCTCCGTCGATTAAACTTTCGAATGTCCGGTTGACACCCATCGTCACGATTCCTGCGAGCAAGCCGATAATCAGGAACGAAGCTGTCAGTTCCGTCAAATACCAGCCCCACTCAAAGATGCCGATGACGTTTAGCGTGATTCCGCCAACAAGCACAACCAAAACAAACAGATGTTTTTTCGAGAATTGAGAAAAAGTTGCTGTCGTTTCTTGTTTCCGATGTTTCTCAAGGTCATGCACAAGACTCTGTTCCGGATTTTTTTTGACTTTCTGTGCATAGTTCATGACATAAAGAATCGTCACGACTAAAAAGACAAGATAGACCGCCGTCCGGTAACCGAGTCCACTGAACAGCGGCACTTCCGCAATCGACTGCGCGACGCCGACCGTAAACGGATTCAGCATACCTCCGGCAAAACCGACGGCGGCTCCGAGACTGACGATCGCCGCCCCCGTCATCGCATCGTAACCAAGGGCACGTGCCAACATGATGCCGATCGGGACGAAGATAATGGTTTCTTCCGCCATTCCGATTGTCGCACCGGCAACGGAAAAGACGAACATCGTCATCGGGATCATGATATGCCCTTTTTGACCGAACCGATTAATCAATTGATTGATACCGGATTCAATTGCACCCGTTTGCCGGATGATGCCAAACACACCACCAACCAAAAAGATGTAAAAGATAATGGCGGCACCTGCCTCCATCCCTTTTGGAATGGCTTCAAACAAACCGAAGAGGTTAACGGGTGCAGATTCAACCGCACGATACGTCCCATCAATGACGACCGTTTGTCCGTCCTGCTTTTCGCGGTCAAACTGACCGGCCGGTAATGTATACGTCAAGATGACTGCAATCAGTAAAATTCCCATGATAATCGCGTACGTGTGAGGCATCTTGAAGAAGGAGCGCTCCGAAGCATCTGCCTGTGGTTTTCGTTCATTCATCCATTTGCCTCCTGACATACCTTTAATTTTTTAAGTCTCTTAAGTTTTTAAGTCTCTTAAGAGATAATGCCCTATTTATGGAAAAAATAACAGTCTATTTCGTCATTTAATTTTTTTGTAATATATTAAATCGATAAGAAAAACAAAAAAACCCGACCGCAGTCAGGTTTTTCGGATGTGATTTACGCGTTAAATGATTGAACGTCAAGCGGTTTCGCAAGCGCTGTTTGTGCAAATGCCACGAACTGCCCGAAATGTGCACTTGTATTGTGCGTTTCGATGGCTGCCTGATCTTCCCATTTCTCAATCATCATGAAGACATTTTCATCTTCCGTGCTTTGGAACAGGTCATAGCTGATGTTGCCCGCTTCCAAGCGTGATCCTTCGATCAACGTTTTAGTAGCTTCTAAAAACTCTTGACGTTTTGCTGGTTGTACTTCTAATTTTGCTTCAATGGCGATCATTGGAAAGCCTCCTCTAAAATTTCATTAACTCAAGTATCGTAGCACCTTCCTTTCCCATTCTCCATTAAGATGCTTGGACGATTAAGGAAGTTATATTTCGGGTAAAAAAATGTATCATTTTTACATCAGAGAGGAGTTCATTTTATGAACGTCGAGACTTTTTATTTTGAGGATGACGGCGAAATCCCCAACAATCCTAATTTACCTGTACTTATTTATCGACATGTTTTTGACGATCCTTCTTCTATTGAAGAGACGTTTCATACCCACAACTGGCAGAACAGCTGGGTGGACGGGATTTTTGATTTTCACCATTATCACAGTGTCGCCCACGAAGTCATCGGTATTCTCGAAGGACATGCGAGCATTCAATTAGGCGGACCGCTCGGAAAAACCTTTACGTTGACGGCCGGCGATGTCGTTATCCTTCCTGCCGGTACGGGCCACAGGGCTTTACACACAAGCCGGAAGTTTCAAGTCGTTGGTGCCTATCCTAAGGGACAGGACTACGATACCTTAACCGGTGATCCGTGTGAACGACCGGATAACCTGAAGCGGATTGCCCAGGTTGAACATCCCGAGACAGATCCTGTTTATGGCCAACATGGACCGTTACTCGAGCACTGGTAATGGCGTCTGCTTTCCTTTAATCGGAAAGCAGACGTTTTTTTCTGTTACATCAGTGGTAAACCCTACTATTGTGCTTTTTAAAGGAGGAATTGAGATGAATGAGACAGAACGGACCGTCATACTGGCGGCACTGAAACAAAAGACCGTCACGCTTCCGGATCAGACACATGTCCGGGCACTTGGTCAAGGAACATGGCGGATGGGAGAAGATCAAAGTAAACGCCAAGCTGAAATCGAAGCGTTGCATGTCGGACTCGACAGTGGGATGGAATTGATCGATACAGCGGAAATGTACGGGGAAGGAGCTTCCGAACAACTGATTCGCGAGGTACTGAAAGAACGACGTGACGATGTGTTTCTCGTCTCGAAAGTCTACCCGCATAATGCCGGCGGCGAAAAATTACGGGCTGCATGCGAACAGTCGCTCAAAAATCTCGGAACGGATTACCTTGATCTCTACCTCTTGCACTGGCGCGGCAGCATTCCGCTTCAGGAAACGGTCGACGGGTTGGAGCAGTTAAAGGCAGAAGGGAAAATCCGCCGCTGGGGAGTCTCAAACTTCGACGTCTCTGATATGAAGGAACTGTTGTCACTTCGTAACGGCGATCAGTGTGCCGTCAACCAGGTACTGTATCACCTCGGTTCACGCGGCATCGAATACGAATTGATGCCGCTGTTAAAACAACACGGCATTCCTGTCATGGCGTACTGCCCGCTCGCGGAAGGCGGCGATTTACGGGAACAACTGCTGGATCATCCGACCGTCGAACTTCTTGCAGAAGAACACGGCGTCAAACCGGCACAGATTTTACTCGCCTGGGCGATTCGCAGCGGTGATGTCATCGCGATCCCGAAAGCCGGACAGACCCAGCATGTTGAAGAAAACGGAAAAGCGGTGCTCGTCGAGTTGACCGATGAAGAGTATGCGGCACTGGATGAAGCTTTCCCGGCACCAACCAAAAAAGAACCACTCGATATCGTCTAAGGAGGAAACAGTCATGAACAAATCAGTCAAACTTGGAAAATCCAATTTAACAGTCAACCCCATCGGTCTTGGAACGAATGCCGTCGGTGGACACAACCTTTACCCGAACCTCGATGAGCAAGCCGGTCGTGATCTCGTCCGTGTCGCTTTGATGAACGGCATTAACTTCCTCGACACGGCTTATATTTATGGTCCGGAACGTTCGGAAGAATTGGTCGGCGAAGTGTGGAGCGAAACCGTGGAACGTGAAGAAGTCATTCTCGCGACAAAAGGAGCCCACCAACTGGTTGACGGAAAAGTTGTCATGAACAACTCACCCGAATTTTTGAAACAAGCGGTCGAAGACAGTCTGAAACGTCTGCGGACAGATTACATCGATTTGTATTACATTCACTTCCCGGATGAGACGACACCAAAAGATGAGGCTGTTGCGGCACTTGCTGAGCTGAAAGCCGAAGGGAAAATTCGGGCAATCGGTGTCTCAAACTTCTCGCTCGAGCAATTAAAAGAAGCCAATAAGGACGGTCATGTCGACGTCTATCAAGGCGAGTATAATCTCTTTAAGCGTGATGCCGAAAAAGAGATTTTACCGTACATCCGCGAACACGGTATTTCATTCGTCCCGTACTTCCCGCTTGCTGCCGGTCTGCTTGCCGGAAAATACGATGCCGAAACGAAATTTGATGATCTTCGGAAAAATGATCCACTGTTCCAGGAAGATGTCTTTAAAGATAATCTGGCAAAAGTCGACTTGTTGCGCCCGATTGCAGAGGCAAAAGATGCCGAAGTCGCGCATATCGTCCTCGCCTGGTATTTGGCACAGGACGGCATCGATGCCATCATTCCGGGGGCGAAACGGGCCGAACAGGTCACGGATACAATCCGGACACTCGATGTCGAACTAACGGAAGACGAAATTCGTCAAATCGATCAAATCTTCAGCTGAGACCAAAACACCACGCCAGAAGGACATGGCGTGGTGTTGCTTTGAGCAGATTAAGCGAAAATCTTCGGGAAGGCTCGTATGATAAAGAAACAGGAGGCGATTACTATGAAACATCATTTTCACCTGACAGCGGACTGGCCCGGCAACCGCAATGACGTCGGACAAATCGAGACCGGCGAATTAAAAACGAAGATTTCGATTCCGGACGCAATGGACGGTCCCGGTGTCGGTACCAATCCGGACGAAATGTTACTTGGCGCGGCAGCAACCTGTTACATCATCACACTTGCTGCGATGCTGGAACGGAATGACATTCCGAAAGTGTCCCTGACGATGGAATCGGAAGGAATCGTCGACGTCACGAACGGTGTCTTTACGTATGATGCGATCGTTCACCGCCCGACACTGATTCTGCCGGCAGAGACCACCGAAGCGAACCTGACAAAAGCACGCCGTCTGGCTGAAAAAGCAGAAGGATCGTGTATGATTACGCGGGCACTCGCGGGTAATGTGAAGGTTTCGTTAGAGGCGGTCGTGGAGTTGGAAGCCTGAGGATTCTTTTCGATGTATGCTGATACAGTACGACTTCATTTCTTTATTGAAATGAGGTCTTTTATTTTTGATTAGATTCTTGCTGCACAATTTTCAGTTCCTTCGTATACTGAACTTAGTTTGGAATTTACTGGAGGTCATCAGATGTCATCGTTTCAAGAAAAATTACGCAGTCAAAACACTGAATCTCATCCTTTTGAAAAAAGCTCTCCGATTCAGCCGGCAGATTATACCGCCGAATTACTGACACACTTAAATGAGCTCTTCTATAAATCGATTGTTGAACTTCAACGCAATCAACTGACCGGGGAAATGATTGAAACCACAAACCGTTGGCTCTCTGCATTAGATGAGCCGCTTTTGGTTGCGCCCTTGCATCGTGAATTAACATCTTCTACTACGACATCTGTATATTATGAAAAATCATTAAGAGCATGGGATTTAATTGCACCGGGACAGGAAAATCAGGAAAAACTGTTGCATCACTTGATCGATGAATTATCAACAGCCCAATCCGCCGACTGGATGGTCAGCTTTACACGCCATTCCGGAATCCAAGCACTCGTCCCTTCATTTCAAGAAGCGGAACGAATCAATAAACCGATTCGTATTTTAACTTCATTTTATATGAACATTACAGAAGCCAAGGCATTACGTACCCTGATGCAGTTTAAAAATATCGAGATTAAAATTTACGAACCGATCAAAAAAAATCAGGCTTTCCATCCAAAAGCTTATTTATTTACGCGGGAAACTAATTTACATAGTGCAATTATCGGTTCATCCAATTTATCAAAGTCTGCTTTAACCAACGGACTGGAGTGGAATGTTCGAATTCCCCATTCTCCTCTCACGTCTTTAGTTTCTCAAGCGCAAACTCTGTTTAATAATCTCTGGAACAGTAACGAAGCCATTCCCTGCACCTCGGTAATTTTAGATCAATATGAACAACACCATTTAGACGCTCCGAAAATCAAACAGTTTATCGTCAATGACCGCGTTGCAGAGCCTCCTGTTGAATACGAAGTAATTCAGCCAAATGAGATGCAGCTTCCGGCTTTGGAACAATTACACCGTTTACGGTTAAAACAACAAACAAAAGCCATGGTCATTGCAGCAACGGGAACAGGAAAAACTTATTTGGCTGCCTTTGATGTGAAACAGTTTGATGCCAAACGTGTTCTATTCGTTGCCCATCGTGGAAAACTGTTATCTCAAGCTGAAGAAACATTCAAAAAGATTTTCACAGATGGCGATGCTACTTTTGGTCGTTATCAAGCAAATCAAAAAGATCTTGATAAACAATTTATCTTTGCGACAATCCAAACGTTTTCAAAAGAAATTCATCTGGAGCAGTTCGATCCAAACACATTTGATTACATTATCATTGATGAGTTCCATCATGCCGCTTCAGAATCGTATCAAAAAATTCTCAACTACTTTACGCCACAGTTTTTACTCGGCATTACAGCAACGCCGGAACGAATGGACGGTCTCAACATCTTTAAGTTAGTGGACCACAATATCGCGTATGAAATTCGATTATATGATGCTCTGGCCCAAGACTTATTAACACCGTTCCATTACTTTGGTATTCAAGATGATGAAGCGATTGATTATGAAGCCATTCCACAAAAAAACGGTTTATACATTGAAAAAGATTTAGTGGAAGCACTCGAACGTTCATCTCGAACAGAGTATATTCTTGAGATGATGACTAAGTTTGGTCACAGCGGCGCAAATCAAGTCGGTCTCGGCTTTTGTGTCAATATTGATCATGCCGAATACATGGCTGCTGAGTTTAACAAGCACCAGATCGAGTCATTGGCTATCACAAGTAAACAAACGGAAGCAGAACGGGAATACGCCATTCAACGGCTGGAAGATGACCGGGATCCGCTATCGTTTATCTTTACCGTTGATCTTTTCAATGAAGGTGTCGATATCCCTAAAATCAACGTCATGCTGTTTTTACGTCCTACGGAATCGCCGACGATTTTTATCCAGCAACTCGGTCGCGGTCTACGGAAACATGAATCAAAAGAGTACGTCACCATTTTAGACTTTATCGGCAACAGTCAACGCGCTTTTGTGGCACCGCTTGTGTTATCCGGCCAACAATCTTTCCATTCGATTGACCGTTATCATGTCGCAAACGCGGTTCAAAACCATTTCCCGATTTTGCCTGAAGGTTCCTTGGCAATTTTGGATCGTGTGACAGAGTCCTTTATCATTGAACAAATGAAAAAAATCGAGTTTTCGGCCAGTAAACAGTTACGTGAAAGCTACCAGCGTCTGATAACTATGATTGGCGACACTCCATCCTTAAACGATTTGGTGACGCATCCGGACGCCCCCGCAATCGAAACGATTATTCAACAGTGGAAAAGTGTCCTGCGGTTAAAACAGCTGGAGAAAGTGGCGACTGATGAAGAACTGGCTCTGTTGCTTAATCCGGATACACGACGTGTGCTCCAACATATCGAAAGTTGGTTCCCGATTCGCGAACCGTTCAGCTTATTGATGATTCAATTACTTCTCAATCAACAAACGATTTCAGCTGATGATGTCATTCAAGCGACTGCCACTCGCTTTGCCGTTTCACCAGAGGTCTTGGCACATCGTTTATCTTTGATTCAGCATCTATTTAATCGCTGGTCTACGTCTTTAACACATGATCGGATTGTATTGCTTGTTGAATCTGTTGCCGGTGAATATACATTCTCGGAAGAAGTGACACGTATTTTAGCTTCGTCGCCAACACTAGTCGACTATTTGCAGGAGCTGATTCACGCTGGGCTTCACTCCTTTGAGCAACTTTCTGGAGGAGAAAACTGGTTGACCGGTTCTCAATCGTTTATTTCGAGAATGACGTACAGCCGGGCTGTCATCCAACGGTTATTACAATCTCCAAGCCAGGAAGGATCCTGGCGCGAAGGAGTCGCTCAAGCCGGGAATGATTATGTATTATTCGTCAACTTACACAAAAATGAATCGATTGAAGATCAATTAAATTACCAAGACTACTTTATCGATAAAGACCATTTCCACTGGCAATCGCAAAGTATCGCTACAGCAACCGGGAAATCTGGTGAACTTTACCACCAACATGAAGCACGCGGAATCAAAATTCATCTCTTTATTCGAAAAGCTGACAAGGAACAAGGTCGCTCCCTGCCCTTTACATACTTCGGTGAACTGATTCACAAAAGCAGTCACGGATCAAAACCGATTAATGTGGAGTGGATTTTAAAAGAACCTTTAACAAGCGAAGAATTTATTTCGTGGAAAAAGCTTTCATGATTTTTTTAACAGCCGGAATGTCTGCCGGAGCCCAGTCTAAAGAATCCAACTGTTTGACGGGTACCCATCGTAATTCGGCATGTTCCAGTGCTTGAGGTTCACCTGATACAACCGTCGATTGAAAAGTCGATAACTCAACAATTACTTTGTCGTATTCATACCGCGTCGTTTCGATGTGATTACCTACTTGAATCGTACAATTTAACTCTTCCAGAATTTCGCGGCGGAGAGACTCTTCCGGACGTTCACCCGGTTCGATTTTCCCGCCCGGAAACTCCCATAAGTTCGGTAATGACATGACAGGACTGCGAAGAGCACACAGAATTTCGTTTTTTGAATTATTCACTACTGCACCTACAACGGAAATTGTCTTTTTTGACATGCTGTTCATCCTCTCTTTAGTCAATCATTTATGTTTATCCTAAACTACGACTCATGAAAAAGGATCACTTCTTTCATGCGACTCCTACAGGAAAAAGCGCAGGAATCTGCGCTGTCAGAGACAAATAAGACCCGATGCTCGATTCCATGGAATTGAGCATTCTGGCTTATGTCTCGCCTGAGGAAAGCGCATGGAAAAGAGGTGACTCTTTTTTTACAAAAGTTATCCACACCAACAGCTATTTGCCTCAATCATTTTTTATTCAAATTATCCACATGTGGATAACTTTCCATATGCTATACTTTTACTACTTATCCACAACTAGAAATGAGGAAATCGTGTGCCACGTGAAATTTATCCGGTTGTCGTTAAAACGACAGCCCTTGAACAAATTAAAGACGGACAACCGCTTCTGTATAAAGAACTGTTCCAAAAAACCAACCATCTTAAAGAAGCCGGTGCCTTGCTCCGGTTGACAACAGAAGATAAAGAATACCTTGCAACCGGTTATTTTGGCAAGCAGGAAAAAGGGATCGGTTGGTTACTGACGACTGATGAACTGCAAGACATCGACGAAACCTTCTTCAAAGAAAAAATCGAGGCTGCCCTCGATCGTCGAAATGATTTTTTTGAGAATGATTTAATTGATACGTTCCGTGTGTTCAACGGTTCAGGAGACGGAATCGGCGGTCTGACGATCGATTGTTTTGATCACCATTATCTGATTACGTTTGAAAACGAAGGTATCTACTCGTTTAAAGCCGATATCATATCGGCGCTCGAATCACTTATCCATTTTAAGAGCATTTATGAAAAACGGGCTTTCCAGATTGATGGACAACCGGTCAAAGGTGACGATTTCTTAGCCGGTGAACGCGGTGATTTCCCGGAAGTCTTGCAGGAAAACGGAATCCCTCTGCTGTATCATCTCGATGCCGGCATGCGCACCGGTCTTGATATTCAGCAGCGTGAACTCCGTTCCGTCGTCAAAGAACATGCTGCAGACCGGCGTGTCCTGAATCTGTTTTCTGACACCGGTACGTTAACAGCGGCTGCCCTGCTCGGTGGTGCAACCGAGACGACAAGCGTTGATTTTTCAACACGGAGCCGTAACAAGACCATCGAACAATTGGAATTGCATCAACTCGATCCCGCAACACAGACCATTCTTGTGCAAGATGCTTTTGACTATATCAATCAAGCCGACAAAAAAACACGCTTTGATTTCGTCATCGTTCATCCGCCGATTCTTGTCAAAACACAGGCTCGTCATTTCCGGGCTGAGGTCGACTTACCCGCTTTGATTCAACAAACGATCCACATGACCCATCGTGGCGGTTTATTGCTGATCACGACAGACTGTCCTTTATTTGACCAAGACCGCTTCATGAAGATGGTCGATCAAGCATTTAAAAAATTACGTCAAACATACGAAATCATTTGGGAAAGTACTCCTTTAGAAGACTTCCCGGAACATGCTTCTTTAAAAGAAACAGCTTCAAAATCTATGTTGGTCCGTCGTAAATAAGCATATGATTCATGATTCTGCTGATGATTTTTTCATCAGCAGATTTTTTTTGGGATTAAAAGGAAAAGTAAAATGAATATCGAATCATTATTCTTAGGAAAATGAGCTTCCCTTTAAAGGACACTTATCTTTCCGAAATGTGACCGCTGATCAAAGGTTTGATAGGCAGCGTTCAATGCATCAAGCTGACGCGGCACCTGCTCTTCGATGACAAGATCGATGACTCCATCCGCGACGAGTTGTGCGACTTCCGCCAGATGCTGCTGTTGACGTATCATTTCTTCCTTTTTCCCTTTCAGTAATGGAAGAGCAACGAAAACAGCTTCGAGCGTCAGTGCTTTACTGTGCATCGGTGTCAAATCCTGTGTCGTCCGGGTGGCGATTGAAATAATTTTCCCGCGTTCCTTCGCAAGGATGAACGACTCCTGCAAATGACCTCCGCCGACGGTATCAACGATGACATCGAATCCATCATGACCAAGACGCGCTAATAATTGTTCGGCTGACTCATCCCGATACCGGTGCGGGCGAATGCCGTGTTCTTCTAACCACGTTGCCTTCTCATCACTTGAAGCACTCGCTGTCACGTCACATCCATAATGTTTAGCCAATTGTCCGACAAGGTGACCGACTCCCCCCGTCCCACCTGCTACATACAAGCGCATCCCCGGATGAACGGCTGCCCGTTCTTTCAGTACTTCCATCGCGGTCAAACTGATGACCGGCAGACAACCTGCTGTAGCAATGTCCAGATTCTCCGGTCTGAGTACAGCCATCTGTTCCGGAACCAACATTTGATCTGCCAGTGCTCCGGACCGGTTACCGAGTCCGCCGCCAAATGCGATGACGTGATCGCCGATAGAAAAAGACGTCACACTCTCTCCGATTTCAATGATCGTCCCCGTAACATCTCCCTGGAGAATTCCAGTTACAGGAGCTGCCGCCACATGACCAAAAAACATTTTGGTATCCAGTGGATTCAAGCTCGTTCCTTCCACGTTAATTTTCAAATCATATTTTCCTAATTGTTCGAGTGTGACGTCTTTTTCTGTTAACGTAGCGTCTTTTCCGTACTGTTCGACGACATATGCTTTCATAAAAAATCCCCCTTTTTTCAAATCAGCTTATCTTGTTTCAGAATACTCTAACATTCACACTTCATGCTATGATGAAGCTACCTTAACTCAGAAAGGACGTTTTTTCTTTGAAACATGATTTGATTCGTCGCTTGACTACATATGCGAAAATCGATACACAGTCTGACTATGCCAGTACGACCGTCCCGACAACCGACGGACAATGGACGCTCGCCCGTCTGCTTGTTGAAGAACTGAAGGAAATCGGCATGAGTGATGTGACCGTCGATGCAAACGGATATGTCATGGCGACTCTTCCTGCCAATACGAATGCGGACATTCCGACAATCGGATTTTTAGCCCACCTGGATACGGCGACTGATTTCACAGGAACAAACGTCAATCCGCAAATCGTCGAAGGATATGACGGGGAAGACCTGGTGCTTAACCCAACGATTCCTGTCATCCTGTCCCCAAAGGATTTCCCTGCACTTAAAAACTATGTCGGGCATACGTTGATGACGACAGATGGCACGACATTGCTCGGCGCAGACAATAAGGCCGGAATCGCCGAGATCATGACTGCGATGCATCATCTTCTCACGCACCCGGAAATCAAACATGGCCGGATTCGTGTCGCCTTCACACCTGATGAAGAAATCGGACGTGGTCCGCATCATTTTGACGTCGCTGCTTTTGATGCAAAATTTGCATATACGGTCGACGGCGGTCCGCTCGGTGAACTTGAATATGAAAGTTTCAACGCAGCTGCCGCCGAAATCGTTTTCCATGGTACGAACGTCCACCCGGGTACGGCAAAGGATAAGATGGTCAATTCGCAAAAACACGCGATGGCTTTCCAAAACCGGTTACCGGGCGATGAAGCACCTGAATTCACAGACGGTTTCGAAGGATTCTTCCATTTAATTTCGTTTGAAGGTTCGGTCGAAAAAACGACTGTCCATTACATTATCCGTGATTTCGACCGGACTAAATTCGAAGCCCGGAAACACTTTTTGACGGCTTTAGTCGAAGAATGGAACAAGAAATACGGGGCAGGCAGCGTCGAAATCAAACTGAACGATCAATATTACAACATGCGCGAGAAAATCGAGCCGCATATGGAAATCGTTGATATCGCACATGCGGCGATGGAATCACTCAGTATTACACCGATCATTAAGCCGATTCGCGGCGGTACGGACGGTTCGCAACTGTCGTACATGGGACTCCCGACACCGAACATCTTCACAGGTGGCGAAAACTACCACGGGAAGTTTGAATTCATCTCCGTCGACAACATGGTCAAAGCGACAGAAGTCGTAGTAGCGATTGCCGAGCGATTTGCTCAGTCAGCAAAATAAGACGGTATAACAAAAGCAGATTCTCGACATGAGAATCTGCTTTTGTTGTGCTCCATATTTTTTTGTTCAGACGATAGATAAACTTTATTAAAAAATTACAGTTCACTTATTTTTCTTCTGTTGTTGTTTGTTGATCCGGAATCGGTAATTGGACCATACTGCCTGATCCGCTGACCAACGGTGATTTTCCGTCCCACTTCTTGACGGCTTCGTACTGAATCATCTCTTCGGTTAATGTTTTCTGTAATTCTTTTTGGGCTTTCGCCAGCCCCTGCGCTTCGATTAAACGCGCATCCGCTGCTCCCTTTGCTTCTACGCGCAGGCGTTCTGCTTCTGCTTTCGCAATCGCAAGATCCGTCTTCTTTTTGTCGAGCTCTTGTGACGCTTTGACACGCGCATCAATCGCTTCCTGCGTTTTAGCATCCGGTTTCGGTGCTCCAAGTGCCACGTCTTCGATGATGAAACCAATCTTTTTGACGTCTTCGGCAAACTGTGTCTGAATGTTCGTCGAAACCGTTCCCGATTGCTCCCCGAATAATTCAAGGACCGTGACTTTCGAAATTTGTTCGCGTGATGCGTCATAGAGACGTTGTTTTAAGTAACCCGCTGCAATTTCATCAATCTCAATCGGACCAAACTTATTAAAGACTTCCGTCACCTGATCGGGTGAGACCGAAAAACTGTACGTAAAGTCGACGACGATATTCTTTCCGTCCTTTGTCGCCAGTGTCATATTATCGAGCGATTTCGTCTGTGTCCGGATCGGATATTCGGTGACACGTGTGATCGGCGACACGATGTGCCAGCCTTGCGACAGGGTCTCGTCCTGGACACCGCTTGACGGTTTATAGACGACCCCGACCTGTCCGGGTTCGATTTGTTCGACGATGAATGGTGTCATCGCAAGAAGTGCGACGACGATTACACCTGCGATGATCATTGACGGCCTGATACGTTTTTTCGGTTTGATTTCTCTCATTTTGAGTCTCCTTTATCAATTTTATCTTGGATATACTTATACAGTTCAATGGCCAGCAAGACGATCAGTGCAAAAAATAATAACGTAAAAAGTGTTGCCATGCCGTCCTCCTCCTTCATGAATGTTCTACCTACTCTTACGCTTCCTGTTGGAAAATGTTTCATTTTGTTTAAAACCACGGTTGCTAAATTTTGCAATCCGGTCTAAGATGTAAAGAACTTTGTCCTTGAAACGAGACGTATCATTTTGTGGTACACTCGTAACAGCACATCACACACTAGAAACGAGGGTTCATCTCTATATGATTACAGTACAAAACGTCGGTCTCCGCTTTGCGGACCGTAAATTATTCGAAGACGTCAACATCAAGTTCACACCGGGCAACTGCTACGGTCTCATCGGTGCAAACGGTGCCGGTAAATCAACATTCCTTAAAATTCTTGCCGGTGATATCGAAGCCCAGCAAGGAGACGTCATCATCACGCCGGGCGAACGCCTTGGTGTCCTTCGCCAGAACCACTATGAATATGAAGAGTTCCAAGTCATCGAAACCGTCATGATGGGTCATAAGCGTCTTTATGAAGTCATGAAAGAAAAAGATGCTATCTATATGAAAGAAAACTTCTCGGACGAAGACGGCATGCGTGCTGCCGAGCTCGAAGGTGAGTTCGCAGAAATGAACGGATGGGAAGCAGAGTCGGAAGCGGCGATGCTCTTACAAGGTCTCGGCATTAAAGAGAATCTGCATACGAAAACAATGGCTGAACTGACAGGCGGAGAGAAAGTTAAAGTCTTGCTTGCTCAAGCATTGTTCGGTAAACCAGACATTCTGTTACTCGATGAGCCTACCAACGGTCTTGACTTGAAAGCCGTTAAATGGCTTGAAGAATTCTTGATTGGGTTTGAAAATACGGTCATCGTCATTTCCCACGACCGTCACTTCCTCAACAATGTTTGTACGCATATGGCCGATCTCGATTACGGGAAAATCCAACTGTATATCGGAAACTATGATTTCTGGTACGAATCAAGTCAGCTTGCTTCACGTATGGCAGGCGACCAAAACAAGAAAAAAGAAGAAAAAATCAAAGAACTTCAAGCCTTCATCGCCCGTTTCAGCTCGAACGCTTCCAAAGCGAAACAAGCAACATCACGGAAAAAGTTGCTTGATAAAATCACACTTGATGACATCCGTCCGTCTTCACGCCGTTATCCGTTCGTCGGCTTCACGCCGGAACGTGAAATCGGAAACGATCTGTTGATCGTCGACGGCATTTCGAAAACAATCGATGGTGTCAAAGTTCTTGATAATGTCCGTTTCTCGTTAAACAAAACGGATAAAGCCGTCTTCATCAGCCAAAATGACATCGCGATCACGACACTCTTCAAAATCCTGATGGGTGAGATGGAAGCGGACAGCGGAACATTCAAATGGGGCGTCACGACATCACAGTCGTACCTACCAAAAGATAACTCTGCTTTCTTCGAAGGCTCGGATAAAACGATTCTCGATTGGTTGCGCCAGTATTCGCCGGCCGATGAGAGCGATACGTTCCTCCGTGGTTTCCTCGGCCGGATGCTCTTCTCCGGTGAAGAAGTCATGAAAAAAGCGTCTGTTTTATCCGGGGGAGAAAAAGTCCGTTGTATGTTATCCAAAGCGATGCTCAGCGGCTCAAACGTTCTTGTCCTCGACGATCCGACGAACCACTTGGATCTCGAATCGATCACAGCGCTTAACGATGGATTGATTGCTTACAAAGGTGCGATGCTCTTCAGCTCGCATGACCATCAGTTCGTCGAAACGATTGCAAACCGCATCATCGAATTGACACCAAACGGTATCGTCGATAAAGAAACGACATACGATGAATACCTCAACAATGAGTCTGTTCAACAACAGTTATCAGCGTTGTACGCAACAAACTAATTCCATCAACAAGAGACCGGTCCTAGCGGATCAGGTCTCTTGTTTTGTAAACTGAAGATATACAGACCAAACAAAGGAGGAAGTCATGTGCGGCATCGTGCCTGTGCAGCTCTAATCGAAGACGGTCAGATTCTGATGGTCCGGATTGAGACTAAAAAGCAAAGTTTTTGGACCTTACCGGGCGGCGGCCTCAACACCGGTGAAACATTCGAACAGGCCGTTGTTCGGGAAGTCGAGGAAGAGATTCACTTGAACGTCCGCGTCATCCGACCGTTGTATACGAAAACCGATTCGTTCGGAACAGAGGTATGCTTTCTCGTCGAACGTGTTGATGCCGCATCCCCTTTACTCGGACACGATCCGGAACGACCGCTTCATCAGCAGATCCTGACCGGGATGGACTGGCGTTCTCTTGCTGAGATGAAAGAGGATATACAAGTTTCCGAAGTATTGACTGCTTTGAATAAGACACCGTCTCTCCTTTTGTAAATGAAAGATTAACCAAGTGAAATGAAACTGTCCTGTTATGTTTACATCCTCTTCATAATCAACTGATTAAATGAGAAAGTAGCAAGATAACAAACAACTTGGAGGAACTTATCATGAAACGAACACTTATCGTCGGTCTATCCGCAGCTGTCCTGTCATCGAGCCTGATTCCAACATTCGCTGATGCCCATACATCCCGTGCAGCACGCGATATCAAGAAAGTTGAGTTTCTATCGATGGATGCACCCAATACAGTTAATGAAATGGTTAAAACCTACACAGAAGCGAAAGTGAAAGTCACGTACCAAAACGGAAAAACGGAAATCAAGCCGCTCGATTACAATCAATTGTTCTTATCACAGGATAAAATCGTCGAAAATAAAGGCGCCATGATTGCTGCCGGAACACCCATCGATGTCAACGGTGATCCGATCATCGACCGGAGCGTTCCCGATAAGCCGGAAGCCTTCGTCTCTGACGCACCGGATTCAAACAGTCTGCTTGAAGTCCATGGGAAAAAATATATGGTCTCACACTTTGAATATGATTCAATCAACAACGCTGGAAACGAGGTCAAGGGATTACCGGCCTCGATGACGTTGACAGAAGTCGTACAGGATAAAAAGACAGGGAAACTGGCTGTCAAAAAAGCAAGCAAAATCGATTTCAAGAACGTTAACGGTCTCTGGACACCATGTAACGGTTCAACGACACCATGGGGAACACATCTCGGTTCGGAGGAATATGAACCGGATGCCCGGGCTTTCGAGTCGGATCCGACCTCTTCTGCTTATAAAGAAGTCAATGCCTTCGCAGAACGTTACTTCGGAACAAAAGAAAAAGCGAATCCTTATTTCTACGGCTTCACACCGGAAATCTCGGTTGACCGCAAAGGAAAATCATCGGTCGTCAAGCACTACAGTACCGGTCGTTTCTCACACGAAATGATGCAGATTCTCCCGGATCAGAAAACGGCCATCTTTGGCGATGACGGTAACAACACGATGATGTTCATGTACGTCGCCGATAAAAAGAAAGACTTCTCACAAGGAACGCTCTACGCTGCCAAGTTTAATCAAACGAAAGCAACCGAAGGCGGTGCCGGCGATCTCGAATGGATCAAGCTCGGACATGCATCCGATAAAGAAGTGCAACGTCTCATCGACAAAGGAACAAAGTTTAGTGACATTTTTGAGACAGCCGATGTTCCAACACCAGGATTTAAAGCAGTCAAGACAGCTGCCAGCAAAAAGGTCGAGTATCTGAAGCTGAAACCAGGCAAGGAAAAAGAAGCGGCCTTCCTCGAATCCCGTCGTTACGGTGCTTTACTCGGGGCAACGTCTGAGTTCAACAAGATGGAAGGCATCACGGTGAACGCACAAGACAAAAAAGCCTATATCGCACTCTCTTATGTTTCCGGCAGTACGGAAAAACAAGATGGTGCCGTTCAGGATGATATTCAGCTGGAAAAACGCGAATCCGGTGCGACGTTTGAAATCGACCTCGGTCGCGCTAAAGGCATCAACAGCCGCTATGTCCCGACGAATATGCAAGCCCTCGTCATCGGTGAGGATTTAGCGAAGCCGGATGCCTACGGCAACACAGCGAATCCGAATCTTGTTTCAAATCCGGATAACCTGGCCTATTCCGCAACATCGAACACACTCTTCATCGGTGAAGACAGCTCGTTGCACACGAATAACTTCGTCTGGGCATACAACTTGAAAACGAAGAAGCTCTCACGGATTCTGTCCGTTCCGGTTGGGGCTGAAGCGACAGGACTCCGGTCACTCGATCGTGTCGGCGGATACAGCTATCTGCTCAGTAACTATCAGCATCCGGGTGAAGGATTAAACGGAAAGCAGATTACAGCCGTTGATCCGAAGAAACTCGAACAAGCGATGCAAGAAGGCATCGGCATTCAAAAAACAGGTGGTGTAGGTTACTTGTCCGGTCTCCCGACAGGTCAGAAATCGTATTCTCACCGGTAACTCACAATAAGAACTTAACAAAAAGCAGGCAGTGGATATTTTTCATCCGCTCCTTGCTTTTTTAGTCTTGCGATTCAAGACGGTTTTTCAATTATGTGCGCAACTGACCGGCTTCCTGCTCCACACGTCGGAGCAATTCCTGCACGATTTTTTCTGTTTCCCGTTCGCCGCCAAGCGAAAGCAGGCTTCGTCCGACGAAATTAGCGCCTTCGTTTTTCCCGGTATAAATCAGCTGACAACTTGTTTCGTCAAGCCGCTTTAACGTAAACGTCATTTCGAGTTTAAAGATTTTGGCCAGCGTAAAACCAATCGTATTTTGCTTAAAATCCGGTTGATTCGTATAGGCAAGATCCGTCACGATGTACGTCTCCAGCCGATTTCCTTGCATATACGTTTGCCGGTACGTCGAACCGACGACACCCGGTTTCCGTTCAATCACTTCATGCTGGACGACACCCGGAATCAGGCGTTGCAACCGGTCATGATCAAAGATATGCCAGGCTTTTTCGATTGGGACATCCAATCTTTTTTCTTCATGCCACGTTACCATCCGAACCCCTCCCTTTACTGAAAAATACCCTGATGTGTGCAGTTCTAACTTCTGGCTGCACCCATACAGGGTATTTGGCTTATTTTAATCGGTTTTTGCGAATCATTTTACCGTTTGACGTTCCAGTGCCGCACCGAGAAACTTCGCCAGTTCGAGCATACCGAACTTACCGGCCGCCGCTTCTGCATCCGAGTTGTAGTTCGTGTTCGTATTGACGTCATACGTGTAAATCGTCCCGTCCGCATCCTTGATGAACTCAATCCCGGCGACCGCAATCTGGTTCGCCTGCAGAAATGCTTCATACTTTTGAATGATCGGATCATCAAATCCGTCGACGACTTTAAACTTCATCGGTGTTTGTGGTGCTTCTTCCCCAACCGGGCAGAACAGGTCGTCAATGACACACGCATCTGCCGGGCACAATTCGAATCCTTCCGACGTATCGACTTGGACCGCGTAGACAAACTTCCCGCCGACGAATTCACAGCGTGTAATATACGGCTCCGGTGCCTGAATATATTCCTGGATCAATGTGATACCGTCGACCGGCTCATCAAACGTCGGACCGTCAAGATACGTCTCAAGTGCCTCAATCGAATGGAACAACTGGACACCAAGCCCTTTTCCGGCGCGGTTGTGTTTGGTGATGAACGAAGACACCCCGATATTTTTCGCCGCTTCGACGATTTGATCGCGTCCGACGGCAGCCGTCGTTTTCGGCACCCGGATTCCGGCTTTGCGAAGTGCCGTATACTGATTGATTTTACTGACTTCAAGACGCAGGGCACGTGTTCCGTTGAAGACGGTCCGGTCATGTTCTTCGAGCCATGCCAGGACCCCTTCCGTCAGTTCCGGTGCATAACGGTGACCGCGGGTATGCGACGATGCACTCATCCGGCTGTAAAAGACACCTTCCGGCGGCACTTCATCAAGCGGAACCTGCCCTTCGTCGAGGTGCCATTGTTCATACGGCAGTTCCAGTTCCTCCAGTCGTTTGATCAGATGATCCGTCCATTCCTGATTTTCGTGTAAGATATGAATTTTTGTCATTTGATTTGACCTACCTTTCGTTTTTCTTCGACGAGCGGCATGACGTCGCGCGCGAAGCGTTCCATTTCTTCCAGTTGCGGTGAGAATTGCAGGAGCAACAGGGTGACGCCGACTTCTTCAAACGCAAGAATCCGTTCGGCAATCTGTTCCGGTGTTCCGATTAAATCGGGACGGAGTCCGCGGTTTGAGACCGAATAGTCATTCCGCTTCACCTGTTGTTCGAGTTGCGATTTACTGACGAAGTCGTCATAACCGGCGTATCCGGCACTGTCTTCCTTCACATCCGTAATCCGTTGCCACTCGCGCACCGCTTCTTCTTCCGTATCCCGGCAGATGATATAAGCTGCCAGTCCAAAACTTTCAAGTGGTGCCTGTCCCGTCGCATGGCGGCGTTTTTTCATGTCTTCAATCTTGACGGACACTTCTTCGACCGTTCCGCCGTGCATGACATAGGCATCACAGTGGTTGACGATGGTTTGCTTGCCGGCTTCACTTTCTCCACCTGCATACAATTTGATGCCCGGGCGTTGCGCCGGTTTTGGATGTAGTTGTGTCTTCTCAAGCGTATAGTAGTTACCGTCGAAGCTGTACGGGGAAGCGTCTGCCCATAATCCTTTCATGATCGTGACAAACTCTTCCGTCCGGGCGTAACGTTCGTCGTGAGCCGTGAAGATACCGTTGTACTGCCGGGCTTCTTCTTCCCACCAAGCCGAGACGACGTTTAGCGTAAACCGTCCGTTGCTGAGCTGATCGATGTTCGCCGCCATCTTCGCGGTCGTCGCCGGATTATGGAATCCCGGACGGACGGCTGTCATGATTTCGAGACGCTCCGTTGTTGCGGCAATCGCCGCTGCTGTCGTCCAGGCTTCGAGACTTGGTGCTTCAAGCCCTTTGATGTCATTTAAGTTTAATTCCGCAATTAGTGTCGTCGAAAACCCGATTCGTTCTGCCGTTTGCGCGACCTGTTTCGCATAGTCGAACGTCGCCGGCATCTGTTCGTCTTCAACATTTCGTAACCATCCGCCAAAAATCGGTAACCAAAATCCATACTCCATCCGTTATGTCCCCCTTATAAAAAAATCGCTCTTCTCGAAAATCGAAAAGAGCGACGGATTGATCATGTCTGCTCTTATCTTCAAAGGAAAAATTCCTTTTAGGAAGTAGCACCTTCCGCTACGCGCGGGGTTGCTGAAGTGTCTTCGGGCCGTTCCCTCGACTTCTCTTGATAAGAATTATTGGAATTATCGTACACTTTTTAGCAGAGTAAAGCAACCATTAAACCTTGTTTTCCAATCGGAATTAAAAAAGGACGAGAGCTTGGCTCTCATCCTCTTCTCCCATTAATATGGTGCTACAAACGTTGATTGTTCACCAGGTGCTTCTTCTCCGCGGATTCGGTCGTAGAATTTCGCAAGCGTGACGCTGAAATAAGGTCCGACCCATAAGAAGGCGATTCCGATTGTAATTAAACCAAGCAGGAACCAGCCGATGAATGAAAGAACAAGCATGAAGGCTTCCATCTTATGTCCATCCATCATTTGTCGCGAACGTGTAATGGCGTCCAAAATACCGATTGACGGCTCATCGCGTAAAATGTAGAACGTCAAGAGGTATGAAAATGACTTGATGATTCCCGGGATGATCAGTAGTAAGAACCATAAACCAAGAAAAATACTTTGAACAATCGAAAGACCGACTGCTTTTAAGAAGATTTTGTACGGCTCAAACAAATCAACGATTTTCGCCTGTTCTTTCCGGGCGACAGACATCGCAAGCCATGTCCAGCCAATTGCTAGGGGTAGCAAAAGAATATTCAGTAAGAAACCGATCAAATCAATGGCTTGGATATCTTCATTCGCATCAGAAGAAAACATCGTTGGAATACCTTGAATGATGAGAAACAGTAAAAACATAAGTGCCATGAAGACCCAGCGACCACTGAGCGCTTCACGGGCGGATAATTTTAATTCTTTAATCATGAAGATCCTCCTCAAAATAAGTTCTATCTCTATTTACGGCTAATTAGGAGAGGAGTTTCATCTTTTTTCAGGATTTTCCTGTTTTCAACTGATTTAAGCGGGCTTTTTCAAGTTGGCGCTGGCATGCCGTATACAAAGAACGCCGCCCATCCAGCCGTTCCATCGCAAAGGGGATGTCATGTTTTTTCGCCTGGGCGATGACGTGTGCAGAAGCCGCATGAGATACCCGGCTTGTGACGACGACGATGGCATCGGTCTTTTTGGCAAGACCGGCGATTTTCTTCGCAGATTGAGCATCACCCGACAGATGAATCAGTTCGATTCCAGTTTTTTCGAAAAACGTCCGGTAGACCGGAGCTTGCTGTTCATTTCCGACAATGACGAGCCGCATGCCTTCGAACGATGCAAAATCGAGTGGTTCCTTATCAACGAAGTCAATCGGTTGTCCCGGTAGCGACGTCGTCACAAGCGGTGTCAACGGTTCGGATTTCTTTTCACGAATTCGGCGTGTCTTCCGTTCCTGTTTGACTTTCGACTTGCGTTTCATTTGTTTCAGATAGCGTTCCGATTTTTTGACGGCTGATCCGTGAGTCGGTTCAACTGACGAAGGTCCTGATGTGGTTGGACTGTTCGACGTTTCTAACAGTTGTACCGTCGGTTCTTCATATTGGAACGGATACTTCCAAGCAATCGTCAGTGTTTCCGGACGACCTTTCCACATGACGAGATCGACGAGCTGTCCTTCTTTCAGATGGAAGAATCGCATGTCTTCAACCGGTGTGGCGTAATAAAAGGACTTACCCGTCTCATCCTTTAATGGTCCTTCGACCGTCGATTCAATGATGCCATGATTTTTAACGATACATTTTTCAAAAACGATTCGTTCAGACAGTGGCTTCATCCGGTCAGTCGCGACAACAGCCATCACTTCAAGTGTCGTCCGGCGGGAGTCCTGATGTACGACTTGGACACGGATTTCCATTCCATGTTCAAGGTTCCATTGCCGGATTTCTGTTTCCGAGATATGACTGTTCGGCCATTCCCGTAAAGAACCACCTTTTAATTCACGCACAAACGTATAGGCGTAACGTTGTTCGATGACAAGATTGATCTGTGCAGGAGGAATGACAGATTGTTCGAATGTGACCTCTTCTTCTGGTTCGCTCCACGCGATGTCCGGTTTTGCGGAGGGTGTATAGTAACGCGACATCTGCACCCATTCATCGATTCCCCGGATTTCCTCGAGCAGTAAGTCCCATTCTTCCACCGTTTCGACTACTTTCATTTTACCGGCGACTAACGTCTTCGCCTGTTCTACGATTTGTTGCATCATCTTCGACAACCCCTTTGCTTTTTTTCCAATATAGCAAGGGGCTGTCGGTTAGGTTGCTCAAAAAAAGTACCAGGTTATTTTTTGGATATGGTCAGGATTTTATTTCGATTGACGGATCACCGAGCCGGTATTTTTCGACGGAAACAATCAGAATCGTGATGATGACAAGTAAAAACCAGGACGATAACTTCCCGAAGTCGACCAGCTCCCATCCATCCTGCTGATTCGGATACACCCATCCCTTAAAAAAGGTCACGATGTTTTCCGCCAGCCAGATGAACCAGGCAATCAAGCCAAACGAGAGGGTGAGCGGCATTCGGTAAACCGTTTCATCCAGACGGAAATAGACCCAGGACTTATAAAAGACAAGCGCGACAAGTCCCATCAAAATCCACCGGAAATCAAACAACCAATGATGGGTAAAAAAATTCGCGTACACGAGCAGACCGGTCGCTAGAGCAAACAGAGGCCGGGGAAACTGTGTGATGCGGAGATCAAACCGGCGGAAGGCCTGACAGATGTAACTGGCGACGCTCGCGTACATGAAACCGGCATAAAGCGGCACACCCAACACCTTACTGAAAGCATCTTCCGGATAACTCCAGGATCCGAATTGGACTTTGAATAACTCCAGTCCGAGTCCGATCACATGAAAAATCAAAATCAGCTTAAACTCTTCTTTCGTTTCATAACGCGTGACGAGTAAGACGATTTGAACGATGAGGCACCAGATCAATAGCAAATCGTAACGGGCAATCGGTTCCGCCGGCAGATAACGGGATGCAGCAAGTGCCAGGAAAATCGCGACCGGAAACACACAACAGATGGCCTCAAGATATGTAAAACGAAAAAAATGGCGGATTTTTTGCATGGACGGACCTCCTTTTTATTAGTATACGGATCAGAAGAACGGATTCCCTCCATCTCAAGATGGAAAATATCGGATTCGCTTTAGTTTCTTTCCTCAAACATGGTACAGTTAATGAATCAATTTTATTTTGAAGCGAGGTGTCTCCCATCCATGAAGCAGATCATTCAAACGTCTTGGCTGTTCCGTTCCGTTCTGAAATGGGCATTATTTTTATTCGGTCTTTTTTTACTCGCTGTCGGTTCATCGATGATGATCACGGCACAACTCGGCGTCTCGACTTGGGATGTTCTGCATCTCGGTCTGCAAAATAAAACGCCGTTTTCCGTCGGCACGATTATTCTTCTCGTCGGGCTGTTGTTGGTGTTCGTCAAATACTTGCTCGACCGGATTACACCGCAGGTCGGCACACTCGTCAACGCGATTTTTGTCGGCGTGTTCATGAATCTCGTTCTCGGTTCAGGCCTCCTGCCCTCTTTCTCCTCGCTTTGGCAGAATACACTATGGCTGATTGCCGGCATCTTCATCATCGGGATGGGCGCGGGACTGTACGTCGCTGTCGGCTACGGAGCCGGACCGCGGGACGGACTGACCCTGACGCTCGCCGAGCGGTTCGGTACATCCATCCGGATGATGCGGACGTTCATGGAAATCACCGCTTGCGGGATCGGTTGGTTGCTCGGGGGACCCGTGTTCTTCGGAACGATTTTATCGATTTTCCTGATTGGTCCGTTCCTGCAGTTTTGGTTAGGGCATTTCCGCCGGATGATTGCAGCGATTGATGCCGGTACGATTCCCCGCAAGCAACAAAAAATTAGTTAAGTCGTCTGACTCGATACCATTTCACCTGAAATGGTATCTTTTTTTGTGGATGAAGCATATTAGTTGCGGCATGAAAGCAGACACGTTATATTCGTTTACATATCAATCTTTGATACGTCAAGGATTTTTCGAACGAAGGGAAGGATGTGATGAACTTGAGTATTTCCTGTACTGAAAAAGGACGACTGATTTATGCACTCGTCTCCGTTAATAAGACGATTGCTCAAAAATTCGATCTCTGTACGGACGGCTTCAGCCAAACCCGGATGGACTTATTAGCGCAACTCGAGGTCGACACGACCATCAGTCAAAAAGAGTTGCAACAACGCGTCAATGTTGATAATGCAGCCGTGACACGACATTTAAAACACCTGGAAACGAAGGGCATGATTGAACGTGTCCGTTCCGCAACCGATAACCGTGTCATTCTCGTTTCGTTGACGGCAGAAGGCGCTACACGAATCACCCGGTTACGTCAGCAAAAAGATGAATTCCTCGAACAACTGCTTGAAGGATTCACGGCAGACGAACAGCACCAGCTGGCACAAATGATTCAACGCATTGAAACAAATGCCCTTACCTTACCTAAAACAACTGTTAATTAAAAAGGAGACTTTCAAATGACTACACAAACTGCAACTGACTTCATGGAAATCGTTAAAGGACGCCGCTCGATCCGCAACTACGACACAAACGTCAAAATCTCAAAAGAAGAAATGACACAAATTCTTGAAGAAGCGACGCTTGCTCCGTCTTCTGTCAACATGCAACCGTGGCGTTTCCTCGTCATCGACAGCGAAGAAGGAAAAGCAACACTCGCCCCGCTCGCTAAATTCAACCAGGTACAAGTCGAGACATCATCTGCTGTCATCGCTGTCTTTGGTGACATGAAAGCAATCGATCAACTTGAAAACATCTATGATACAGCCGTTGAAAAAGGACTGATGCCGCAAGAAGTCCGCGATCGTCAAGTACCTGCCATTCAAGGAATGTATGAAAATGTACCGGCAAGTGCACTGAAAGACAGCATTTTGATCGACTCAGGTCTCGTCTCGATGCAATTGATGCTCGTTGCCCGTGCACACGGTTACGATACAAATCCGATTGGCGGTTATGAAAAAGACCAAATCGCTGAAGCGTTCGGCATGGAAAAAAATCGTTACGTACCGGTTATGCTTCTTTCAATTGGGAAAGCCGTCGACGCTGGTTATCCGTCAGTTCGTCTGCCAATCAACGATATCGCAGACTGGAAATAAGCAGTACCCGTATCCATCCAAAAAATAGAGAACAAAGAAAAGGGAGATTATTACTATGACAACTCAAACAACTACAGACTTTATGGAAATCGTTAAAGGACGCCGCTCGATCCGCAACTATGACACAAACGTTAAAATCTCAAAAGAAGAAATGACACAAATTCTTGAAGAAGCAACACTCGCTCCATCTTCTGTCAACATGCAACCGTGGCGTTTCCTCGTCATCGACAGTGCAGAAGGAAAAGCGACGCTTGCTCCACTCGCTAAATTCAACCAAGTGCAAGTCGAGACATCATCTGCTGTCATCGCTGTCTTCGGAGACATGAATGCTGTCGATAGCATCGAAACAATCTACGACATGGCTGTTGAAAAAGGCTTAATGCCGCAAGAAGTCCGCGATCGCCAAGTACCTGCCATCAAAGGTTTCTACAGCCCGGAAGATACAGATACGCTTCGTGACAGCATCCTGATCGACTCAGGTCTCGTCTCGATGCAATTGATGCTCGTCGCCCGTGCACACGGTTACGATACAAACCCGATCGGCGGCTACGAAAAAGATCAAATCGCTGAAGCTTTCGGTATGGATAAAGACCGTTACCTTCCTGTCATGCTCCTTTCAATCGGAAAAGCAGTTGACGCCGGGTACCCATCTGTTCGTCTGCCGATCAACGACATCGCAGACTGGAAATAATCGTTTGAAAGCTCCGGATTCCTACTTCAGGAATCCGGTTTTTTTGTATACTGACAAAAAGGAGCTGATCCAACGATGTATGATGTGACGATTATCGGTGCCGGTGTCGCCGGAATCTTTCTGGCACACGAACTGATGGCACAAGGTCAGACGGTCCTGTTGATTGACGCCGGAAAGTCGCTTGAACAACGGACAACAAAGGAAGCCTATCTCGGCTTTGGCGGGCTCGGAAAATCGGAAGGAAAATACAACTATTCTGCCGGATTCGGTGGTGAACTCGCTGAGAAGCTGGGAACAGAGACGACGCTTCGTCTGATGCAACAAGTGGATGATATCCTTTGCCGTTACGGCGCGAATGAGGTCGATACCTATTCGACCTCCAATCCTGAGCTCGCAGCCCGGGCACGCGCTGTCGGTCTTGATACGATTGAAACGACGGTCCGTCACCTCGGGACCGGCTTATCGGAACGTGTCTTACAGCGCTTTGAAGCCGCCCTTCAGAAGCAGGTCACCTTTCGTTACGAGACGCTCATTGAACGGATTGAAAAACAATCAGATGGATTTCAGCTTACAACGGCCCGCGAAACGTTTTTAAGTCAGCGTGTTGTGTTCGCAACCGGACGTTCCGGTACTGACTGGATGCAGACGCAACTGCGGATGCTTGGACTCACTCAAGACAAAACACGCCTTGATCTCGGGATTCGGATCGAGCTGGAGGAAACCGCCTTCCGGACGCTGTTACAGGACACGTTTGAAACGAAGCTCGCCTATCCCTCAACCGCCGGAACGGCAGTCACGTACTGCATGAATCCAAAAGGACGAATCATCCGCAAACATCAGGAAGGTCTTGTCATGCCGGACGGTCAGAATTTCCGGGAACAAGCGTCCGGAACGACCAACTTGAACTTTACACTGTTTTTACCCCGTTATTTTGCAACACTTGCAGAAGCAAATCAGTTTGCTGCTTCCGTCATCGGACGGATCAATCAGGGAACAGACCGGATTGTCGTGCAACGACTCGGTGATTTGCGTGCAGCCTGTCCTACTTCCTCAACTGATCTTGCCGAAAACAAAATCAGACCGACTTTGGAAGCGACTGCCGGCCACCTGATGGAGGAAGTACCGGAAACCGATATTACCGTTCTGTTGGAATTCCTCAATCGGCTCGAGCTCCTTCTCGAAACACCGCTTTCTCCCGATACGCTGCTGTACGGGATGGACGGAAAGTTTTATGCCCCGGTGCTGTCGACGTCCCGAGTCTTCGAAACAGATACCAATGGGCTCTATGCAATCGGCGATTGCTCCGGCGTGACCCACTCATTGTCGCAAGCAGCTGCGAGCGGACTTTATCTCGGACAACACCTGACACAAAAAACAGCCGTCTTAAGAGAATAAGATCTCTTAAGACGGCTGCTTGCGCTTATTTTTTAAACGCTTCGTATACTTTCAGCTGTTTGCCTTTAACTTTTGTTGTCTTCATCGCCCGCAGGACGAGCGGACCTTTTCCGTTCAGGATTTCCACGTACGTGACCGTATCCTGAATCGTGATGATTCCGATATCCTGCGCAGTCATCCCTTCGATTTTCGCAATCGTTCCGACGAAATCAACGGCACGCAGTTTCTTTTTCTTGCCGCCGTTAAAGTACAGTTTCATGATATCGGCGTTGAGCTGCTCCGTTTTGGAAGCCCGGACATCAGCTGTCGTGATTTTCTCTTCAAACGCATCCGCTGTCCGGATCAATTCCCGCTCAGTCGGTGCTTGGCGTCTTTCAATGGCCTCACCGCGGTACTGTTCGACTTCACGGAGACGACGCATATCCGACTCCGTCACTAAGCTGATGGCTTTTCCGAGTGCTCCGGCACGTCCCGTCCGGCCTGTCCGGTGGACGTAACTTTCTTTTTCAACCGGCATATCGTACTGGATGACGTGTGTGATGTTTTCAATATCAATCCCGCGGGCTGCGACGTCTGTTGCGACGAGGTAACGGAACTCACCGGCCCGGAAGGCCTTCATGACGGCGAGACGCTCGTCCTGTTCCATTCCACCGTGAATTTTTTCGACCGGATAATCCATCGATGCCAGTCCTTGGGCGACGAAATCAACATGTTCTTTTGTCCGGCAGAAAATCATGCACCGGTCCGGGTTTTCAACGACGGTAACGTCTTTGAGAACGGCAAACTTCGTTTTATCCGTGACCTTGATATAGCTGTGTTCGATTTCTGCGATTTCCGTTGCCTTCGTCGTGATTTCGACTTGTTTCGGTGACTGCATGTAACGGTCACTCAACTGATGGATGTCTTGCGGGAACGTCGCTGAGAACAGCATCGTCGTCCGTTGTTTCGGTAATTGTTTTAAAATCGTATCGACTTGATCGAGGAAGCCCATGTTCAGCATTTCGTCCGCCTCGTCAAGGACAAGGTACTTCACTTTTTCAAGCGATAACGTGCCCCGCTCCAAGTGATCAAGCACTCGTCCCGGCGTTCCGACGACGATGTGTGTCTTCTGTTTCAGTTCTGCGACCTGTCCGCGGAACGGTTGTTTCCCGAAGACGGCCGTTGCTTTAATCCGTTTATAACGGCCGATGTTCATGACATCTTCCGTGACTTGCAGGGCCAGCTCGCGCGTCGGCGTCAAAATCAAGGCCTGCGGCTTGTTTTCTTCCCACTCGACGAGTTCGCAAAGGGGAATTCCGAACGATGCCGTCTTCCCGCTGCCGGTCCGTGATTTGACGATGATGTCTTTTTCCGACAAGGCGACCGGGATGACGGCTTGCTGGACATCGGTCGGTGTATGATAACCGAGCTGTTCGATTGCTTCTAGAATCGGTGTACTGAGTTGAAAATCAGTAAATGGTTTTTTGGACATAAGAATACCTCATTTGTTTTTATAGTTTATGTGTTGGTTCGATGAATGGATCAGACGTGACCTCTCATTATGCGCTACTTTCAGCAGGACGTCAAAAGAGCTTCCCGTCAGAGTGACAGGAAGCTCCACTTGCTTATTTTGCTGCGACTGTATCTTTTTTGATTTGTTTACTGCGGAGCTGACCACATGCAGCATCGATATCCGTACCGTGCTCAAGACGGACACCACAGTTGAGACCGTTCTTTTTCAACGTATCGTAGAACGTTGAAATATCTTCTGACGTACTGCGTTGGTATTGACCGTGCTCGTCGACCGGGTTATACGGAATTAAGTTGACATACGTCAAATGACGTTTGTCTTCGAACAATTTCGCAAGCTCGATCGCTTGGGCTTTCTGGTCGTTGACACCACGTAAAAGGATGTACTCGATCGTGATTTTCCGGTTCGTCGTCTTAACGTAGTAATCGATGGCAGGCATCAATTTCTCGAGCGGAATGGCACGGTTGATTTTCATGATTTGTGTCCGGAGTTCGTTGTTTGGCGCGTGTAACGAAATCGCCAGGTTAACTTGAAGTTTTAAATCTGCGAATTTGTAGATTTTATCTGCGAGTCCACTTGTCGATACCGTGATGTGACGCGCACCGATTGCAAGACCGTTGTGATCCTTGATGACGTTCAGGAAATCGACCATGTTGTCAAAGTTATCAAACGGCTCACCGATACCCATGACGACGACGTGGCTGACACGCTCTTCTTTACCGACAGCATCGAGGTGATGCTGAACGTTCATGATTTGCTCGACGATTTCTCCGGCCGAGAGATCACGGCTCTTCTTAATCAAGCCACTTGCGCAGAAGCTACAGCCGATGTTACAGCCGACTTGCGTCGTGACACAGACAGACAGACCGTACTTATGACGCATCAGAACCGTTTCGATCAGGCTGCCGTCATATAATTTGAAGAGGAACTTGATCGTTCCGTCTGCTGATTCTTGTTTAACGGCTTGCGTCATTGAATTAATCGCAAAACTCTGATCTAACAACTCAAGGCAATCCTTGTTGACATTCGTCATTTCTGCGAAAGTAGTGACACGTTTACGATACAACCAATCCCAGACTTGTTTTGCTCGGAACGGTTTGTGACCTTGATGCGATAACCATTCAGTCATCTGCTCAAGTGTTAATCCATAAATGGATGGTTTATTCATTAGTGAGACCTCATTTCTTTTTCCAGAACTATAACATTCCTTTATCTTAGTAAAAATCAGCCGCTTACGCAACGTTCAAATCCTAAATGTTCACTTTCTGTAAATTTTCACGTTCACTTTGGCTTGTTTTCCGGTCCGGTTGTGTCAAATCGACAAACTGCGCTTCCGGAAACTGACAAAGGCACCGAGATGGAATAAGAAACTGATAGTCGCCAACAGCAGGAGATGCAAAAAGAAGTGGTGGGTCCCTTCCAATAGTTGTTGTGTGTTGAACAAACTGAAAATCGATCCGTAACGCATCCATTCCGTTTTTTCACTGAGACCGGATCCGATCGTCAGGACGATCGACAGCACAAGCACACCGCCGGCAATCGAAAAGGCGCGTCGTTCATCATCAAACAGGGTCGCAATGCATAAGGTAAATCCACCGATGGCATACAGCAAGAATAGCGCGTTTACTTGAAAGCGGACGAGCGTCATCCCGTCAATCGAAACTCCGGAAACAAACCAGTCGGCCATCAGTAAAACGAACGTATTACATACTACAAGACATGTACTGGCAAGAAACATGACAATCATCGCTGATGCCGTATATTGATGACGCGTAATCGGCGCTGCCAGATATAAAATCAGTTCACCGTTATCAATCGGCCGTGCCAGCAAACGCGCAGCAAGTGACAATAAAAATAAAGACGCGATGATTTGAAAAATCAGCCCGTAATAATTGCCGCCCAGTAAATCAAGCACATTATCAAAACCGGTGATCTTATCGTACTGGAAAGCTTTCAAGACTTCCGGCGGCAGTGCCTGTAGTTTCGCTTCGAGTAACCCAGTCTTCATCATTGACGGGTAAAGTGCAGCAAGCATCAAGAGATACAGGCTTGTCCCGACCGCATAGGCTGTGATCGGTTTCCCGTTATGCTTGAGTAAAGACCAAACGATCGTCATCATGATGGTTCCTCCTCACTATAATAATGTAAGAAGACGTGTTCTAAATCATCTGCTGAAGTTTGAATCGCCTGGACATCGTATTCGGTTAACAGACGAATGATTTGATTTAATGTCCGTTCGTTGCCCGTAAAAAAGGAAACATGATTCTGAAACCGTTGACTTCCGATCTGAAGCGCAAACTGTTCAGCATGTGCCTCGATCCCAAATTCAATCGTGTACTGTTTTCGGCTCGACCGGACCAACTCATGAATGTCTGCTTCGATGATGATCCGCCCTTCTTTAATCAGCGCTGCCCGGTCACACGATTTTTCCATCTCCGGAAAATGGTGTGAACTCATTAAAATCGCTTTTCCGCGTTGTCGTTCCTTGTCGACCAGACTTAAAAAGCGTTCCTGCATCAACGGATCAAGTCCGCTCGTCGGTTCATCGAGCAGATAAACGGGAGCATCCTTCATGAAACAGCCGACCAATGCCAACTTTTGCTTCATCCCTTTCGACATCTTCCGAATCTTGGTTTTCGTTTCAAAAGGAAACTGCTCGAGTAACTCTGACTGACGTTCCGGTTTACTTTGATGGAGTTGTTGCATTAAATGCAGAATCTGTTCACCCGTAAAATCACCGGGCAGATTAATCTCCCCCGGTAAATAACCGACGATTCGTTTTACTTCCTGAGATTGCTTCCAACAGTCGTATCCACCGATCGTCGCATGACCGGAGTCTGCTTGAATCAATCCCATCAATTGTCGGATCGCCGTTGATTTCCCGGCACCGTTTGGTCCGATAAAACCGAACACCATGCCCGGTTCAACCGTAAAGCTGACATCAAATAAACCTCGTTTCGGCGCAAATTCTTTCGTCACGTGTTGTAAATGAATCATCCGAATCGCCTCACTTTATGGGGTGGTTGCTGTTAGTACCTTATACCCGTTTTGGTACTTCTTGGGACAAATCCACCCGATAAATCACGAATCGTTCGTCGTGATTTTTTTCAAAAAGTTCTTTCAGACGGACTTCTTCCACCTGTTCGAAAATCGTCTGATGTTCGAGATAATACCGGTATTCGTCCGCCGGATAATACAAAATCAAATCCAGCGGGCGGGGACGCCTTTCAACGGATGCCAAGATCTGATCAACGACCTTCATGAAGATTTGAACGGAAAACGGATTAAAGAAGTAACATTTCGTCACGTCATCCGGAATCGGATAGTTTTCCGCATACGTATGTTCAAAACGAATGCTGCCTTGACGTCGCTTCATTTTTTTCATATAAGCCGCTTGATTCCTCAAAGCGTCTTCATAAAACTGTCCGTTCATCTCGACACCGATGACGGAGCAATCAAACCGGTCATGCAGATAAAAGTTCAGCCGTCCTTTTCCACAGCCGAAATCAATGACTGTGTCCGTGTCATCGAAAGGATAGACGGCACACAACTCTTCCAGCGCTGCATAAGGCGTCGGTTCGTACCGGTTATAATGGCTGAACGCATTGTAAAGATGCTGCACATCAATCGTCTCGATACGCAACCGTTCTTCGTACTCTTTTTCATTCATGTTCGATTCCTTCTTTCAAGCATTGTTGGTTTCATCGTACTATACTATGAATGTACACATTTCATTCTATAAGGGGGATAATCCAATGATCGTCGTTACGAATCGGATTAAAGTCAAAAAAGGAATGGCCGCCGCAATGGCACCACGCTTCACCCGTCCAAGCGGTCTCGATACGATGGAAGGATTTGTTCGTGTTGAAGTACTCTTGACGCAAGGACTCGAAGAACATGATGAAATGAACGTCAACATGTACTGGGAAGACATGAAGCATTTTGAAGCCTGGCGCAACAGTGATGACTTCAAAGCTTCCCATAAACGTCCGGAACCAACGGACGGGAAACAGGAAGAATCACCAATGCTCGGCAGTCAAATCATCATCTCTGAAGTCGCTTCTGTCAAAGAACGGACTTCTTAATACTTCATTCTAAAACAGCTTTGTCTCCTATTTCTTTTTGGAGACAAAGCTGTTTTTCATCTCTTGCCCGCGTAACCCCTTACTATATTGATATGGGTTTAAATTGTATGTAATACCATTATTTGTTATCATAAGTCCAATACAGAAAGAGAGAGGACTTATCATGCTAAATTCATTATCCATTTTTGAACAGGCCATTCGAGCTTTGCCGATTGATCGACCACTGACCCGCCAAGATTTATGTGTGGACAGTTTTTTATTACAGCAGGAACAGGATTTATCCGTTTATTACTCCCCGATCGGTGAATATATCAACGCTTCCGCAAAAGTCGTTTTCATCGGGATTACTCCCGGTTTCGAACAGATGCGAATCGCTTATGAAGAAGCGGCTGATGCTTTTCATCATGGCGCGACAATTGAAGAAACGGCAAAGCTCGTCAAATACAGTGCCAGTTTCGCCGGTCCGATGCGCCGTAATTTGACGGCAATGCTCGATGAACTGGAATTAAACCGACTGTTGAAGATTCCTTCAACAGCAACGTTATTTCATACGAATCAGGAACTGTTACACACGACTTCGATTCTGAGACATCCCGTTTTTTACCGTGATAAAAATTATACGGGACATCAACCGAAGATTGACCGGACACCGCTCCTGCAACATTATGCCTATGAGCATTTTGCGGCGGAATTAAATCAGTTACCCCACCCTGTCATTCTCGTACCATTCGGACGCGTCGTCGAATCGACGGTCCGGACATTGCTTCATCAGGGACGAATCAAAAAACATACCGTGTTGTTCGGTTTTCCCCATCCTTCCGGTGCAAACGGACATCGAAAGCGACAGTTTGAAGAAAATAAAGATTATCTGATGAAGCAATTGAATTCTTACTTCAATACTTAACAAACATCCTTAATTTTTTTTCGGGAATGCGATAAAATTTTGTTATGAAAAGAATATGACTATTCTATCGATGAGGTAGAGGCGCGGTGTTAATGAGTATTTGGTCTGAGGATGACAACAAAGACGATCAAAGAAAGGTGAGACCGCCGAAGTATCGTCACGTGTCAGACATGACGATGCTGGTCGAACCGGGAAAGACCCGTTCGATTGCCATACGCGTACTGTATGGAGCACTCCAATTCGGCTAAGAAAGACGCATCCAGCAAGGGTGTCGGCTTTGTTGCCGGTGCCCTTGCTTTTTTCTGTGCAACGGGTCTCATCTTCTAAAAAAGGAGGAGAAACCACAACTATGGTCAATTATTCAGATTCTATCGTCGCACTCGTACCGGCGCTTGTCGCGATCGTTTTAGCGATCGTCACACGCAAAGTCGTCATCTCACTTGGTGTCGGGATTTTGATCGGTGCCTTATTGCTTCATCGCTTTAACCCGATTGATACCGCGGTTTATCTCGGAAAAAATATCTTCAGCCTGTTTTGGGCAGACGGTGCGTTAAATGAATGGAATGTCTTATTACTTGTTTTCTTACTGTTACTCGGTGTCTTGTCGACGCTGATTCAAACGTCCGGAGGTGCTCATGCTTTCGGAGAATGGGCGACGACACACGTCAAAACCGCGCGTGGTGCAAGACTCGCTGCCTTTGGATTAGGTATTCTCATCTTCATCGATGATTACTTCAACAGTCTCGCTGTCGGAAACGTCAGTCGTCCGTTAACGGACCGTCGTGGCGTCTCACGTGCGAAACTGGCGTATATCATCGACTCGACCGCTGCACCGGTCTGTGTCATCAGTCCGTTGTCGAGTTGGGGTGCCTTCATCATCTCAATTATTGCCGGTATCTTAACGACACATTCGATTACGGATTACTCGGCATTCAGTGCCTTCATGATGATTGTGCCGTTAAACTTTTATGCCATCTTCGCTTTGTTACTGACGCTCTATATCGCCTATACGGGAATTGCCGTCGGACCGATGCGGACACACGAATTGCGGGCTCTACAAGGCGAATTGTTTGATGCCAACAAAGGCACACCGATGGGAATGGCGGAGGAAGTCAAGGAACACGACGGCGGAAAAGTCCGCGATCTGGTTGTTCCGATTGTCGTCCTAGTCATCGCAACTGTCACAGCACTCCTTTGGACAGGTGCACAAGCCCTTGCAGCGGACGGCCGATCCTTTACATTAATCGGTGCCTTTGAAGCGACAGACGTGACACGTTCGCTTGTTTCCGGTGTCGTCATTAGTTTAGTCGTAGCATTCTTGATGATGATCGGCCGGAAGATTCCGGCACGCGATTACCGCATCAGCATCTGGGCGGGTATGAAATCGATGTGGCCTGCCGTCGTCATCCTGTTGTTCGCCTGGACGATCATCGCGGTCATCGGCGACATGAAGACCGGGGATTATCTTGCAAGTTTCGTCAGCAAATCGATTCCCGCTTCTTATCTGCCGTTCTTATTGTTCTTGATCGCCAGCATCATGGCATTCTCGACCGGAACGAGTTGGGGTACGTTCGGCATCATGTTACCGATTGGAGCCGATCTGATCATGGCAGTCGATCCGAGTCTGTTGTTGCCGACACTCGCTGCCGTTCTCGCCGGATCTGTCTTTGGCGATCACTGTTCACCGATTTCCGATACGACGATTCTCAGTTCGACCGGTGCCGGTTCACACCATATTGATCACGTGACGACCCAGTTGCCGTACGCTTTGATCGGTGCGGCAGTATCCGCTATCGGTTACCTCATTCTTGGTGTCACCGGTTCGTCCGTATTCGGCTTCATCGGTGCGCTGATCACCTTCGTGATTTTCGTTGTCATGCTGCATGTCCTGTCACGTCGCGGCGAAGTGCCGTCACAACTTCGTTCGGAATAAACGAAGCGTACAATACGATTACTCTATCTAAAAAGCCGGACCCGATGAATTCATCAGGTCCGGCTTTTGGTTGTCATGAAGTGAATATGATGACCGATCAGACCATCAAGGCGCAGACTTCGTTGGCAAAGGCAACCGGATCTTCAATCGGTAACCCTTCCATCAACAACGCCTGTTGATACATCAGATTCGTGTAACGTTCAAATTTCGGACGGTCTTCCGCATACGCTGTCTCAATCGCCCGGAAGACATCATGCGACGTATTCAACTCCAGAATTTTGACCGCTGTGACATCCTGATTATTCGGCATCGCCTTCAGGATTTTTTCCATCTCGATCGATACTGCCCCATCCGTCGCAAAGCAGACCGGATGTGACTTTAAGCGGGTTGAGGCTTTCACTTCTTTAACATGTCCCGCGAGTACTTCCTGCATCGCTTTAAACATTTCGGCTTGTGTTTCTGTCGTTTCCGGCTGCTCTGTCTGTTCGATTCCGAGATCACTGCTCGTGACGGACTTAAATTCTTTTCCGTCATAGTTGAGGAGCATTTGAATCGCAAACTCATCGATTTCTTCCGTGAAGTACAGGATATCAAATCCTTTGTCTTTGACAAGCTCGGATTGCGGCAGTTTATCCAACCGATCCGTGCTTTCACCTGACGCGTAATAGATATACTTCTGTTCTTCCGGCATCGCGACGACGTATTCTGCGAGCGTCACCAGCTTTTTCTCCTTCGCTGAATGGAACAGAACAAGATCTTTCACCGTATCTTTTTGCATGCCGTAGTCGTTGTAGATGCCGAACTTCAGCTGACGACCGAACGCTTGATAAAACGTCTCGTATTTTTCACGGTCATCACGCAGCAACGCTTCGAGTTGTGTCTTGATTTTGCTTTGGATGTTCTTCGCAATCAATTTCAACTGACGGTCGTGTTGCAGCATTTCACGCGAAATGTTGAGCGATAAGTCTTCCGAATCGACCATTCCTTTGACGAAACTGAAGTGATCCGGTAAGAGATCGCTGCATTTTTCCATGATTAAGACGCCGTTCGCATACAGTTCGAGTCCTTTCTCGAACTCTTTCGAATAATAATCAAATGACGGTTGCTCCGGAATGAACAAAATGGACTGATAACGGACGGCTCCGTCGGCACTGATATGAATGTGTTTGATCGGTGCGTCAAATCCGTATCGTTTTTCCTGATAGAAGTTGCGGTAATCTTCATCCGTCAGCTCCCGTTTGTTCTTGCGCCAGATCGGGACCATACTGTTGACCGTCTTCATGACTGTCACTGACTCTGTTTCATCTGCTCCTTCGACCGGACGCTGTTCCGTCTCCTCCATCTCGATCGGATAGCGGATGAAGTCGGAGTATTTCTTGATGATGCTCCGGAGACGGTAAGGTTCTAAGTATTCATCGTAGTTCTCGTCCTCTTCGTTTGCTTTGATGTGAAGGGTGATGTCTGTTCCGACCGTCTCTTTTTCGACCTCTTCGATCGTATAGCCGTCGACACCGTGCGACTCCCACTTGTAGGCGACGTCACTGCCGAACGGTTTCGTCACGACCGTCACTGTATCTGCGACCATAAAGGCGGAATAAAAACCGACACCGAACTGCCCGATGATGTCATGGCCGTCTTTCGATTCATTTTCCGCTTTAAAAGCGAGCGATCCGCTTTTGGCAATCGTTCCGAGGTTTTCTTCGAGCTCGTCTTTTGTCATCCCGATTCCCGTATCGCGCAAAATCAGCTGACGTGTTTCTTTATTCGGTTCAACCGTAATTTTATAGGCATCCTTGTCGAACGTGATCGTCTCGTCCGTCAACGCTTTATAATAAATCTTATCCATGGCGTCACTGGCATTCGAAATCAACTCACGTAAAAAGATTTCCTTATGCGTGTAGATGGAATGAATCATCATTTCGAGCAATCGTTTCGATTCGGCTTTAAATTGTTTCGTTTCCATTTTCGATACCCCCTGTTCATTTTTAGCACTCTATCAACAAGAGTGCTAATTCATTTCCATTATTACGGATACGAAAACGGCTGTCAATCCTCTGCCGGATAGAATGCTTCGAATTTTTCGCGGACATGTTGTCCGATCTCCCGCAGCCCGTTCGTCGAGCCATACGTCCCATGACTTCGTCCATTTTCATCGACACGGCTGCCGAGACCGAGGAACTGTTCGCCCGGTTTAAAATGAAGTCCGATGACAGGCAAATCAAGTCCAGCCGAATACCCGAATTCAACGATAGCATCCGGATAATCGGGTAAAGAGAAGGGATTTTCCCAGACGGTACTTGAATCCAGTTTCCGAAACCGGTCCGTATGCTCCCGGCCGAGTAAAATGATGCCGTGCAAAGAAAACAGCGGCAGTAATTTCATGAAAAAGGTTTGTCCAAAAACGGATTGCTCCAGTTCCTGCCGCATCGAAATCGTCCCCATGTACCGTTTCGTCGGAAGCGGGAAAAAATCGGTATGGATGACAGACTGGAGAGAGGAATCGTACAGTGACGCCCCCAGTCCGTTTAAGAATCCTTCCAGTTTTCCACCCTGCTCCTTTCCGAACCAGGTTTTGTAGACATCTTTTTGTTTAAAGTAGTCATTAAACTTACTGATGCTTTGTTCCAGGTTGTCGTCGGTCAGATACGTCTCCAAAGACATGTCCGGCTCAAGTAAAAAGAACGGTCCCGTCGAATCAAAACGCAAAGTACCGTCTTTGGTTAAAAACTGTCCGGCGGACGGATTCGTCGCGACCGTCAGCCAGCTTTTTTTCGCCGCATTCCCAAACCATAAGACCGGCGTCGTTCCCTCAATCAGTTCCTCTTTCATCCGTCCATTCTTCAACTCGATCTGATGCTGAACGGCTTCGGTTAAGAGTTTTTTTGCTGATTTCCGTTGTTCTGATGTCAGCGTTCTCATTCCTTTCGTGTTGCGCTTTCCTGTTTGAGTTATTCCCGTTCCTTAAAAACGTTAGACAGTTCGATGGGTTTAGCCCGATTGATGCAGGGAATGATTCGTAAGGTAAGCTACACCATCGGATATTATTTTTTAGGAGGAGATTTTTGATGAAACGACTTGAAAACAAAGTGGCCGTCATTACCGGCTCAGCGACAGGAATCGGGCAGGCAACGGCACTTGTCTTTGCCGAGCAGGGAGCGACAGTCGTCTGCGCGGACGTCGAGCTTGAAAAAGCACAAGCAACGGTTGAAAAAATTAAAGAAGCCGGCGGGAAAGCAGAGGCTGTTCATGTCGATGTCTCACAAGTAGACAGCGTGAAGCAACTCGCAGACCATCTACAATCTACATATGGAACGGTTGATGTTCTGTTCAACAATGCCGGGATTGATCAACAGGGCGGGAAGGTGCATGAATACCCGATCGAACTGTTTGATCAAATCATCGCCGTCGATTTACGCGGAACGTTCTTAACGAGTAAATTCGTCATTCCATTGATGCTGAAGAACGGCGGATCCATCATCAATACATCATCGATGTCGGGGCGTGCAGCTGACTTGAACCGTTCCGGCTACAATGCTGCAAAAGGCGGCATTGCCAACTTCACACGGGCGATGGCAATTGATTATGCCCGCGATGGCATCCGCGTCAACTCGCTTTCCCCAGGGACGATTGAAACACCGCTCATCGATACACTCGTCGGTGGAAAAGAAGAACAACAAGGTAAACAGTTCCGCGATGCCAACGCCTGGATTACTCCACTCGGCCGTCTCGGCAAACCGCGTGAGATGGCGACCGTCGCCCTGTTCCTTGCGTCAGATGACAGCTCTTACGTCACCGGTGAAGACATTACGGCCGACGGCGGCATCATGGCGTACACGTGGCCGGGCGAAATGTTAATCGACGACAAATGGAAAACAGATGCTGAATAACGGCTTTGATTTTCTGTTCAGCACGATTCCTGATTCAGGAATCGTGTTTTTTTGTTCATTTTCAAACGGTTTGAGCCTAAGAAATTCGGTGCGCTTAAATGTTTTGGCCATTCGTTCACCTCACGCAACTACCTGAAAACGGGAACAAGACAGTAAAGGAGGAGAAATTATGCTTACAGAACCGATTACTTATTTGCAACGCTGTTTACAAATTCCAAGCACTAATCCACACGACGGGGAAGAGAACGTCGCAACCTATGTCTATGAATTACTGACCTCTCATGGTGTCCAGACAGACTGGATTGAAGTCTCTCCGAAACGGATTTGTCTTGTCGCCACGGTCGAGGCCGGTGCTGCTGCCGTTCATCCGAAAACAATTGGCTTCTCCGGTCATCTCGATACGGTACCGGTTAAAATCAGTGAATGGACAAAAGATCCGTTCGGCGGTGTCATCGAGGACGGACGGATTTACGGACGTGGTGCCTCCGATATGAAGTCCGGTGTCATGGCGATGGTCAGTATGATGATCGAATTAAATCAACGTGATGACTTGCCGAACCGTCTAAAATTGTTGATTACATCCGATGAAGAAAACGGTATGACCGGCGCCCGTCATTTGACAGAACGTGGTGACGCCGATGATTTAGACGCGTTGCTGATTACAGAACCGACGAGCGGTTTTCTCGGTTATTCGCAAAAAGGGGTCGTCGGTGTCGAAGTATCCTGCACCGGAAAAAGTGCGCACAGCTCTTCACCACAGCTCGGTCAAAACGCCATCGATGATTTGTATCGTGTCATCCGTGAAATCAAATCCGGCCGGTTTACGATGACCGATCAAAGTCACCCGGATCTTGGTCCGGTCATCGCTTCCATCACGTCGATTACAGGCGGCGAAGGTCCGAACGTCATTCCGAGTAAAGCCGCGTTTTATATGGACATCCGAACGATTCCGGGATTTGGACGGGAGCAGGTCTTACAGGCACTGGAAGAAGTGAACCAACGTCTGTCTCAACAGGACGATAGCTTTTCGATGGAGGTGACAGTCATTAAGGATATTCCGTCCTGCGAAACAGACCGTGACGATCCGTTCTTACAGATTGTCGCAGATACGATGGAATCCATCCGGCAACAGCCGACAACACGCGTCGCGATTCCGGGCGGAACAGACGGTGCGATGTTCAGTCAGGCGGCCCGAAGCTTTCCGATTGCGGTCGCTTCGTTCCACGATTTCCGGCTGGCACATCAAATCGATGAGTCAATCCCGCTGTCAGAGTATGCGGAAACGATTGAGTTGTGTACGCGTCTTGCGCTGCACTCCTATACCTGAAAAATCCTCCATCTGTTCCCGGACAGATGGAGGATTTCTACATATAAACGCCGATTGAAGCCAGGGCCTGTCCGATATAACTTTGATCAGACGGCAGGACGTGTTTCCTTTCACCAGCAAGACGCCATTTAATCTGGACGTGTCCCAGTCGGTCGTACATCAGCTCAAATGTAAAGTCTCCTTTTTCGAACGAGACGATTCCCGGAAACTGTTCATGTACCTTCCGAAATTCATGCGCAAACCGATCATACTCCGGAAAGCTTACCGTCATCTGATGTACTTTTTCCGCTTGATACCAGACGTCAATTTGTAGAGCAGCGCGTGCCGGGTCGACTTCCATAATGTGCCATGCCAACGTTTCGTCATATCCTGCAAACGGGATGATATGTTTCAACGAAATCACCTCTTTTTGAATGAATGCCTGTTAGACAGGGAATGGTTTTATATCGAATCCGGTATAGTTTGTCCTCTTACGAAAGGAGACTTCCGATGAGTACATCACAAAAGACATTACCGACAGATCAAAGTGTCGATGACTTCTTAAGTCAGATTACACCTGTCACGAAACGAACGGACTGCGAACAGTTACGGCAGATTTTCGAAGAAATGACGGGACAGCCGGCCGTCATGTGGGGAGAAAACATCGTCGGATGTGGACAATACCATTACCGTTACGCGTCCGGTCACGAAGGTGACTCGTTTCTCGTCGGGTTTTCGCCGCGCAAGACAAATATCAGTCTCTATCTTGCGACAGGTGTCGAACGGGATCAGTATCTCGCGCGACTCGGCAAACACAAGAGCGGAAAAAGCTGTGTCTATATCACTAAACTAGCAGATATCGATCTGCTTGTCCTAAGGGAACTGATTGTCCATTCCGTCGCTTTTCTGGAAACGACGTATCCAAAATCCTGAGACCACTAAAAAAACGTCCCTTCTTCCGCTGATTTAGCGAAAGAAAGGACGTTTCGTTTACTGTTTCAATTAATGCCCGCTGTCTGCTGTGTCGAGCTGTCTGCTGTGTCGATGTGACGAATGTGTTTGAGATTGACCCCGATGATGACGACAGACAGTAAGACAAACGCGCTACCGACATAAAACGGCAGGTTGGCATTATAGATTTCAGCCAATTTACCGGCCATGAATGGCGCGATGGCTGCCCCGAGAAAACGTAAGAAACTGTATGCAGCGGATGCCGTCGAACGTTCGACCGGTGCTGCATCCATCACTGCCGTCGTAATCAACGTATTGTTATTCCCGAGCACTGCCCCGGCAAGAATAACACAGACGATGACGACAGCTGGTGTTTCGGTAAAGATCCCCATTAATAACAATAAGACGGCGAACAAGAGCAGCATCAGTACCATTGCTTTAATTGTGCCGAGCCATTGTTTTAATTTTGGTGCTGTTAACACGGATGTTAATGCAAGCAACATTCCCCAACCGAGAAAGACGAAGCCGAGTCCTTTTGCCGGTAATTTCATGACGAACGGTGCATAGGCCATGATCGTGAAGAATCCGACATTATATAAGGCGGCGACGATTCCGAGCGTCAGTAAAGACCGGTGTTTCATGGCCTGGAACGGTGCAATCAACGAAATCTTTTTCGCCGGTGTTGCAGTTGCGACCGGTTTTGGCATCAGGAATAACAAGACGAGGAACGCGATGACCATGATCGTCGCTACACCCATGAAAGGGGCACGCCATGTGATCGAACCAAGTGTTCCACCGAGCAGTGGACCGATTGAAATCCCGAGACCGACTGCCGCTTCATATAAGATGATCGCTTTCGCCGTTCCGCCGGATGACAGCGAGACGATTGCTGCAAGTGCTGTTGCAACGAACAGTGCATTCCCGAGTCCCCAACCGCCGCGTAACGCGACGAGTGTCCAGATGCTGTCGGCTTGTGATGCAAAACCGGCCACCGTAGCGATGACGGCAATCCCGAGCATCAATGTTCCTTTTTGACCGATCCGCGAAGAAATCGCACCGGTGATCAGCATCGCAAACGCCATGACGGCGTTATAGCTTGTAAATAAGAGCGTGACTTCACTTTTTGAGGCTTCGAGGTTTTCGGCAATCGTCGGTAAAACCGGGTTGACGAGCCCCATTCCCATGAATGCCGTGATACTGGCAAAAAATACCGCCCAAACAGCAATCGGTTGATGCAGTAAACCGTGTTTACTTTCCGCTAAGACTGTTTCAGGCGCAAGTGTTGTTGTTTTTTCAGCAAGTGCCATATGAATCCTTCTTTCTTAAATAAACTGTTTAAAGGAGTGACGGATGACGTCACCGCGACTGATGATTCCGACGAGCTTGCCGTCTTTGAGAATCGGTAATTTTTTAATTCGTTTTGCGCCGAGTGTCGCCGCAATTTCTTCCATTTCCGTTTCTGTCGTAGCTGTCACGACTTTCCGGCGTGCCATCTCCATGACCGGTCGCGTCAAGATGTGACGGACCCGTTCTTCGTAATTTTCGTCATCACCTTTGATGACATCGACATATAAAAACGTATCGACAATGATGTCTTTATGTTTGCCGATCGCCCGCATGATATCGCCGTCGCTGATATAGCCGACGACTTCCTGTTGATCGTTGACGACCGGAACCCCACTGATGCCGGACGTGATAAAACGTTCCACCACCGTGCGGATCGTATCCTGTTCGTTGACGGTAATGACTGTTTCTTTCATCGATTGATAAGCTTTCATCGGAATTCTCCTTCATCAGACGCTGTAATAGAATAAGTTCATCTCAATAAGTTTCACGATACAATTAAATAACATTTATGATTGTATAATACAACTATACCCCTGTCAAGAAGCCTGCCTTGGATTGACAGAGGACAGCTCGTGCGTAATGATGAGGGCAATGAATGCTAATGAGAGGTGACAACATGTCGAATCAATCCCTGGAAACAATCGAACTGGAACTGGCGATTCTCATTCGCCGTTTAACGACGGCAACGGCGGATAATCGGAACTTGGACCGTGCTTCCTATTTACTCTTGCGCCAGTTATCCGACTCCGGTCAAGTCGGTGTCAAAACCCTTGCCCGTGAGTTGCAACTTGATGTCTCGACCGTCAGCCGGCAAGCTGCTGCGCTCGATCAGAAAAAATTAGTCGAAAAAATAAAAGACCCGACAGACGGCCGTGCCTTCTTTTACAACATCACCGATTACGGTCAACAGGAGCTCGAGATTTACCGGACAGCCCGTCTGACGAGCATCGAACGGTTGTTAACCAACTGGCCGGATGAGGATACCGAGTCATTTGGCCGATTGCTGAAACAGTTTAATCAGGCATTACGGGAACGGTGAACTCCTTAGAATATGAAACAGAGGACGGATTTACATCCGCCCTCTGTTTTTTTGTTGCACTAGTTGTCGTCAGGTATTGTCGCCTGTTAACTGATCGTTACCTTTTGTTGAATCCGTTCGATTTGCTCCGGCGTCGTCCGGCAACACCCGCCAATCAACCGGGCACCTGCTGCATACCATTCCGGGGCAATGTCTTCAAACGCTGTACACACTGCTTCACCGGACCAGGTTTTGCTGACCGGATCATACTGTTCACCGGAATTCGGATAAACGATAATCGGGACATCTGTCAGTTGTTTCAACGCTGTGATGAAATCCGTCGCAATCGATGCCGGAAAACAGTTGGCACCGACCGCTGCCAGTTGCGGATGATCTCCTAACGCTTCGATACATTCGCTCAACGGTGTCCCTTCACTGATGTGTGTTGCGTCACGCAGGGAAAAGGCAAGCCAGGCCGACTGTTCCGGAAACTCCTCAAGCAGTCGGAACAGTACTTTCGCTTCCTGCAAGGACGGAATCGTCTCAAATGCTAACACGTCCGCCCCTGCTTCAATTAACGCTTCGAGCCGCGGACGATGGAATGCTTCGAGCTGTGCATCGTCGACTCCGTAATGACCGACATATTCAGATCCGTCCGATAAGTAGGCACCATAAGGACCAATTGATCCTGCAATCAGAGCGTGAGCCGCAGCCTGTCCGGTTTCCGCACGCGCCTGTTGTGCCAGATATACGGTTTGTTTGATCAGTTCAACCGCTTCATCCTCTTTAATTCCCCGACTGCCGAATCCGGTCACGCTTGCCTGATAACTAGCGGTGATGGCGCAATCTGCTCCAATCTTAAAATAATCCGCATGGACCCGGTGAATCTGTTCCGGTTCTTCAAGCAATACCCGTGCCGACCACAGCGGGTCGTCGAGATTACTCCCGTGACGTTCGAGTTCCGTTGCCAGTGCTCCGTCCAATAAAATATAAGGCTGTTTTTTTAATAGTTGCTCAACTGGATTGTTGTTCTTTGACATCTTCCTCACTCCGTTTCCATGATGTTTTAGTCAGATGATGAACGATGTAGCAGACCGCGATAAAAGGAACACCAAAATAAAGGGCAACCCGTTGCGTCGGATCAAAGGCGATTCCGATCAAAGAAGCCAGACACATCAAAAAGGATAAAATCGGTACAAACGGATACCAGGGCGTCCGGTAGACCAAATCGCTGACATCCTTTCCTTCTTGCAGATACCGTTTGCGGAACATGAACTGTGAGGCACTGATGCTCATCCAGACGACGACGACGGCCAGTCCCGAGATCGAGACAAGGGCAATGTAGACAGAATCCGGTGCATAGATGCTCGAAAACAGGGCCAGCAGACCACCGATCATACTGAAGAGAACGGCACGTGTCGGCACTCCGTTCGCATTTAATTTAGAAAAGAACGGCGTAATCATCCGTTGATCGGATAAAGACCAGAGCATCCGTGAGGCGGCATAAAGACCTGAGTTCGCTGCCGATAAAATCGCTGTCAGGATAACGAAGTTCATGATGTCTGCTGCAAACGGGAGACCGATCCGTTCGAACACGGCAACGAATGGACTTTCGAGTACTCCTTTTGAGTCGTTTGGTAAAAGAATCGCGAGCACAATGATCGTTCCGACAAAAAATAACACAAGCCGGAAGACGGTCGTTCGAATGGCCAGCGGTACCGTTCGTTTCGGATCAACGGCTTCACCTGCCGCAATCCCGATCAACTCTGTTCCGGAATAGGCAAAGTTGACGGCGAGCATGGTCATCAGAATGGCGAATGCTCCGTTTGGAAACAGTCCACCCTCCGTCAAAGGAGCAAGCAACGGAGCCTGCGATCCATCAGCAAGCGGTAAAAATCCGACAATGGCCGCTGTTCCCAGGACGATGAACACTAAAATCGTCAGCACCTTAACGGCGGAAAACCAAAATTCGACTTCTGCGAACAACCGAACCGTCAAGACGTTAATCCCTAAAATCATGACGACAAATAACGCGCTGAACAGCCAGACCGGAACGTCCGGAAACCAGCGTTGCATCAATAAACCGGCTGCCGTAAACTCTGAACCGAGCGCAACTGTCCATGTCAGCCAGTAGAGCCAGGCGACGGTATACCCTGTTCCGGACCCAAGATATTTTGTCGCGTAACTGTGAAAGGCACCGGTTTCCGGCATATGTACGCTTAACTCTCCTAAACAGAGCATGACGAGATAGACGGCCAGAGCTCCGACCAAGTACGATAAAATCGTTCCGACACGCCCCGCCTGCTCCAGCGTATAACCTGTACTTAAAAATAATCCCGTCCCGATGACACCGCCAAGTGACAGCATGACGATATGCCGGGATTCCATTTTCCGACGAAACGTTCCTTCTTTCATTGCTCCTCCACACTCCTCTTTCTCTCATAAAATAAAAAACGCACCCACATGCATGGGTGCGTCGGTCGACAATAAAAAGAAGCTTATCGATCGGGTGCAACACCCGCAGGAATTAGCACAGTATCTTTCGACCTGTTGCTGAGGCTTCAAAGGGCCAGTCCCTCCACCTCTCTGGATAAGAATGTAATTTTTCATAACAGTACCAACCCCGTTCTGAATTGTCAACACAATTCAGAATTTATCATACAAAAAAACGCCTTACACCAAATTGGTATAAGACGTCTATCGCTTATTTTTTCGCAAACAAATCGGCAGTCTTCAATGCCATCCGAACCGCTTTGCGGTTCAATGTGCCTTGTTGATGCTTCATTTCTTTTGTTTGATTGTTCAACTTGCCTTGAAGCGATTTGATTTTTTTATCTTTTTCAGCCATTTTTGCTTTATCGCGTTTTTGAGCAGCCACGATTTTTTGCTCTTCGGCCGGGAAGTATGATTCAAAACGTGAAACAGCTTCTTCAATGCTGATTCCTGTGATCGGTTTAACGACCGGGAGCAACTCTGCTTTTGCCATTTCGCGATCAAACGGAACGTTCTCCGGATAGTTCGTTTCTTTGTAGATGTGCTCTAAATCATTTGTGTTCAAGAAATCAACGAAGTTGTCGAAGTTACGTGCTTGAACACGTGTCGGGCTTTGGAAGTCAGCTGACTCAATCACATCCGACAAGCGTGTGCTGTCTGTGATGTCATTTGCCCAGATGTGTGTCAATTGGTGATAATCCGTTAATTCACGCATTCGTGCATCTTTCGGAATCAGGATACTTGGTGTTCCGGCAAGTGTTGCCGTGATGTTTCCGTGAAGACGTGCTCCGAAGCTGAAATCTGCTTCTTTCAAGAAGTCGATCCATGTCTGTGCGTTCAGGAAGAAGCGGACACGGTCATTCATGTAAGTCGGATCTGACATTTTAACCGGATAGTTCGTGACCGATAAGTCAGCAATCGGATGTGTCCCTGTGTACGTCAAACGCAACTCTTTCATCCATTGCGGGATGAAGTAGTGATTCGGATACTCTTCCATTCCGCGTGTGATGAAGTTAAGGACGTTTTGCGGTGCAAGACGTGACGAGTTAACCCCGATCATTGAATCTTTTGTGATGTTCGTTTCACGGATCTTCAAGTCACGACCGAACGCATACATCGATGGGCAACCGATGACTTTGTGGTCGATTCCTTCACGGAAACCAAGACGCGTCAGGTATTTTGATGTGATTTCGCCGCGAAGTCCAAGCATGCTTGAGCGCTCAAGAACTGCACTGACAAACGCTTTAACATCTTCATCGAACGAGAAACCGTCGTTTAAGTTCGCTTCAAACGGTGCACGTAAACCGACACCGATGACGACGACCGGAATCTTTAATTTTTTAATTAATTTTGTATATTTACGAAGTGTCGGAACGAATTCTTTACGGAATGCGTCAGCGAGTGGAATGACATACAAATCGAAGTTCGCGTTGATCTCATCTGCACGCTCTTCTTCATAATAGTAGTAATCAGGCGTGATTGTCGTACCTTCTGTCATCAAAGTGCGGAAAATACTGTATTGATAAATCAGGTTTCCGACATTTCCTCCGATTGAGTTATGTTTCATCAAGTATTCTGCGTCGAACTGTTCAAACGGTGTCATACCCGCACGGATAATAATACGTTTCATGTAAAATAATTCCCCTCTCACTTCTGTTCTCATAAAATATATTTTGGTTTTTTAACCATCTTGTCTTTTCAAGAATAGTTGAATGCAATTCAGCAAGTCAACGAATAGCTGAAAATTACACATTATTGTGGATTATTAAAAATATTAGGCTCAATACAACCTAACCTTTATTCCCGATATAACTACTAGTTAAACATCTTTTCTCGACATACGGTAAATTTCGAGGTTCGCATAAATCGCCGGCAACAATACTTGTATTGTATCGTCTTTCGAAAGAAGTGTTCCGAACAGGTGGGCGGATTCGACTTCACTGCCCTTCTCCATGTCACGTAACAAGGACGATTTCATCGTATCCGTCATTTGGGCAATCTGTTTCTGTTGAATCTGTTCAATGCCGTCACTGAACACGGCACCTTGGTGTTCCATTTCTTCCTTCGCTTCCGTTGCCAGGCGACGGATCATCCTCATGCCTTGTTCCTGCGAACGAATCGGACCGATTGCTGAGCGGAAGAGTGACGTCACACCGGAAAACGTCGTGATGAACAGATACTTATTCCACATGTCGCGGGTAATCGTATCTGAATAGTTGATCGGAGCCGCTGTTCCGGTCAAATGCTGCTTCAATTCTTCCAAGCGGTCTGTCCGCGTTCCCGGCAATGGACCAAATAACAGATGGTGGGACGGACTCGTCTGAAGGATACGCCCTTGTGCATCAAGCGTCGATTCAATAAAGCAGAGTCCACCCAGCACACGCTGTTCTCCAAAACGGTCCACTAACTGTTTCAAATGTGCCATGCCGTTTAAGAGCGGCAGGATGTATGTATGTTCCGAAACAAAAGGTGCGATATCGTGCAACACCTGTTCCAAATGATAGGCTTTTGTCGACAAGATGATCACATCAAAGGTCTCGTCTGCCCCTGCTTCAATTAAACGCGGCGTAAGATGGATATCACCATGCAGACTGTTAATTTCGAGTCCTGATGTTTTTAACTCCTGTAATCGCCGCTCCCGGACTAAAAATGTGACGTCTTCCCCTTTTTCCGCCAATCGTGCGCCGAAATAACCGCCGACGGCACCGGCACCGACCACTAAAATCTTCATTTAATCCCCTCCATCTGACTGATTCATCACTTTCTCTTATATGCTTTCATTCTTTAGCCTATCACATCAGAAAGCAGCGATTCAGGAAAGATGACAATTTAATTAAAGCGCTTGCATTTTAGTTTCCGTCGTTTATACTACTTGTATACAAGTATACTTATCAAACAAAGTAGGTGCTTTTTTATGTCTGATCTTTTATACCCGATTAAATGGTTATCAAAAGCATCCGCCGGTGATCGTGTCGCCCATGAACTGCGAATGCGGATCATTTCCGGCAAGATCGAGAGCGGTACCGTCCTATCCGAAAACAAACTGGCCGCTGATTTTTCCGTCAGCCGGTCTCCTGTCCGGGATGCCCTGAAAGTATTGGCGTCAGAACGGATTATCCGGTTGGAACGGATGGGTGCCGTCGTCGTCGGGCTGTCCAAAAAAGACATTCAGGAAATTTATGACGTCCGACTGTTAATCGAAACGTTCGTTTTTGAACGGATCGTCAAGATGGATCGTCAAGATCTGGTCCGTGAACTGAGCAAAGTTCTCGAGATGATGAAGATTGCCATCAAGTATAAGGATGCGGATGAATTTTCGTATCAAGACGTCCTGTTTCACGAAACGATCATCCGGTCGATTGATCACGGATATGTCAGCATGATGTGGCAGAATCTCAAGCCCGTCATGGAAAGCTTCATCTTATTGTCGATGCGTCAGCGTCTCGATGAGGACATCGAAGATTTCGAGCGGATTCTCGAGAACCATGCGCTCTACATCGAAGCGATTGAGACCGGCGACCGCAAACGAATGATTGCCTCGCTGCATCAGAACTTTGATGATGTGCAGGAAGTCGAAGATTTATGGAAATCGCAACAACTGATGACGAAGGGAGTCGAACCACATGACTGAACACATGTTAGGGATTGATATTGGGACGACGAGCACCAAAGCCGTACTCTTTACGACAAAAGGAGAAGTCGTCGGACAAACGAACGTCGGCTATCCGCTCCACACGCCGAATCGTTCGACGGCGGAACAGGATCCGGAAGAGATTTTTCATGCCGTCCTTGAAAGCATCCGGTTGATGACGAAACAACATCCGACGGAGCAACCAAAGTTTGTCGCCTTCAGCAGTGCCATGCACAGTCTGATCGCAATGGATGAACACGATCAACCGTTGACGGCCTGCATCACATGGGCCGACAGCCGGAGCGAAGTCTGGTCGAACCGGATCAAGGAGCAGTACGGGTACTCGATTTATCACCGCACCGGAACTCCGGTTCACCCTATGTCGCCGCTCAGTAAGATTTGTTGGCTCGTCGAAGAGCATCCGGACATTGCGGCACGGACGAAAAAATATATCGGAATCAAGGAATTTGTTTTCCAACGTCTGTTCGGACAATATGTCATCGACCATTCTCTCGCTTCAGCAACCGGCTTGTTCAATATCCATGAGCTTGACTGGGATACGGAAGCGTTGCAGGTCGCAGGCATCGATGCATCAAAACTGTCGCGCCCTGTTTCTACGACGACGTCCTTTACCGATTTGGCACCGGAATATGCCAAACAAATCGGATTAAACGCTTCGACACCGTTTTTAATCGGTGCAAGTGACGGCGTTCTGTCGAATCTCGGGGTGAACGCGATCCGCAAGGGCGAAATCGCGATTACAATCGGCACGAGCGGCGCGATCCGAACGATCATCGACCGTCCGCAAACGGACGAAAAAGGCCGGATTTTCTGTTATGCCTTAACCGAGAACCATTGGGTCATCGGTGGACCGGTCAACAACGGCGGTATGGTCTTACGCTGGATCCGCGACGAACTGGCCTCGGCGGAAGTCGAGACAGCGAAACGACTCGGAATCGATGCGTATGCTGTCTTGACGAAGATTGCCGAACGGGTCCGGCCGGGATCAGACGGTTTACTGTTCCATCCGTATCTGTCCGGCGAGCGGGCTCCGCTTTGGAATCCGGATGTCAGCGGTTCTTTCTTCGGATTGACGCTGTCGCACAAAAAAGAACATATGATTCGGGCCGCCCTGGAAGGTGTCATTTATAACTTATACACCGTCTTCCTTGCGCTCATCGAATGTATGGACGGTCCGGTCACACGGATACAGGCAACCGGGGGGTTTGCCCGTTCTGAAGTGTGGCGTCAAATGATGGCGGATATCTTCGAATCGGAAGTCGTCATTCCGGAAAGTTTTGAAAGTTCATGTCTTGGAGCCTGTATTCTCGGATTGTATGCGACAGGGGAAGTCGATTCGTTCGAGGTGGCAGCAGACATGATCGGCGATACACATCGCCATGTGCCAAATGAGGAAGCCATGCACGAATACCGTCAGTTACTGCCGATTTTCATCAGTTTGGCACGTGTTCTGGAAACGGATTATCGACGCATCGCTACGTATCAACGGGGTCTGATTCAAAAAGAAATTTAATTTAAGTTTTTGGGGGAAGTCACATGCCATTAGTCATTGTTGCCATCGGGATTATTCTGTTACTTGTTTTAATTATGGGGTTAAAATTAAACACGTTCGTTTCTTTAATCATCGTCTCGTTTGTCGTCGCTTTACTGCTTGGAATGCCGCTTGATCAAATCGTCACGACGATTGAAGCCGGTCTCGGCGGAACGCTTGGTCACCTCGCCTTAATCTTCGGACTCGGTGCCATGCTCGGGAAACTGATTGCCGATGCAGGCGGTGCGCAACGAATCGCGATGACGCTTGTCGCGAAGTTTGGGGAAAAGAACATTCAATGGGCTGTCGTTGTTGCTTCATTCATCATCGGGATCGCGTTATTCTTTGAAGTCGGACTGGTGCTATTGATTCCAATCGTCTTCGCGATCTCACGTCAGTTGCGTGTCTCGATCCTCTATCTCGGGATTCCGATGGTCGCGGCACTTTCCGTCACACACGGCTTCCTGCCGCCACACCCGGGCCCGACTGTCATCGCCGGCGAGTACGGTGCTGATCTCGGACAAGTTCTTTTATACGGTTTCATCGTAGCTGTGCCGACCGTCATCATCGCCGGTCCGATCTTTACGAAAATCGCAAAACGAATCGTTCCGGAATCCTTTAAAAAGACAGGCAACATTGCGTCACTCGGGGAACAAAAAGAATTTAATCTCGACGAGACACCAGGATTCGGCATCAGTGTTTTCACAGCAATGCTGCCAGTTCTCCTGATGTCGATTGCCACGATTTTAACGTTATTACAAAAAACGCTCGGTTGGGAAAGCAACACTGTTTTATCTGCCATTCAATTCATCGGAAACGCATCGACGGCGATGCTGATTTCCCTGCTTGTCGCCATCTATACGATGGGACTGGCGCGTCAGATTCCGATTAAAAGCGTTATGGATTCTTGTACGACAGCCATCACGCAAATCGGTATGATGCTGCTGATCATCGGCGGCGGCGGTGCTTTCAAGCAGGTCCTGATTGACGGTGGTGTCGGTAAATTCGTCGCTAAGATGTTTGAAGATACGACCTTATCACCGATTTTACTGGCGTGGATCATCGCAGCTATCTTACGGATTTCACTTGGTTCGGCAACCGTCGCTTCACTGACGACAGCCGGTCTCGTCATTCCGTTGCTCGGCCAATCGGATGTCAATCTGGCACTTGTCGTTCTCGCAACAGGAGCCGGCAGTTTGATCGCTTCACACGTCAACGACGCCGGATTCTGGATGTTTAAAGAGTATTTCGGATTAACCATGAAAGAAACTTTCGCGACGTGGACCTTGCTTGAGACAATCATTTCCGTCTTCGGACTTGGATTCGTCCTTCTGCTCAGTCTCGTCGTCTAAAAAAAGGAGTCGATCTTATATGCTACATTCAATCGGAGTCATCGGGCTCGGTGTCATGGGGCGCAACATCGCCTTGAACATGGCAAGCCGTCAGGAAGACGTCGCTGTCTATAACTACACACGTGATTTAACGGATGACTTAATGGCACATAACGAAGGATTGCCGGTTCATCCTTATTACGAGGTGGCTGATTTTGTTCAATCCCTAGCCCGTCCTCGAAAAATTTTCGTCATGGTCACGGCGGGAAGTGCAATTGATTCAGTCATCGAGTCACTGATTCCACACCTCGAAACAGGCGACATCATCATGGACGGTGGAAACTCGCATTTCCATGATACGGAACGCCGCTTCGATCAGTTGCAACAACACGGAATCGAATACATCGGTGTCGGTGTCTCCGGCGGTGAAGTCGGTGCACGGACCGGCCCTGCCATCATGCCGGGCGGTACAAAAGAAGCCTACGAACAAGTCGCGCCGATTTTGACGAAGATTGCGGCACAAGTGAACGGTGATCCATGTTGCGTCTACATCGGACCAAAAGGTGCCGGCCATTTCGTCAAGATGGTCCATAACGGGATCGAATACGCCGACATGCAGCTGATCGCGGAAGCGTACAGTTTTCTCCGGGTCCGTCTCGGCCTTGACGTGGAAGAAATCGCGGATGTCTTCGCGTCTTGGAATGAAGGCGAGCTGAAAAGTTATCTGATCGAGATTACAGCCGATATTCTCCGGAAAAAAGATGACGAGACCGGTCTTCCGTTGATCGATGTCATCTTGGATCAAGCCGGTCAAAAAGGGACAGGCAAATGGACGAGCATGCAATCGATTGATAACGGGATTGCTTCGTCCATCATTACAGAAGCCCTCTTCGCCCGCTATCTTTCTGCTGTCAAAGAAGAACGTGTCGCAGCTGCTTCCGTTCTCGGTGGACCGGAAGCACGTGAGACACTTGATAAAGACGTCTGGATCGAACGGATCCGCCAAGCGCTCTACATGGGGAAAATCGCCGCATACGCGCAAGGGTTCACACAGTACCGGACGTCATCCGAGCTGTATGACTGGAACTTGCGTCTCGAAGAAATCGCCTTGATTTTCCGTGGCGGCTGTATCATCCGGGCCGAGTTCCTCAATGTCATCAGTGAGGCGTTTGCGAAAGACGAGTCGCTTGCGAACTTAATGCTAGCACCGTACTTCGCGGATAAAGTACAAGCGTATCAAACGGCACTGCGTCAGGTGGTCGCTGAAAGTGCGTTATCCGGACTCGCTGCTCCGTGTCTCAGCACATCGCTGACCTATTACGACAGCTACCGGACGGCGAACTCCAATGCGAACATCCTGCAAGCCCAGCGTGATTATTTCGGAGCCCATACGTATGCCCGGACGGATCGTGAAGGAACGTTCCATACGGACTGGCAGTAACTTATACAGCTTCCATTTCCTGTTTCATTTAAGGAAATGGAAGTTCTTTTTTTGTTCACACTTTGTTTATCAGAATAGGAAATTGCAGGTTATGTCTTGACAAAACTAAGCGTCTATATGAAATTAGTATTAGATTAGAATTATTCTAGTGTGATAGATACAGTTGTTACTTTCTACTAGAACAGATTCTTAAATAGAACCCAACAGGAGGATTTTTATCATGTCTTTAATCGGAAGTGAAGTAAAACCATTTAGTGCATCAGCATTCCACAACGGAGAGTTCGTCGATCTTACAGATGCCAACCTTCGTGGAAAATGGAGTGTCGTTTGTTTCTACCCAGCAGACTTTACATTCGTTTGCCCGACTGAGCTCGAAGATCTTCAAAACCAATACGCAACACTCAAAGCGCTTGACGTTGAAGTGTACTCAGTTTCAACAGACACGCACTTTACACATAAAGCATGGCACGAAACTTCAGAAACAATCGGTAAAATCGAGTACGTCATGATTGGTGACCCGTCACACGTCATCTCACGTAACTTCGAAGTCTTAAACGAGCAAGACGGACTTGCAGACCGCGGAACGTTCATCATCGATCCGGACGGCGTCATCCAAACTGTTGAAATCAACGCAGGCGGAATCGGCCGTGACGCAAGCACACTCGTCAACAAAATCAAAGCAGCACAATATGTACGCAACAACCCAGGCGAAGTTTGCCCAGCGAAATGGGAAGAAGGTTCTGCAACACTTACACCGAGCCTTGACCTCGTCGGAAAAATTTAAGGAGCGGATTTGAGATGGCTTTAGCAGCAGATATTAAAGCACAACTCGCTCAATACCTCGATTTATTGGAAGGAGATCTTGTCCTCGCGGTCAGCGCCGGGACAGACTCCGTTTCTCTTGAGATGAGCGAGCTCGTCGAAGAAATCGCGAGCATGTCACCACGAATCAGCATCGAACAGGCGGCCTTGCCGCGGACACCAAGCTTCAGCGTCAACCGTGTCGGGGAAGAGAGCGGCATTACGTTTGCCGGGATTCCACTCGGTCACGAGTTCACGTCCCTCGTCTTGGCGTTACTCCAAGTCAGCGGTCGCGCGCCGAAAGTCGACGCCGCACTGATCGAACAGATCAAAGGCATCAAAGAAACGTATCATTTCGAATCGTACATCAGTCTCAGCTGCCACAACTGTCCGGATGTCGTTCAAGCCCTAAACGTCATGAGTGTCCTGAACCCGAATATCAGCCACACGATGATTGACGGCGGTGCCTTTAAACAAGAAGTCGAAGCAAAAGAAATCATGGCTGTCCCAACTGTCTTCGTCAACGGCGAAGCCTTCGGAAACGGTCGGATGTCCCTCGAAGAGATTCTCGCGAAACTCGGTACAGGTGTCGACGCTTCTGATTTTGCGGACAAAGACCCGTACGACGTTCTTGTCGTCGGTGGCGGTCCTGCCGGTGCCAGTGCTGCGATTTACGCGGCACGTAAAGGAATCCGGACGGGAATCGTCGCGGAACGCTTCGGTGGTCAGGTCATGGATACGATGAGTATCGAGAACTTCATCAGCATGAAGTATACGGAAGGTCCGAAACTCGTGGCGAGTCTTGAAGAACACGTCAAAGAGTACGGGATCGATGTCATGAACCTTCAACGGGCGACACGTCTTGAGAAAAAAGACTTCGTGGAACTGGAGCTTGAAAACGGTGCGGTCTTGAAAACGAAGAGTCTGATCCTTTCAACAGGAGCACGCTGGCGTAACATCGGTGTGCCTGGCGAACTTGAATTCAAGAACAAAGGGGTTGCGTACTGTCCTCACTGTGACGGTCCACTCTTCGAAGGAAAACGCGTTGCGGTTATCGGCGGCGGGAATTCTGGTGTCGAAGCGGCGATTGATTTGGCCGGTCTCGTCAAACATGTGACGGTGCTTGAATTTGCACCGGAACTGAAAGCGGACGCGGTCTTACAAGACCGTCTCGCGAGTCTTCCGAACGTCACGGTCGTTGCCAACGCCCAGACGAAGGAAATCACGGGTACGGATAAAGTGAACGGCATCACGTATGTCGAACGCGAAACAGGTGCTGAGCACCATGTCGAGCTCGAAGGCGTTTTCGTCCAGATCGGTCTTGTGCCAAACACAGACTGGCTCGGCGAAACGATCGAACGCAACAAGTTCGGTGAAATCCTCGTTGATCGTCATGGCGCAACGAACATCCCGGGTGTCTTTGCAGCCGGTGACTGTACGGACAGTGCATACAAACAGATCATCATCTCGATGGGATCAGGTGCTACCGCAGCACTCGGTGCTTTCGATTATATGATTCGTAACTGATGATGAAAACGTCTTGCTTCGGCAAGGCGTTTTTTGATTGTAAAATCTAGTATGAACAGAATCGCTACGAACAAAAGAGAATTTTTCCCGTGCTTTTCTCGGGCGAGGCGCAAGCCGCGGCTTTGGCGACCAACAGGTCTTAAAGCCGGGTCTCGCCTGCCTCTACCAGCGCGTAAACGCGCTTTTTCCCGTAGAAGTCACGGGACATCCTCTTTCGGGCGCATACTTTCATCATTAGAGGTCAAAGTTCAAACTGACCCCTATAAATTGTTTGAAATTGATACTTTTAGCTAGTCCAGATATCTGATAGATTGAGAGTATTCAAAATCTATCATAAAGAAGGTCTGACACATGCAAAAAGCAGCACCGTATTCAAGCACTCGTACCCGGCAACTCGTCATCACTTCAATGTCGATTGCACTTGTTTTTGTTGCTACATTTTTCATTAATATCAAACTGCCGATCGCGGCAAATGGCGGACTCGTCCACATGGGAACAGCGATGTTGTTCCTGATCGCAATTCTCTTCGGACCCCGGACAGCAATGATTGCCGGCGCGGTTGGAATGGGACTTTTCGATATCATGTCTGGTTGGGCACTTTGGGCGCCTTTCTCCTTTGTCGGTCGCGGTTTACAAGGATTCATCGTCGGTTGGATTGCTTGGACATATGGACGTAACGGAACAAAGCCCGGTGTCAATCTGCTTGCTATGATTGCATCGGTTCCCGCCATGCTCGCTGTCTATTATATCTGCGAAGGGATTTTGTACAGTAACTGGGTAGCTCCAGCATTATCGATTCCAGGTAACATCACACAAAACGTCGTCGGAATTCTTGTTGCGATTCCAGTCGGGATTGCCCTAAAGAAAACACGTTTCTTCCGTCAACGCGGCTGATGCACGACAAACAACCCCGCTCTCTTCAAGAGAACGGGGTTTTGTTATTTTATATAATGTGTTTAACGAATCGGCTGTGCTTCCGTCAATTCGAGTGTTTTTGTTGTTTCGGCGTGGATTTGATCAAAGAGTTCCGGATTCGCGACGAGTGACGTGCCGTACGACGGAATCATTTCTTTGATTTTCGCTTCCCAGCTAGGCAGTTGATCCGGGAAACACTTGGCCAGCACTTCCAGCATGACCGGTACAGCTGTTGAAGCGCCTGGTGACGCACCGAGCAACGCTGCGACCGAACCGTCTGCCGCACTGACGACTTCCGTTCCGAACTGAAGTGTCCCCTTGCCTTGCGGTGTATCTTTGATGACCTGCACCCGTTGACCGGCAACGACGACATCCCAGTCTTCCGTCTTCGCGTTCGGAATGAACTCACGCAGTTCGTTCATCCGTTGCTCCGTCGACAGTAAGACCTGTTCGATCAAGTACTTCGTCAGTCCCATCTCTTTTGCGCCTGCCGCAAGCATCGTCAAGACATTGTTCGGTTTAACCGATGTGATCAAATCAAGATTCGATCCCGTTTTAAGAAACTTCGGCGAGAAGCCGGCAAACGGTCCGAATAAGAGTGATTTTTGACCGTCAATGTAACGTGTATCCAAGTGCGGGACAGACATCGGCGGTGCACCGACTTTCGCTTTCCCGTAGACTTTCGCATGATGACGCTCGGCGATTTCCGGGTTTTTACAGACGAGGAACAAGCCGCTGACCGGGAATCCGCCAATCTGTTTCGACTCCGGAATCCCTGTTTTTTGAAGCAACGGCAAGCTTCCACCGCCGCCGCCGATAAAGACGAACTTCGCGGTATGATGTTCAATCCGGTTGTCGCGTTCGTTTTTGACTTTGACTTCCCAGCCGCCGTCGACCCGTTTCAAGTCTTCGACACCGTGACCGTAGTTGATCTCAACATCGAGTTGTTTTAAGTGATCAAACAAAATCCGTGTCAACGCTCCGAAATTGACGTCCGTTCCCGAATCGATTTTTGTTGCTGCGATCGGCTCCGGTGACGTCCGGCCTTCCATGATTAACGGAATCCATTGTTTCAGCTGCTCCGGATCTTCCGAAAATTCCATCCCTTTGAACAACGGATTAGCTGAGAGCGCTTCCAATCGTTTTTTCAGGAATGTGACGTTTTCCGCGCCTTCGACCATACTCATATGCGGAATCGGCATGATGAATTCTTTTGGATTCGGCAACACCTGTTCTTTGACGAGGTGCGACCAGAACTGGCGCGACAACTGGAACTGCTCGTTGACCTTGACGGCTTTACTGATGTCGATCGTTCCGTCGGCGTTTTCCGTCGTATAGTTCAGTTCACAAAGTGCAGCGTGACCTGTCCCCGCGTTGTTCCACTCATTCGAGCTTTCTTCCCCAGCACTTGCTAACTTCTCGAATACTTTAATCTTCATGTCCGGCGCAAGCTCTTTTAATAAGACCCCTAACGTTGCGCTCATGACTCCGGCACCAATCAAAATAACATCTGTTTGTTTAGGCATACTGCTCATGATATCCTTCCTATCCCCGTTTGATATTATGGACCTGTCATACCAGTTGAAAGCGCTCGTATGACGACAACTTACCTTTCCAGTATAACCCTATCACAGGTCATTCATAAATTAAAATATCCAGTGCCTCTAACTAAAAATAAATACACTTCCCTTGCAACAATCGCGCTCATCCTGAGACATACTTTCAGAAAAAGCGGCTATATACTCTTATAGAGAAAAAAGGGGGGAACCATTTATGGCGACACGCTGGATTTTCGGCAATCAACTGAGTCACACCTTACCGCTTCTAACAGAAGCCGATCCAAAAGAAGATATCATCCTGATGGTGGAAGCGACATCGCGCTCGACCTGGAAAACCTATCATAAACAAAAACTGGTGCTGATTTTTTCGGCGATGCGGCATTTCGCAGACGAACTCCGGGAAAAAGGATTTACGGTCGATTACCGGGAAGCCGATTCGTTTGATGAAGCGTGGAAGCAGCACCAGAAGCAGTACAAACCGACACACCTCCTCTATACAGCCATCACAGACGAACCGATGCGCCGTGTCATGCAAAAATTTCAGGATGCTCTCCCGAAATCCATCACCGTCGATGTCTGCTCCGATGTTCCGCTCTTTTTATTGACGCAGGACGAAGCCGTGGCGCTGCTTGGAGACAAACCATGGAAGATGGACCGCTTTTACCGACAACTTCGCAAAGACCACCGTTTGTTGATGAACGGGAATAAGCCGGTCGGCGGAAAATGGTCGTTTGATGCAGATAACCGGAAACCGGCAAAGGACGGCATCGATTTTAAAACACCGATCCGGTTCCGTCCGGACCAGATTACACGTGACGTCATGAAAAAGGTCGACACGTCGTTTGCCGACCATCCGGGTCAGCTTGAGACGTTCCACTGGCCGGTCACCCGAGCAGAAGCCCAGCGCGCGCTCGCCCGGTTCATCGACGAACGACTTGAGACGTTCGGGACCTATCAGGATGCGATGCTGACGGGAGAAGATACGTTATCGCACTCCCTGCTCTCCTCGTCGATCAATATCGGCTTACTGTCACCGGACGAAGTCATCAAAGCGGCAGCGGCTGCACTGGAAGACCAGGAGGCTCCGCTTAATGCCGTCGAAGGATTCATCCGGCAAATTCTCGGATGGCGCGAATACATGCGGGCTGTGTATTTAAGCGAGATGCCGGGATATGAACAGGTCAATGTCCTGAAACACAACCGCGATTTGCCGGACTTCTTTTGGGACGGCGAAACAAAGATGACATGTGTCGCGGAGTCGTTGCGACCTGTCATCGAAACGGCGCACAATCACCACATTCAGCGACTGATGGTGCTCGGGAACTTTGCCAATCTGTTTGAGATTTCCCCTCAACAGACGGCGGACTGGTTTAACGAAATGTATATCGATGCCTATGACTGGGTCGTCCTGCCGAACGTGCTCGGGATGGCTTTGCATGCCGACGGCGGTCTCCTGTCGACGAAACCGTACATTGCCTCGGCGAACTATATTCATAAGATGAGCGACTACTGCGGGAACTGTCCCTTTAACCAGAAGGACGCACTCGGCGACAATGCCTGTCCGTTCAACGCATTATACTGGGACTTCATCGCCCGGCACGAGGAACGGTTCTCCGGCAACCAACGGATGTCGATGATGTACCGGCAGTGGGCCAAACGGGATAAAAGCGATCAGCAGGCGATTCGCAAAAAAGCGACCGCCTTGAAGAAACAGCTGGCGGATGGCGCATTTCACAGCTGAGTATCGTCTCAACAAATAAGACCCGGCTCCCTGCCTTACTTGGCAGGAAATCGGGTCTTTGTTTATTTCTGTGATACATTACGCACTGTGACGTTCTGCTTTTTGATGTTTTTTCGTCCGCAGCTGATACAGGACAAACAATCCGATGAACCAGACCGGTGTCAGGAGAAGCGCAGGACGTGTTTCATCCGCAACCAGCATGACGAATAAAATCAGCGTGAACAGACCGAGCACAAGATAGTTAACGAACGGTGTGAGTGGCGCTTTGAACGTCGATGCAGCATGTAATTCCGGCTGTGTCTTCTTGTATTTCAAGTGACAGACGAGAATGACGCCCCAAACCCAGATGAAACAGATCGCACTGATCGTCGTCACGATGCTGAACGCTTGTCCCGGAAGTAATTTACTCAACAAGGCTCCACCCGAGACGACCAATGTCGAAATGAACAACGCATTCGCCGGCACATGGTTTTTATTGAGCTTCGAAAATGATTGGGGTGCCTGTTTTTGATTCCCGAGATTATAGAGAATCCGGCTCGTCGAGAACATCCCGCTGTTACAAGCAGATGCGGCTGATGTCAGGACGACGAAGTTGATGATTCCGGCCGCGACCGGAATTCCGATCAGACTAAACGTTTTGACGAACGGGCTTTCCGTTGCGTTCAGTCCGGTCCACGGATTGATCATTAGAAGGACCAATAAGGCACCGACGTAGAAGAAGAGAATCCGTAACGGAATCTTATTGATTGCGGACGGAATGTTCTTTTTTGGATCCGCCGTCTCAGCGGCCGAGACACCGACCAGTTCAACACCGACATAGGCGAAGACGACCATTTGGAACGACAACAGGAAACCGGTGACACCGTTCGGGAACATCCCGCCGTGCTGCCACAAGTTCTTGACCGTGACCGGTCCCGCATCCGTATTAAAGCCGATCACGAGCAGGACGATTCCGACACCGATTAAAGCTAAAATCGTTACGACTTTGATCAGGGCGAACCAAAACTCGAGTTCTCCGAACAGTTTGACCGTCAGAAGATTAAAGCCGAGTAGGATCAACAGGGCGATGACGGCCGGAATCCATTGCGGGATATCAAACCAGTATTTGACGTAAACACCGACGGCAATCACATCGGCCATCGCCGTCATGATCCAGCAGAACCAATATGTCCAGCCGGTTACGAATGCGGCGCGCGGTCCGAGATAATCTTCCGCGATATCCGTCAGGGACTGATAACCGGCTTTTGACAACAGTAACTCTCCGAGTGCCCGCATGACGAAGAAAATCGCAATCCCGACAAGCAGATAAGCAAATACAATCGATGGACCGGCCAACTGAATGGCTTTCCCCGACCCTAAAAACAACCCCGTTCCGATCGTTCCACCAATCGCAATCAATTGGACATGACGATTCGATAAATCCCGCTTTAATCCTTGCTGTTCCAAACCTGAACTCCTCCTTTGATAATCTCTCTGTTTCCCCCGGTCAGACTGTTCTGTCAGTCCAACAAAAAAAGAGACTGGACGGGTGTCCAATCTCAAAAAAATCATCAGAATAGCAAATAATCATTTTCCGGTCAGCAAAGCCAACACAAAAAATAAAGATTTAGTACTCTTCTGTCCTTTTGCCTGAGATTGTGAACCCTTCGGCGCCGTTTACACGGTCTCTCCAGAAGCTGCTCCTGCCATAGTGTGACCCATGACAATCATAGCTTTCTCTTTTTATTCAGTTGCTGAGGTGACATAATCACCTGAATTGTTTCTAATACTAGTAATCTTATGATCGTTTGTCAACCGTTTTATCAAATTCTTTCATTTCTTCTTTCATAACTTGAAAGAGGATTTTCCATTCTATTACCAGAACTCTTTCGTATGGTTACATTCAGAGGAGGTACTTACATTGCAGACCTATTATCTTATCCGTCATTGTGAAGCGACCGGACAAGCAGCCGATGCTCCGTTGACGGCTCAAGGTCAAAAACAAGCGCTATTACTCGCTGACTTTTTTAAATCCATTCCGGTTGACCGGATTTTATCGAGTCCATTTCGCCGAGCAATTGAGTCAATCAACGCTGTCGCCGTACAGGCAGGTTGTTCTATCGAAATCCACGATGACTTGCGTGAACGTACCCTGAGTATTCAATCACTGACCGATTGGCAGGGAGAGCTCCGTAAAACGTTTATTGAATTTGATTATGCATGTCCGGGCGGAGAAACGAGTGCAGAAGCGGCACGGCGAATCCAGGACGTTATAAATGACGTTTGGTCCTACTCTGCTGAGACGACTATTCTTGTGACCCATGGCAATCTACTTACACTATACCTTCATTCACTCGATTCTTCTTTTGGTTTTGAACAAGGACAACATCTTCGTAATCCCGATGTATTTCTCCTTAAAAAAGTTAACGGTGCTTTTGTTTTCGAGAATTTAAACATCATCTGATTTCACGGATTGTTTGTATTGACCATAACGTTCGAGTTCAAAAACGGTTTTCTCGAAATCGAGTAGGCCGTTTTCTTGAAGTTGTAAATAATTTTCACGATAAGCAATCGTCATATTCTTTCCTGTACTTATCCTTTTTGGTCGCTTTAGTTTTAAATCACACTCAGAAGAGTCTTTCATTAGTGTTGACATACACATGTCACGATAGGCTTTGATATCAGGATTTTCTTTCGCCTCAATCTTCGCCCTCAACACAGTTTCTTCTAATTGCCAGTAATGATATTGTTGTTCATTTCCCTTCCACCAAAACCCCCAGAATCCGCCACTAGGGTTTGATACATATCCCCACTTACCATTTAATCTTTTTTGAAGATCTCGATAGAATCCTTGCCAAGAGAAAGCAGTCCATTCCGCAATCGGAAGTGTTTGATAAGAATTGATATCATCGTCTAGTCGTTTTAGATGATGAAGATAATCATCTATAATCGTATTCATCGGAAGATTTCGACGATGACTCTCTAAGATTTTTATCATCCGGTCGCGCGTAAACGGTTGGTACCCTGCCTTATGGATAGCCTGATGATTCGATTGCTCGATGATTTTATAGTACGTCGGTAAAGGGATGAGGTCTCGTGTCGAAATATTCGTTTTTACTTCTTCCAAGTAACGTTCGAGTTGTCCCGAATGTTCTGAAGTGAATGTCTTATCTTCAATTAGGATGGCATATTTTTCATCAATAATGGCTAATACATCCAATCCTTTAAATTGACGAATGATGCGGACTTGTTTAATTTCATCATCTCGTTTATAGCCATGCAAGGAAAAAATCTCATCAATAAACTCGATTGCAATTCGATTTAATTCTTCATCAACGCTATGAAAGCTTGATTCTCCCCACTTCAGTAACCAACATAAAAAAGCATCTTGTGACAGTTCGCTCGTGGCATAATCAAATAAATTAGGCTTCATCAGTAGAGACCTCCTTTTCCTTTTATTAATTATATCCAAAAAATGGATTAAAAGAATCAGTATTAATTCATTCTTTTAAAGAATGAATTAAGTTTCTATTCATGCCATTTATTTATAATTCTTATAAGAATTATCTATTTTACTTCCCCTTCGAACTCGACTACATTTAACGAATTGATAACAAAGTGAAGTAGTTCGAATTCCTGTCTTACAGCGAATCGGCTTAAGAAAAGAAGGGGTACATTATGTCTACACAAGCAAGTCACGCACGAAAAGGGTATTTGATGATGGCTGTTCTCTGGTTCGCCTATGCGACGTTCGCCATGAACTGGGTCGCCGGTTCCTCATTAACCCCGCAAATCACGGCTCATTTTTTCGGAGACCGGACCGTTGACCCGTTGATTTCACAACTCGTCAACTACTCAATCACGACCGCCCGCGTCTTCGCGAACATCTTGGCGGCATTGATTCTGATGAAGCTCGGACCCAAGAAGGCACCGATGCTGGCACTGTTCTTCCTGATGATGGCGATCGTCGCCATTTATCTGCCGAACTACTGGGCATATACGGCGGCCCGGATGGTCATGGGGCTTGGCGGCTCGATGGTCATCGTCTACATGAATCCGGTCGTCACCCGCTACATCAGTAACCCGACGGAAAAACTCCGGATCAATGCGCTCAATACCGTCTCGTATAATGTCGGTGCGTTTGTCGTCTCGTTACTGTTTACGTTTTTTGCGACTCAATTCACGAACAACTGGCAGCTGACGTTAACGATTTTTGCTGCTTTAACAGCCGTCCTGTTCCTCGCCTGGTTGATCTTCAGTGAAGAATTCGATTTGAACACGGCAAGCGACCAAAATGAAGTCGTCACGGCTTACGGCTACCGGGATGCGATCAAAGACAGCTTCTTATGGAAGTATGCGATCGCGTTCGGCGGCTTCCTGACACTGTATATTCTGTCGCTCGTCGGACTCAAACCGGTGTTTGACACGTATACCGAGTTAAACGGATCGCTCGTCAATCTGCTGGTCTCCGGCGCCGGGATCATCGGGACCTTCGTCGGTCTGAAAATCGGCAGCCGCGGGACACCACGAAAACCGATTCTTCTGATCAGCGGCTTCGTGATGATCGGCAGCTTCATCGTCACGGTTGCGTTTGGCAACATCTCACCGCTCGTCTCGTATATTTTTGCTTTCGTCTCCGGGTTCGCGATGTATATTCAGTATCCGATTTTCATGAATCTCGCCCACGAGATGAAAGGCATGACACCACAAAAGATCACCGTCTTGTTCGGCCTGTTCTGGGCGATTGCGTATGCGACCCAAACCATCTTTACGATTATTTGGAGTTACACGCTCGGTCAGATGGGTTATACAGCGTCGATGGTCGTCTTTTTCCTCAGCTGTTCGACGTACCTCATCTTTATTCTCTTTTTACCGGAAACCAAACCGAAACAATCGGTTCCGGCTTCGAAAAAAACAGCCTGATTGCAAACAATCCCCAGTGTCGTCTGCGACACTGGGGATTGTTTATTTTTGATGCGCACCATATTGATGGCGCAGGATGAACAGCAACCGGATCAACGGTTCATGATAGGAAATGAAGACTCCTTCCCGGATCCCGGTAATGATTTCGTCTTCCGTCGCCCATTTGACGGTTTGGACTTCTTCTTCCTGTAACGTCAAGGTCGTCAGATCGACTTCCGTTTCAATTAAGTAATAGTCGTCAAATCCGACTTCAAACGGCACCGTCAACTGCGGCCGCCTTCCTTCGAATGACAGCGATAGTCCGAGTTCCTCGAACAATTCACGCTCGGCAGCCATTTGACTCGTGTCACCAGTCGTCGCACTGCCGCCGACACTGAGGTCCCACATGTTCGGCCAGCCCTCTTTGAACGGCTGGCGTTGTTGAATTAACATCTGTCCCTGCTTATTGAATAAACAGACATGCACAACAAGATGGTAATCTCCGTCCTTTAATTCCGTTCCCCGCGGCCAGGTCCGCCCTGTTTTTACACGGTCTGCCGTATAGATATCCCACCGTTCCATTTATTTCTTCCCCCTCATCCAGTCGTCCGAAAATAGCGTCGAAACCGTCTTATCGGCTTTCGCCCGATCAAGACCGAGGACGACACTCAAAAAAAGTTGTTCTGCCGTATCGTCGAGCAGTGTCAATTCGTATTGTTTGCCGAAACGGACCCACCGTCTTTTGCCTTGCCCGATTTTATTCCCCTGATACGTGACGCTGAATGTCATCGTCGCCCAGTTGATGTCGACATGCAACTCCCGGCTGTCGATTCGGTAATTCGAAAACATCACAAATCCGGTTTTTTGAATCGTCGCAATGACTCGCCCGTCCAGTTCAATCAGGACGTGGGGCAACATACTGAACGTCTGTTTCGTCACCCGACCGACTTCGGATCCTTCGTGCACGAGTTGCCAATTTTTCTGCATCTGGAATAACTGTCCTCTTACTTCATACACGATTTGTCCGGCTTCATCCGCAACCGTAAATCGGCGATTCCATTCAAACGACTGTTTCATCAAAAGCTGTTTCATATCCGCTTCCTCTCCTGAGTGCTTTCTTATCACGAACTGGATTCTTCATCTTCTTTGACACAGTCAATGGCAACGACAAGCGCAATCAAAATCTTTTCAATATCCGGATCAAAGACTTGAATTTCATAACTGTCACCAAACGTGAACCATTTTTTCTCGACGCTTCCGACGACTTCGCCGTGACGTTTGATTTCAAAGTCCATGTCCCACCAGTCTCCGTCGATTTCAAGATCTGCCGCATCAATCGTATAGCGGTCTTTAAAGAACGTAAATGATTTCTCGATCGTCAGTGTCTCCCCGTCGACTTCGATAAAAAACTTCGGCAACAGGCTGAGCATTTTTTTCGTGATGACGGCGACTTCTTCCCCATCGACCGTCGAGATGGAGAAAGTCTTCGGCAGCTTCATAAAGCTGCCTTCGACAAGATAAACGTCCTGTTCCTGCTGATCTTGAATCGAAAATCGTCCCCGTAAACTGAATACTTTCTGTTTCATGTACAGCGTATGCATAAGAAATCATCCTTTCGTTCATCTGATTATTCGTTAGGTTTGTATTCTTTAGGCAAGTGGTATCGGGATAGAACGGTCTTGTTTTACCTTATTCGACTAACGTGTTTGTTTTTCCCTCCCCATCGTCCCGCTGCTACGATTCCTGAAGGAGGCACTCCTATGTCGACTGATACCATCATTCTGACGATTATCCTGACATTGATTTCACTCATCATCTTCGTTCCGTTGGCGCTTGGGCTCTATCTGTGGAATATCGATCACAGACAACAGGAGCATTCCATCTTAAGAAACTTTCCGGTGCTCGGAAAAATCCGTTACATCCTTGAAAAAGTCGGTCCTGAACTTCGCCAGTATTTGTTCTTAAATAATAATGAAGACAAACCGTTTTCCCGGAACGATTACAAAACAGCTGTGCTGGCCGGTAAATATAATACGCGAACGATGGGATTTGGTTCCGAACGTGATTTTGAAGCAGCCGGCTTTTATCTGCAAAATGCGCTTTTTCCGACGAACCGTCAGGAACTGAGGATCAATAACCAGCATAAAATTACGACTCACCTCTATCAGCTCGATCAGGATAATCTCCTGACCCGCAAAGAACATTTGGTCGAAAAGCAGATTGCACCGTTTTTACTTCCCGCCGCTGACGCTCCGATCATTGGGGAACATACCTGCCGTCAGCCATTTCAAGTCTTCGGACTGATCGGTCAGTCGGCGATGAGTTTCGGTGCGCTCGGTGACCGGGCGATTACGGCATTGTCGATCGGTCTCGGCCGGGCGGAAGGAACCTGGATGAACACCGGAGAAGGTGGACTGTCCGACTATCATTTGAAGGGTGACGTCGACATCATCTTTCAGATTGGCCCGGGACTGTTTGGTGTCCGGACGGAAGACGGTGCTTTTTCGCTAGAGGAATTCAAAAAGAAAAGTGAGCTGACACAAATCAAAGCTTTTGAATTGAAACTGGCCCAAGGTGCGAAAACACGGGGCGGTCACCTCGAAGGCGAGAAGGTCACGGCGGAAATCGCCTCCGTCCGGAACGTCAAAGCCGGCGTCAGTATCGACAGTCCGAATCGGTTCAATGAATTCCAGACGCCGGAAGAGATGCTGACGTTTGTTGAACTGTTACGGGAAACCGGCGGAAAGCCGGTCGGCATCAAACTGGTCGTCGGCAATCTCAACGATCTGCACGACCTCGTCACTTATATGAAAACGTCCGGAAAACATCCGGATTTCATCACGATTGATGGCGGCGAAGGCGGCACCGGTGCCTCGTTCCAGGAACTTGCGGATGCGGCCGGTTTACCGCTCAAATCGGCCCTGCCGTATCTGCATCAGTTGCTGGTCGCTCACGGCATCCGCGACCGGATCAAACTGTTTGCTTCCGGCAAACTGATCAGTGCCGATAAGATTGCCGTCGCTTTAGGGCTTGGCGCCGATTTCGTCAACATCGCCCGTGGCCTGATGTTTAACGTCGGTTGCATCCAGGCGCAAGTCTGTCACACGAACCACTGTCCGGTCGGAGTCGCAACGACTGATCCGAAACTCCAGCAAGCGCTGATCGTCGATGAAAAAAGTTTCCGGGTGACGAACTACATCATCTCGCTCCGGGAAGGTTTATACAATCTGACCGCCGCTGCCGGTCTGAAGTCCCCGACCGAGTTGTCGGCAAAGCATATCATCTATAAACAATCGAACGGACAAGTCACACCGGCCACCGCCTTGATTCATTATCCGATGCCTCTTTCCTAAACCATCCGCTTGCACTTTTTCCTCATTACGCTTAAAGTGTATAGTTGATGAAATTTTAATTGTGCAAAACGAATTACCTTAAGGAAAGGGTTTTATATACGATGAAAAACAACTTTTGGCAGGACCTGCCACGACCATTTTTTGTACTTGCTCCAATGGAAGATGTCACCGACGTCGTTTTCCGTCACGTCGTCGCGAAAGCAGCGCGACCGGATGTCTTCTTCACTGAATTTACGAATACAGAAAGTTACTGTCACCCAAAAGGGAAACAGAGTGTCCGCGGACGCCTTGAGTTCACGGAAGATGAGCAGCCGATGGTCGCCCACATCTGGGGCGACAAGCCGGAATATTTCCGTGAGATGAGTATCGGAATGGCGGAAATGGGCTTTAAAGGAATCGATATCAACATGGGTTGTCCGGTCCAGAACGTCGCCGTCAACGGAAAGGGATCAGGACTGATCAACCGTCCCGATGTCGCCGCTGAACTGATTCAAGCAGCAAAAGCCGGCGGTCTGCCGGTCAGCGTCAAGACACGACTCGGCTATTCGAAAGTCGAGGAGTGGCACGACTGGTTACGTCATATCCTTGAGCAGGACATCGCCAACCTGTCGATTCACCTGCGGACGCGTAAAGAAATGAGTGCAGTCCCGGCCCACTTCGAACTGATTCCGGAAATCAAGAAACTCCGCGATGAAGTAGCACCGCAAACGCTCTTGACGATCAACGGAGACATCAACGACCGTCAACATGGTCTTGAACTCGTCGAAAAGTACGGTGTCGACGGCGTCATGATCGGACGCGGGATTTTCCATAATCCGTTTGCGTTCGAAGTCGAAAAGAAAGACCATTCAAGCGAAGAATTACTTGATTTGTTACGTTTGCAACTCGACCTACACGATCAGTATTCAGCTGAATTCGAGCCGCGTCTCTTCAAACCGCTCCGCCGGTTCTTCAAGATTTATGTCCGCGGTTTCCGCGGGGCGAGCGAACTGCGCGCCCGTTTGATGGACACGAACTCAACGGATGACGTCCGGGCATTGCTTGACGAATTCGTCGAACAAGAAGGCATTCACGCTGTTAATTCGTTTTCGATTTAACTTAATCAGCTGAAAGAGCAGAGCCCCAGGCCCTGCTCTTTTTTGTCGTTAGTCAGATTCCGACTCCAGTCGAATCTTTAAACAAGTCAATTCAAACGGTGTGTCGCACATGACACGTTCCAAGCGCCGTTTTCCGACGCGCCGGTCGAGCAACGCAAAACCGCGGATGAAGGCATGGGGATGCCTTAACGCTTCTTCAATCGAGAGCTTCGGGTACAGCAGCAAATCCTGTTGCACGTCGTAATTGGCGTGCCAGCCTTCTTGTTCCAACTCGCGTTCGATTTGTTCATATAATGCACGCGATGTCTTGTACCAATCCGATTGAAAAACCTCCAGTGTAATTCGCTCCGGTTTTTCCGGCAAGCGGTTCTTCGCCAACGCATAACGACGGTCCGCTTCGAACGTAAACCGTAAATCCTCCGCCTTAAAAAAAGTTTTTCCATCCAGAGTCATCCAAACTCGGGCTTCGCCGTCATGAAAATGCCGGTCGACTGTGGCATAAAGATCGAGACGCGGTCGAAGTGACGGCGCGACGAACGATATTATCTGCTTTTTAATTCTTGAGAATTGCATCGGGTCCTCCTTTTAAACGCGTTAAACACCAGGCAGCAACTGACTGCCTGGTGTTTAGTTTACCCGTTTTTCATATGGAACGATTCCGTTAACGTAAAGGTAATGTTTTTAAGCTCAAGCCCGCCAAGCGCAAAGTACAGCTTGAAGTAGTTGTGCGGATTAAAGACAAAGACGTCTTTCGTCTGCGTCACCCATTCGCCGTCCGTCCCGTTAAACGTAAACGTTGCAACCGGCATGTTGTTCGCAAACAAGGTCACCGGCATCTGTGCCAGTTCCCCGGCATACGACCGGGCTTCAAACGTGACGTGGTACATCCCGGTTTCTTCCGCCGTGACGGCGAAGACATGGCTGCTTCCGGTTGACGTATCGAGTTCGTCGAAGACGATCGGAACGCCGCTCTGAAGTTGCTGGTGCGTCACCGCCTGTTCGTTCAGATCATCCGTTTCTTCCGGTAATCCGGTGACCTCGACCGTTGATTCCTGACCAAGCGTCCGCTCCATGACCGGTGACCGCAGGATGAACTGACAGATATTCGCCGCACTCCGTAACAACTCCGCCCGTGTCAACGTCCCGTCTGCAAGCGACGACAGCGTATCATCCTCAAACGGATTCGCCCCCGGTTCTCCGACGACCATGTAGAGATCGTTTTGTGAACGGACCATCGTCGCCGTCTGTTGCCGGTTGGCTTCCGTTTCTTCCGTATTGATCTTCGCCCACCAGTCGGTCATGACGACACCGTCAAAGCCCCACTCGTCGCGGAGAATCCGGGTATTCTGATCATACAAGCCGGCGGTCCAGAGTCCATTGACGGCACCGTATGTCGTCATGATCGCATATGCCTGTCCCCGTTTGACGGCATGTTCAAATCCTTTTAAATAAATCTCCCGTAACGCCCGCTCCGAGACGATCGAATCGAGATCATGGCGATGGAATTCCTGGTTATTGGCACTTAAATGCTTCAGCGTTCCAGTCACCCCGACCCGGTGCATCCCGTCGAGCTGGGCGACAGCCATCATCCCCGTCAGATGCGGATCTTCCGAGAAGTACTCGAAGTTCCGACCGTTGAGCGGATGACGATGGATGTTCATCCCCGGTCCAAGCAACGTATCGATGCCGTTTTTTCGGAGTTCAAGCCCTGTCATTTCAAATAAGTCGGCCACCAGATCGACGTTGAACGTTGACGCGACGAGCGTTCCGTTCGGCAGTGAGAAGGCTTTGGTTCCGATATCCATCCGGATGCCGGACGGACCGTCGGCACAGCAGGCCGCCGGAATCCCGAACGCTGTCAACCGGTCGGTGACACCGCCGAATGCTGCCGCCGTACCCGGCGTGACGCGCGGGGAATTCATCCCTTCGCCGCGGACGATTGCTGCCAAATCCTCATCCGACAACTGATCAAGGAACACATCGAGTGACGTCTTCTCTTCGTAGACGTCCTTCAGCGTCAGTCCCTGGTTGTCCGAATACGTGCGTGCTGCCGGTCGTTCGGCTAAACGGCGGGCTTCCGGATCAATCGTCCGAAGTGGTGTCGCTTCATACGACACGTCATATCCAGTCTCTGTCTGTTGCGGCTTCAGCCGGTCGAATGCCGTGACCGGTGCCATGTTTTCACTTAATGTCTCCATGACACGTAACGTCTCAATCGTTTGTGTCGCTACATGCACCGATGTCCGGACGTCCGTTCCGGCGTACAGATGATAGGCCCCTGCTTCGATGACGTAAGACGATTTATGCCCCGTCGCACCGGCGTCATCGTAACTCGCATATTCCGTCAGCGGAACGGTCAGCGTCAACGTTTCCTGTTGGCCCGGTTCAAGCTGTTGCGTTTTCGCAAACGTCACAAGTCCGCGTGCCGGATTGCCGAGTTGTCCCTGCGGTTTTTCAAGATATACCTGGACGACTTCTTTCCCGCTGTGCGCTCCTGTATTCGTGACGGTGACGGTTAACGTGACCTGTTGCTCCGTCATGTCGACCTTGTCAGTTACGACATCAAACGTCGTATACGATAAGCCGAATCCGAACGGATAAAGAACATCGTCTTTCGCAAACGTCTCGAAGTAACGGTATCCGACATAGATGTCTTCTTTGTAAATCGCCCGGTCCTCATGGCCGAAGTACGGTGTTGATGGGTATGCATCGAGGGAACGGACAATCGTATCCGGCAGTTTTCCGGATGGTGTGACTGCTCCCGTCAAGAGATCGACCAACGCGTTGCCGCCTTCCATTCCGCCTTGCCATCCGTACAGGATCGCACTCGGATTGAAATCAAGCGCCCACTGCATGTCGATGACATTACCGACGTTTAATAAGACGACGGTCTTCGGGAACGCTCCCGCGACTTTTTCGATCAGTGTCAACTCGACGTCCGTCAGCAGATAACTGCCGGGATCCGCTGTATTATCGCGGTCTTCACCGGCCGTCCGACCGATCATGATGATGGCGACATCCGATTGCGACGCTGCATCTGTGACGACTTCGTCCGTGATCGGCATTTCTTCCTGCGACCACGGTTCCGCCGCCCAGCCTTCGCCTTTATCAAATGGATGATCTTTTAGCCAGCCTTCATAGACGTCGAGCAACGATTGGTTTACCGTCACATCCGGATGGTCTTGCAACGCTTCGAGCGGACTTGTCACGTGTGTGACGTTCACCATCCCGCCCGATCCCGTTCCGCTTTTGTAATAGTTGAACTGATTGCGTCCGAACACCGAGACTGTTGTCCCCGCTGACAGCGGCAACGTCTGCTTGTCATTCTTCAGCAGGACCGCGCCTTCTGCGACCGTCTGCCTTGCCAGTGCCGTATAGGCGTTCCAATCTAATGTATATGTCGTCATCGATTCATCCTCCTGTTGGTTGTGTAGTCGTAAACCGTTTCTTCAGACCGTTTGCAATTTCCGTGATACAGTCTTCCGCTTGCGGATACTGTCCGAGCTTTTCGATAAAGGCATGGTCCATCCCGTTGTACTGAATCCGTTTTGTTTTCACACCTGCCCGTGCGAGTTTTCGTCCGTACGCTTCTCCTTCGAGACGGAGATAATCGTATTCCGCCGTGATGATCAATGCGTCCGGCAGTCCGGCCAGCTTATTGCTGAACAGCGGAGAGACATGCGGATCCTGGACGCCTGTCGTCCCTTGCAGGTACAACCGGTTCAACAGTCCATCCGTGTCTGCAAGGGCTGTGACGATTCCTTCGAGGAGTTCCCGGTTTTCGTTCATCTCGTAGGCGTCAAGACGCCAGTTGAAATCATCCGTCGGCAGAGCCGCAAGATTGACGACCGGATAGAGCAGGACTTGATACTGGATCATCTCTGTCTGTTGTTCGCGGTCAAGCAGGGCACAAACTGTCGCTAAGTTTCCACCGGCACTGTCGCCGGCAACAGCGAGCTGCGCGCGGTTGATTCCGAGCTCTTCCGCCTGTTCATGGACCCATGTAACGGCTGTGAAACAGTCGTTCAGACCGGCCGGAAATGGATGTTCCGGTGCGAGTCGGTAATCAATCGAAATCACAACAACGTTCGCCCGCTCCGCCAACAACCGGCAAGGATGTTCGACCGGTTCAAGCGTTCCGCCGAAAAAGCCGCCGCCGTGGAAATAGACCACTGCCGGTAACGGTTCCGTCGACCGGGGACGATAGATTCGTGCCGGAATCGGTTGTTCCGCAATTGGAATTATGATGTCTTCCGTCGTGATGTCTGTCGTTGTCAGGTCGGTGTTGACCCACCCCATCCCGGCCCGCGCTGCTTCGAGTGAAAAAGGACCGGCCGGTGAACTGTCCTGCTGTTGCTGCATCATGACTTCTAAAACGCGCGGATCAAGTACGCCGCTTTCCGGCCGGTCCGGCACCGGTTTGATGACGACTTCGACACCATCCTGCCGTTCGCTGGTCTTTTTTTGCGCTAACCGGTCGACCAATTGCTGATACTTCTGTCCCATGTTTCTTCCTCCTTTTATCGAATTCCTGACGTGCTTATAAGAGATGATTCATTTGTAAAAATAAGTATCGAAACCGCTTTCGTAAATAATTAAAAAAATATCGGATATCTCTTTTCGTTAAAAGATACCGCTTACAAAACCAATCATACGCATCTTTATCCGATTAATCAATCATTCTGGATGATTCAAAAAATGGCACCCGTCTTTCGTGTACTTTCCTTGACGGAATGACGCGAAACGGGTGCCTTTTGAGTTAACTTAAAATATTTTCTTCCGAAACGAGCGTGAACCCATCGATGACCGTGTCTTCCTCGACTTCAATCAGCAGACATTGTTTGCCGTTGTAATTGACCTGCTTGATGTACTTCAAATCCTGGGCGCTGACGGAGATATTCGCGACTTTCGTGTTGATTTTAATCGATTTTGCTTCATAGTTCGGGACGATGTTACTCGCCTTCATTTCGTACGTCGTATCATCGATGACTGTTTTGAAAGCCCGTTCGACCTGTTCCGTACTGACGTCTTCCAGACCGCTTGCTTTCAGGACACGCTCGACTTCTTTGACGTCAAGCATCGGGATGTCTTCCGGTTCGTCCTCTTTTTCGTCTTCAACGACAAGCAGGTGATTGACTTCCTCATAGACGCCGGCCAGTGTTTTCGAATCAACTGATTCCCCGATGACGAGTTTGACGATTTCTTCAAACACGGCTTTGTCTTCTTCCGCCGTCACGATCTGTTCGCCGTTCAGAACGTTTTCGATGAACAACAGATCAGGTTTATTCGGCTTGCTTGCTGTGTAAAGGACACGGTTGACGTCCGCCGCATTATCCGTAAAGCACGGGAATAAAAAGCCGCCGATTGGTGACGCCAGTTTGATGACCGGGTTGATCAACAGGTTCGACTTAAACTCGAGATCGACGTAGTCGAAGACAAGCGACTGTTTCGGCAGTTCCGTCTGATTGAGACTGCTGAGGATGAACGGTGTCGTGTAGACTTCATCGTTTTTATCGACTTCCGTCTCGTCTGCCTGCCGTTTCGTCGTCTTGTAATACTGTCCCCGGATGAACGTGACGACGATATCGTTTTCGTACTGCACGTCCTGGACCATCTTCAGCGCAATCTGTTGCATCTGCTCCGTCCAGTCTTCCGTCTCTTCCGTGTACAGGCCTTCGTACAACAGTTGTTGCGTATGTCCGGTCGCGCCTTCTTCCGGCTGCTGGAACTTGACCTCAAACAGCTTGATGTCGAGTTTCCCGGTCAGGACTTTCTTGAAATTCGCGAGGAACAACTCCTGCTGCTCGAGTTCAAGAAAGGCAAACGGCCGGCTTTCTTCATAGAAGATTTCACTCGTTTTCTTGCGGATATATACATTATAAATTTCGTTGATTTTAAGTAGTTCCGAGTCAACTTTAAAATGACGACGGATATCACTGATGTCTTGTTTGTTCATAGTAATGTTTCAGCTCCTTGGCATTTGAATTCCTCGTGGCTCCTGAAAAAAGGAGTGCCTCCTGCCCAAATCGAACAGAGGTACCCCTTTACTATACAAGAGTTGAATTTTTTTATGTTAAAAGTCTCCGCAATTTTAATTTTTTCAAGTAGCTTCTTTTTTTCTGTTACTTTAGTCTTAATTTCAAAAAAATATTTTTAATCAAAAGTATTCAACTTTCGTAATATTTACATGATTTTAACCCTCTTCAAAATATTCAATGGGATACTGGGAGATGTGAGAGATTTCTTTCACGACCATACATAAGAGGAGGCAGTTCATGTTCCAGAAACTCAAGTTACTCGCCGTATCGTTTGTTTTGTTCCTCACTGCATTTCAGTTTGATCTCTCACCCGTTTCCGCACTCCCATCCGGTATCCCGTCAAAAGCGACGGCACAATCCGAACTCAATGCCTTGACGGTCAAAGCCGAAAGTACGATGACCGGGTACTCCCGTGATCTGTTCCCACACTGGATCAGCCAGGGAAGCGGTTGTGACACCCGTCAAGTCGTCTTGAAACGCGATGCGGATTCATACGTCGGCAGCTGTCCGGTCACATCCGGCTCATGGTACAGTTATTATGATGGACTGACATTCACGAATCCGTCCGATCTCGACATCGATCATGTCGTGCCGCTCGCGGAAGCATGGCGTTCAGGTGCAAGCAGTTGGACGACAACGACACGTCAGGCATTTGCAAACGACCTCAACGGTCCGCAATTGATTGCCGTCTCCGCAAGCTCGAACCGTTCAAAGGGTGACCAGGATCCATCGACATGGAAACCAACTCGTGCCGGCGCCAGCTGTGCGTACTCGAAGATGTGGATTAACACGAAAAGTCGTTGGGGCTTAAGTCTCCAATCCTCTGAAAAAACAGCATTGCAAACGATGCTGAACACCTGTACATACTAAGAAGGAGTCGATTCGATGGAAACGAAAACCTCTACTTTCACCGCCACGCACGGCGTGATGACGAATGAAGTCGGCGTCATCAGCGGCGAACTGGAATTACGAACGACCTGTCAGGAAGACGGCACACTCGAACTCGCCATCTCCTACGTCGGTTCAACCGACGTTTACACGTTACCCGGCAAGGATTATCAGTTGCATGATGTCCGCGACCACGAAGTCGTGCACCGGATGCTCGCGACGGTGCTGGAACGAACGTAACAAGAATTGAAATTTCCACAAAACACATGTTGAACTGACTCCGCTGTCCGTTCGACGTGTGTTTTTGATTTTTCTAGTAAACACAATAAAAAATTTTGATTCGGGTTGAGACTCATTTCTTTATTTTTCATGACTTATCTTTATAAATCGGCTCATTGCTGTTTCATAAAAATATTCGTTATAGTGAAGGAAATATACAGTTTGATTTCGAAAGGAGTTTCCGATGAGAGAAGTGTTGATTGGATCCGGTGTAGCATTAAGCAGTGCCGGTATTTTCATGTTGTTGTACGGACACATCCCACAAGGCTTTATCGGTTTGGTTACAGTGACTTTGGGTGTAGTCGTAGCCATGTTAACGAAAAAGAAGAAGGTAGATTGATTGTTATGTATAAGGAGGTAACGTCATGATTAAGGAGGTCGGCTATGAATCCGATTTTAAATCAAGTCGGGACTATCTTCATTCCCGTCAGTAATATCGAACAGTCACGGGACTGGTACTGTGATCTGCTCGGATTACCATCTGATGGTGACATCTTATTTGATCATCTGTACGTCATTCCGATGAACGGCGTAGACATCGTGTTGGACAGCAAGATTTTTTCATCAGACAATATTCTCAATACGCCACTTTTTCATTTTAATACAAATAATATCGAACAATCTTATACATATGTGAAGAATAAAGGTATCGAAATAATTACAGAAATTGAGCACGGTCACTGGTTCAATTTTAAAGATCCCGACGGCAATCATTTGATGATTTGTATATGTTGAGATTTGTTTTCCTGTAAAAAATAAAGCAATCTATTCGCTAGCTCCATATCGATTTTGTTTTCCCATCCAATCATTTCGTTCTCTCCATCTAATTTTCTTAGCTGAAATAAAGCTTACGTTGTGTTCGATATTGCCCGGATCAAAGTCAATATCATCTGACCAATAATAAGTGTCCTTTTGCTTTACAATTACAGCTTCAAACAGTATCGAGGTGAAATTTTCTGGTGTCGGAAGGATATGTATTCCGGTTACACCTTCAAACCACAATTCAATTACAGACGGGTTTTTGAACTGACGTTGAAACAACAGTTTGACGTTTGTATCTAATTCGCCAGGAGCATTCATATTCAAATTTTCCTCAACATACGTTTCGGTCCACATATGCATTTCCTTCAAGCAGCCATCATGAAAATAACCATAGAGCTCAAGCAATTCCTTGATCTCCGATTCCTCTTTTAGTTCGATCCAGTTCATAGGTGACCTCCAGTACATTTTTGTTTTTGGATTATCTCTCGTCAGAAAAGCTGTGCTATACAAAAGACCATCCCAAGTGCGTCACAGCATTTAAGATGGTCTTTTGTATTGATTGAACTTACTTATGGTACGGTTCATTCCGATTAATCCGATACGCCCGGTAAATCTGTTCACACAAAATCATCTTCATCAATTGATGCGGGAATGTCATCTTCGAGAACGAAATCGTATCGTTTGCCCGTTGCATGACCTCCGGTGCGAGACCAAGTGATCCGCCGATGACAAACGCGATTTTACTTTTGCCGTACGTCGCTAATCGATCGAGTTCTGTCGCAAACTGTTCGCTCGTCCGTTGCTTTCCTTCGATAGCAAGTGCATAGACATGAACATCCGGTCCAATCTTCGCTAAAATCCGTTCGCCCTCTTTTTTCTTCACTTGCTGCATCTCGGCGTCACTCAATTGTTCCGGTGCTTTTTCGTCCGGCACCTCTATTTCCTGAATCGAACAATACGCACCTAGCCGTTTTGTATATTCGGCAATTCCTTGCTTCAAGTACTTCTCTTTTAACTTTCCGACCGTAATAATGGTAATTTGCATCATTTTTCTCGCTTTCTGACAGAAAATTCAGGAGTTATCCACAGAGTTATCCACATGTCCACATGTTGATAATTATTTTTTGCTTGACACAAGATATGTCGCGGGCTGTTCACAGTACTCACACGTGACGTTTTTCTCTGCCGGTACCTCTTCTAAAATCGGGTACTCTTCCGTTTCATCAACTACTTCGTCGAGCGCTAACTCGACATGTTCTAAACAGACATATTTATCCACAGGTCTTCTCCTCCTTTTAAGTTATCCACATTTATCCGCTATCAGTATAACAAAAATTGACTTCTCCGACCGAAAAAAGTTATCCACAGCTCGGACGTCACTCCGTTCACTGCTCGACGACCTCCTCCATTTCATCGTGTCCGCTGCACGCGACTCCTACAGGAAAAAGCGAGGCTCGCCCGCGCTGTCAGAGGAAAACAAGACCCGGGCCTCGAGCCGACAGGCAAGACGCCCGCGGCTTGTTACTCGCCTGAGGAAAGCGCGTGACAGCAAATCACGATGAACACGGGAGCCACCATCTTTTCTATGTACAAAAAAACTACCCGCACGTATACGAGTAGTTGATCTGAATCTGTTATTGCACCGTCGCCGCTTGCGCCGACAGTTTGACATCGAGTGTCTGCTTCTCGCCGCCCCGGTAGAACGTCACTTTGACGTTGTCTCCGACTTTAGCGTCACGATAGAGGACACTTTTTAAATCGGCAAACGATTGGATGTCTTTACCGTTGATCTCAACGATGACATCATTTTCTTTCATACCCGCTTTTGCTGCTCCGCTGTTTTTCGTCAAACCGACAACAACAATCCCGCGGTTGATGTCACTCGGTAACTTCAAACGATCTTCCCTGAACCCGCTTGGGAATTCCTGAACGTCCCGGATCTGAATCCCGAGTTGCGGACGAATCACTTCACCGTTTTGTTCAAGGTCACGCATGATCGGCAACGCTTCGTTGATTGGAATCGCAAAACCGACGCCTTCGACGCTGGCTTCCGCAATCTTCATCGAATTGATTCCGATTAATTGACCGGACGTATTGATGAGCGCTCCGCCTGAGTTCCCCGGATTGATTGCGGCATCGGTCTGAATGACTTCGGTGTTAAAGTCCTGCTGACCGTCCTTGTTCGTATCAACCGGTACCGTCCGCTCCTGGGCACTGATGACACCGCGTGTCACCGAGTTTGCAAAAATCCCGAGCGGATTCCCGATTGCAAGAACCGTCTCCCCGGCACGTAACGTATCCGAATCTCCGAGTTTGACGACTTGTGTCACTTTTGATGAATCGATCGACAACACGGCTAAATCGTACGTCGGGTCCTCCCCGAGCACTTTCGCTTCGAGTGCCGTTCCGTCGGACAACGTGACCGACAGCCGGCTTGCACCTTCGACGACGTGATAGTTCGTCACGACATACGCTTTGTTGCCGTCTTTTTTATAGATGACACCCGATCCGGCTCCGGTCTCCTGATCAGCACCCTGGAACGAGCTTTGCAGGTTCGTCACGCTGACGACCGCTTCCTTCGTCTGACCGACGGCGCTGACGATATCGTTTTCCGATTCCGTTGATTTCGTCGCCGCCTGTTCCGGCGTCGCGTTTGAGACCTGGGCCGGACTTGTCATTTCGTCACGGACGAACGGCCAGGCAATCAGGGCAATCAACAGTGCCCCGATGATTCCGCCGATCAGGCCGACAAAAAAGGCTTTCCCGCCGCCGCGGCGTTTTGGTTCCTGCGGTTCTTCTTCATATGGTTCACGATAGGGACTGACCGGCTCGTCTTCACTGGGCCGCCGTGGCGGAAAGCCGCCTGTCTCATCGGTCGATGCGTAAGGCTGATCTGATTCATTCCGTGGTTCTTCTGGTCGATCCATCGACACACGCCTCCTTCTAGACTCTCTTTACACAAGTATACCCCCATCACGTGGCGAGTTAGCCAAATGTGGGGGTCTTTTGAGCATATTCAGTAATTTCCCATAATCAAAGCTTCAAGAGGGGTGTCGGAATGACCGGATCCGTGTCGAGCAACTGGATTTTGCTGAGGTCGACATCGCGGCTTGCGAGCGTCTGTGAGACACTCATCCGGGCCAGTTCCTTCATGTTATTGTCCTTACTCAAGTGGGCCATGTGGATCCGTTTCGTCCGGTCGTCGAGCACTTCGCTCATCGCGATGGCGGCATCTTCGTTCGAGACGTGACCGTAATCGCCGAGAATCCGCCGTTTGACGCTCCACGGGTAATGCCCCATCTGAAGCATTCCGATATCGTGGTTCGCTTCAAAGATGTAGGCATCGGCTCCGCGGATGACACCCTTCATCCGGTCCGACACGTAGCCGGTATCCGTGATGTGAGCCAGCCGTTTGCCCTCATGGGCGAACTGGAAGAACATCGGATCGGCCGCGTCATGACTGACGTTAAATGATTCGACTTCGATATCGCCGAACTGTTTGACTTCGCCGACTTCCCAGAGGAACTTCAGTGCCGGATCAATCTTGCCGATCTTCGCTTCCATCGCCGCCCACGTTTTTTCATTCGCGTAGAGCGGAATGTTGTACTTCCGGGCCATGATGCCGACACCTTTAATATGATCGGAATGTTCGTGTGTGACGAACAAGCCGTCGATTTTTTCCGGTGACCGGTGGATCTGGTCAAACAGCGCGAGCATCGCTTTCCCGGTCAGGCCGGCGTCAACGAGCAGGCGGGTCTGTTCACTTTCGATATAGAGGGCATTCCCCGTCGAGCCACTGGCAAGGACGCTGTAGTGTAGGCTCATCGTGCATTCCTCATTTCTCTGAAACGGTATCAAGCCGTTCGATGGTCTGGACTCCGCCGTCGATTGCATTGACGAAATACAGTTCTTCTCCGTTCAGTTCAATCTGCCACGTCGGCGGTAAAATCTGCACCGATTTCGTTCCTTCCGTCACGAGACAGAAGTAACCGAGTTTTTGGCTCGTCATTCGTTTCGAAGCGGGGAACAGACCCTGCTCCGACAGTTGGATGACGGATTCACTCGCCGATAATAACGTGACATCCTGCGCCTGACGGACGACTTTGTTTAAGTGACGTTGTTTGTAGCTGACGATTTCCTTCTGCTCGTTCAACTGGAGCACGAGCAGGGACGGACCGATCATCGCGTCATCTTCGCGCGACTGTTGCGGCGTCGAGTACAGCGGTTGCTCCTTGTACGTTTGAACAAACGTCATCTCGTTATGTTTACTGTCATATTTCCAAAACGTATAGTCGGTCCCGTACGCAGCCGATGACCGGACAAACGATGTCGCCGAATCACGCATCGCTTTCGCTTCGAGCGGGAACGGTTTCGTCAGACGAACCGACCACTCGATTTGATTTTTGACAGACGTGACGGCATCCTGGATCGGTGAACCTGATTTCGGCGCCAATGAACTCGTATCGACTTCCGCCGTCAAATAACCGATGTCTTTCGAGACGGTCTGCAGTTTCTTTTCATCAATTTTTCGTTCTTTCAAAACAGTTTTCCCGTCCGCGTTCGTCGTGACGATTCGGGGATCGATCATTCGGTCCATCAACTGAACGGCAAGATAGGCGTTCAGGATCAGGAACGTCAAAATCAGTAACGTTTTTGCTTTACTCCAATCCATGAATCCTTACCCCTCTTTTCCGATAGCTTGATCGACCGTCGTCCATTTCCCGTTGTGTTTGACGAACCAGGCCGGCTTAAACAAGGCATAACGACTCGTTTCAATTTCGTACGTCATCTCATACCCCATCCGGATACCGGAAATCTCATCCAACAGATCAGCGGATTGAAGCTGCTTTTCGATTTGATCAATCGACGGCAAGGTCGTTTCCCGAAGCAACAACTTCCGATCCGCCCGAATCATGCTGCGGCTGAGCGAACGGATTTGATTTTCTTCGAACGTGACCTTAATGGTCGCGAGATCGAAGTCCGGTTGTTCGAGCAACGGTCCTGTTTCACCGAAGATCGGATACCGGTTCAAATACAAGCGGAACGTCGCCGCCTGTTCTTCATCCGTTTTCGACATCTGATCAAAGTAATACCGGAAGCCGCTGCGTTGCGTTACAGGATCGAGCCATCCGCCATGGATGTTGATATAACTCACGATAGTACTGTAATCGATGGACGAGGTCTGGGTGTTCGGCGACAACGTATTGAAACGGAACGCATTGTAATCCCGGTCATAGGTCGAGACACTGACACCGTCCGTCAGAACGTCGAGATCATCCCGGCTTTTGATTTGCTGCACGTTCGAGTTTTCCGTAAAGAACGCACTCTCGATCCGGCTCAGCGGTTTCGGATCCTGTGCGATGTCATCGTAGACGAAGACTTCTTCCAGTTTTGTTGCACCGCTCGGGACATACGTATAGTCACCGCCCTTGAGCTCGACTTTCGTCATCGGTTTTTTCTTGTCATAGGCGAATAACCGTTTTAAGACCGTTTCATCGCCGATTAACTTAAAGTCTTTAAATCGTCCGGTCGTCGACTCCAGCCGAAGGATCGGTCCTTCATAATCGAGCAGATAAAGCCGTTTGATTGGTTCAGACATCGCAATTTGTTTTTCCCCGAGTAATTCCTCGAGCATCTTCGAACTGATCGGCGTCGGGAAAATCATCTCGACACTCCGTTTACTGACCGGAATGTTGGATGCCTTATCGGTCAAAACAAGAACACCGACATCAAACGAGGCGCCGATCCGGTTTAGAATCGTCCGACCGATGATCTGGGTCTGATAGGCACTTTCACCGTTCGAGTAGACGACAAGTTCCGGATTAATCAGCTGATTTCCTTCAACCGTCTTCGAGGCATCGATTTCATTAAACGACACCTGCTCCTGCTCAATCGACTCACTGCTCGGATGATACGTCCATAACATCGCCGTCTGGACAATCGAAGCGCTGACCAGAAGAGTCAACGCGATGGATTTCAGTCGCTGTTTCGTCATCCGATGTCCACCTCTTCGATCACCTCATACGGAAGCGTAAAGTAAATCGTCGTGCCACGTCCCCACTCGCTTTCTGCCCAAATGTCACCGCCATGCGCCGAAACGACATCTTTGGCAATCGAGAGACCGAGTCCGGTTCCGCCAATCTTCCGGGCCCGTGCTTTATCAACCCGATAGAAACGTTCAAAGATTTTCTGTAAGTTCGCTTTTGGAATCCCGACACCTTCGTCTTTGATGCTGATGACGATTCGTTTTGCCCGTAACATCGTCCGGACGGTAATCGTACCGCCTTCCGGTGAATACTTGATGGCATTCGTCAGGATATTGTCCGCGACCTGGATCAACTTATCCTGGTCCCCACGGATGTAGACTTTCCGCTTCATGATCTTGCGCCGGAACCGAATCCGTTCCGGTTTTGTCATATCGTGACGGTCTAGGATATCGTTTAAGAATTGAATGTAATCAAAACGGACTTTGTTCATCTTGTATTCCTTGCTGTCCATTTTCGACAGTTGCAACAGATCAGTGACGAGGCGGATCATCCGCTCCGTTTCGTTTTGTGTCGTTTCAAGGAAACGAGGTGCCAGTTCTTCATCCTGGTATGCGCCTTCCGCCAGGGCTTCCAGATAACTCCGCATCGTCGTCAGCGGTGTGCGGAGTTCGTGGCTGACGTTCGCGACGAATTCGCGTCGGTCCTGCTCGACCTGTTCCTGCTCCGTGACGTCATGCAGGACGATGATCATCCCGGTAATCGGACCACTGTGCTTTTTGACCGGCGAGAAGAAGGCCCGGACGAGGAACAGTTCATCCTCACTGCTGAAATCGAGCAGACGGGGCGGCATCGTTCCGTCTTCCGGAATCATGAAGTCGTCTCCGAGTGCGAGGAGATCCTTTAAGTTCGTCCCGACGATACCGGATTCATCGACACCGACGATATCCTTCGCCTGATCGTTCATCAGGATGACCCGTAATGTCCGGTCTGTCGCAATCACGCCATCCGTCATATTTTCGAGGACGCTCGTCAATTTCCGCCTCTCGGCTTCCGTCGTCGCGTTCGCTTCGAGCAATTCATCCGTCAGTTCGTTGAAGGAACGCGCCAACTGACCGATTTCATCATCGGAATACACTTTAACCTTCCGCGAGAAGTTCCCGCGCCGCATCTCGATCGCTTGACGCCGCATGTCCGAAATCGGACGGGTGATTGTCCGCGATAACAGGACACCGAGAATCGAGGTGATGACAAGTGCAATCACTGTCCCCGTTGCCAAGATCCGTGTGACTTGCTGCATTTGAGAATAGATCGACTCCATCGACGCCCGGACATAAATCATGCCGGTCGTCGCCCCGGTCCGCTCGGAGGTGACGGGGACCGCAAAGATGCGGATCTTGTCTTCCGTCGTCGGATCAAGGACGGTATCGACACGAGATGAACTCGTGGCTTGTGCCTTTTTAATCAGTGAATTCGTTGCCCGTTGTCCGACCGCTGACTGATTGTCTTCGTCGGATGTCGCTTGAATGATCGAATCCTGATCAATGATTTGTACTTCGAGAATATCGTTCCTTGACGTCGAGCCACTACTAAACTCAGACAGCAGCTGTCCAAGAGATTCAGACAACTGCCGTTTGGAGGCCTCATCATCGCCTGTCTTATCGAATTCCTTCCCGACATTGTACGCGACAAGTCCGGCCCGGTCTTCAACAGATTTTGAGAAGTTCGTAATGTACTGTTTTTCAAGAGAACGAACGAAGTAAACCCCAATGACTTGCATCGCGACTAAAATCAACAACGCATAAATGACGACAAGTTTCCACTGGATCGATTTAAAGAAGTTCGTTCCTTTTAACATCGTTATTCATTCTCCCCGTCTTGGAGATAGTAGCCGACACCGCGGCGAGTCATGATGTAGATTGGTGTACTCGGGTTGTCCTCGACTTTTTCACGCAGACGGCGCACTGTGACGTCGACGGTCCGTACATCACCGAAGTAGTCGTATCCCCATACTGTTTGAAGCAGGTGTTCCCGGGTCATGACTTGCCCGATATTTTTTGCCAGGTAATGCAACAATTCAAACTCACGTTGCGTCAGCTCGATTTTTTGATCTTGTCGTGTAACGGTATGAGAATTCGTATCGATATACAGTTCTCCTACTTTGAGCGGACCCGGTCCTGCATTGGCAGGTGCCGCTTCGACAGTATTGACGTTCCGCAAATGTGCCTTCACGCGTGCTAATAATTCGCGTGAGCTGAATGGTTTCGTGACGTAATCATTGGCACCAAGCTCAAGGCCGAGGACCGTATCGATTTCGGAATCCTTTGCTGTCAGCATGATGATCGGGACTTTTGAAGTTTTCCGGACTTCCCGGCAAACTTCCATGCCATCCATCAAGGGCAACATGATATCCAGCAAAATCAAATCGGGATTGAACTCTTCGACTTTCTCGAGTGCTTCCACTCCATCATTTGCTACGGCGACACTATAACCTTCTTTTTCTAATTTAAATTTTAATATATCGGCAATCGGTTGCTCGTCATCGACGACGAGGATTTTACGTTCCGTCACTGGGTGTTCCCCCTTAATAATTTCTATTCAATCTATTTTACCTGTTTTTCAGGCATATAGAAAGGTGGCGACGGAAACTCCCGACGCCACTCTGTTGACTTCATCATACGTTCACGTCATGCGTTCCACGTGAAACATTATCTTCATTATACGCCCGTTCCATCGATCTTGTGAATGATTTCGCTTAATCAGAGATGAAAAAAGCAACTCCAGATTCAAAAAATCCGGAGTTGCCGTCTTTAAAACATTAAGCTTCTTCGTATAAATCACGGAGAACGACCGTTTGTTCACGACCCGGTCCGACCGAGAACGTGACAAGCGAGATCCCTGTCAAATCCGCAATCCGTTTGACATAGTTCTGTGCATTGATCGGCAAATCTTCAAACTTACGGATATGCGTGATGTCTTCTTTCCAACCCGGTAACTCTTCATAAACCGGGACACATGCTTCGAGATCACGGAAGCTTGCCGGATACTCATCAATCTGTTTGCCGTTGAATTCGTACGACGTACAGATTTTCAGCGTTTCGATTCCTGTCAGGACATCAATCGAGTTGAGTGAAAGATCCGTCAAACCGCTTGTGCGGCGTGAGTGACGCACGACAACCGAGTCAAACCAGCCGACACGGCGCGGACGGCCTGTCGTCGTACCGTATTCACGGCCGACTTCACGAATCTGATGACCGATTTCGTCAAACAGTTCTGTCGGGAAAGGACCATCACCGACACGTGACGTGTACGCTTTACAGACACCGACGACGTGATCGATCCGGGCTGGACCGACGCCGACACCTGAAGCGACACCACCGGCTGATGCGTTCGATGACGTGACGAACGGGTACGTTCCGTGGTCGAGGTCGAGCAGGACGCCCTGTGCGCCTTCAAAGAGGACTTTTTCCCCTTTATCGAGGCTGTCGTTGACGACGACCGATGTATCGCAGACATACTTCGCGAACTCTTGACCGTACGCGTAGTATTCTTCGAAGATATCGTCAAACGCAATCGCTTCCGCGTCATACATCTTCGTGAACATCCGGTTTTTCTGTTCGAGGACAATTTTTAATTTTTCAGCGAATGTTTCTTTGTCGAGTAAATCAGCCATCCGGATTCCAATCCGTGCTGCTTTATCCATGTAGCACGGTCCGATTCCTTTGAGCGTCGTTCCGACTTTCGCATCGCCTTTTGCTTCTTCTTCAAGCTGATCCTGCAACTGATGGTACGGCAAGATGACATGCGCACGATTCGAAATCAGTAAGTTATCCGTTGAAACACCACGATCGTGCAGATACTTCAGTTCCTTGACGAGCGATTTCGGGTTAACGACGAGTCCGTTCCCGATGACACATTTCTTGTCCGAGTAAAAAATTCCAGATGGAATCAGGTGCAACTTATACGTCTCATTATTAAATACGATTGTATGTCCGGCATTGTCTCCACCTTGATAACGAGCAACGACATCGGCTTTTTTCGAAAGAAAATCAGTAATCTTTCCTTTTCCTTCGTCGCCCCATTGTGTTCCGACTACTACTACTGATGACATATTCTCATCCACCTCCACGTACGATTCAAAACCACGACTAAGTGTAACGCGGAAAAAAAAAGAAGTCAACCAAATACCGAACAATTAAATGTTACATTTCTTTTTCGTTCGTTTAAAAGACGTTTTTAATTCATTTTTTTCCTTTCTCTTCAAGATATTCAAACATAATGATTGAAAAAACGCCTCTGTCCCGGAAGACAGAAGCGTTTTGGACCCGTTTAAGCGGGTGGGGCATACGAATTATTCGGTTCGAGGTCAACGAACTTGTTGAACTCTTTCCGAAAAGCGAGTTTGACGGTACCGGTCGGACCATTCCGCTGTTTGGCGATAATGATCTCAATCGTGTTCGCATCTTCCGTTTCTTTGTTGTAATAATCATCGCGGTATAAGAAAGCGACGATATCGGCATCCTGCTCGATTGCTCCGGATTCCCGGATATCGGACATCATCGGCCGTTTATCCTGCCGGCTCTCAACTCCCCGTGACAGCTGCGATAACGCAATGACGGGGACTTCAAGTTCACGGGCGAGCGACTTCAAGGACCGGGAAATCTCAGAGACTTCCTGTTGCCGGTTATCGCTTGAACGGCCGTTTCCTTGAATCAGCTGCAGGTAATCAATCATGATCATTCCGAGACCATGTTCCTGCTTCAGACGGCGGCATTTCGCCCGGATGTCGTTGACACGGATACCCGGTGTATCGTCGATGTAGATGCCGGCTTGTGACAGACTGCTCATCGCAAGCGATAACTTACCCCAGTCCTCGTCTTCAAGTTGTCCGGTCCGGAGACGCTGGGCATCGACATTGCCTTCTGCACAGAGCATCCGCATGACGAGCTGCTCCGCACCCATCTCAAGACTGAAGATGGCGACATTCTCATCGGCACGGGTCGCGACATTTTGCGAGATGTTCAAGGCAAACGCCGTCTTCCCGACAGACGGACGGGCGGCCACGATGATTAAATCGTTGCGCTGGAATCCGGCCGTCACTTTGTCGAGATCACGGAAGCCGGTTGGAATCCCGGTCGTCTCGCCGCTCTGTTTATGCAATTTATCAATCGTCGCATAGGCGCTCGTCAGGACATCCGAAATCGGAATGAAACTGGCACTGCCTTTTCCTTGTGATACTTCGAGAATCTTCCGTTCCGCTTCATTGAGCAGGACGTCGACCTCATTTTGCCGTTCATAACCATCCGTGACGATTTCATTGGCGGTCCGGATCAATCGGCGCAAGGTCGACTTTTGATCGACGACATTGACGTAATAATTGATGTTTGCGGCAGTCGGAACCCCTTCCGCCAGTTCACCGAGGTACGGCAAACCGCCGACTTCCTCGAGGATGCCAAGCGTACTCAGTTCCGCCGTAACGGTTACGAGATCGATGGCTTCTCCGCGATCCGACAATACAAGCATCGTTTCAAAAATCCGTTGATGGGCCGCACGATAAAAATCTTGTGGCAATAATCGTTCGGACGCACTGATCAGTCGATCCGCATCGATCATGATCGCCCCAAGGACGGCTTGTTCCGCCTCAATGCTCTGGGGGGGCGTATTTTGCATTACATCACTCATCACCGGTCCCCTTTTCTACTCACGCTTCTTTAACCTGGACATTTAACGTTGCTGTGACTTCATTGTGCAGTTTCAGTGGTACTTTCGTGACGCCGAGTGTCTTGATCGGGTGCTCGAGTTCGATTTTACGTTTATCGATTTTGTACCCCATCTGTTTCAACTCATCTGCAATCTGTTTGCTTGTGACAGAACCGAAGACACGACCGCCTTCACCTGTTTTTGTTGAAACGATGATCGTTTCTTTTTCAATCTTTTCTTTTAATGCTTGCGCATCTTGTAATGCTTGTTTCGCTTCTTCTGCCGCTTTACGCTCATGTGCTTCATGCTGCTTGAGGTTTCCCGTTGTAGCCGGACGTGCCAATTTCTTTTTGAACAATACGTTATTTGCGTATGCGTCAGCGACGTCCTTGACGTCTCCTGTTTTACCTTGGCCTTTTACATCTTGTAAGAAAATAACTTTCATTCTGTTTCCTCTCCTTTTGTCTCATCTTCTAAATAGTGGTCAATCGCTTTTCTTAATTCGGTTGCGACGGTCAGGACCGATTCGGTCATCTGTGTCGCTGCATTCGTTAAATGACCGCCGCCGCCAAGTGTCTCCATAATCAATTGAACGTTCACTTCACCGAGTGAACGGGCACTGATCGCCGTCCTGCCGTCCTGTAATTCCGCAATGACGAACGCGGCACGGATGCCTTGGAGCGATAACAGCTGATCTGCCGTTTGGGCAATCAGGACCTGATCATGAATGACACCGGGCTCGGCCGTCGCAATCGCCATCCCGGCAGCGTAGACTTCTGTCCGCTCGAGGATATGCGACTGCTCGACGTACGTCTCGAGGTCCTGACTTAGGAACTCTTGCACGAGGACTGTATCGGCGCCCTGCGAACGTAAATACGATGCCGCATCGAACGTCCGGGAACCGGTCCGTAACGTAAAGCCTTTCGTATCGACGATGATTCCGGCAAGTAAGGCTGTCGCTTCAAGCATCGCCAGTTTCTGATTCGTCGGCTGATATTCAATCAGTTCCGTGACCAGTTCTGACGTCGATGACGCATACGGTTCGAGATACACGAGAACCGGTTCTTCAATGAAGTCTTCGCCCCGCCGGTGATGGTCGATGACGACCAGGCGTTCAAAACGCTCCAGCAATGCCGGGACGACGACGAGCGACGGTTTATGAGTGTCGACGATAATCAGAAGTGCCTGATCATCAATCAACTGATCGGCCTGGAATGCATTGATGAAACGGGTCTCGAGTTTTGGTTCCTGGCTGATTTCATTCATCATCCGCCGGATCCCTTGTCCGATATCGGCTTCCGGCAGAACGATATGAGCTTCTTTATCGTTCATCTCGGCTAATTTTAAAATTCCAATCGAGGAGCCGAGGGAATCCATATCCGGATTACGGTGTCCCATGATAAGGACACGGCTTGATTCCTGCATTAAATCACGCAAGGAATTGGCAATGACACGGGCCCGGACACGGGTCCGTTTTTCGGTCGGATTGGTTTTTCCGCCGTAAAAACGAACTTTCCCGTCCCGTTTGATGACGACCTGATCGCCGCCGCGGCCTAAGGCCAGATCGAGACTCGATTGAGCCATCAAACCAAGTGCCGGAATCGGATCACTGCCGCATCCGATTCCGATCGAGAGCGTCAACTGGACACCGCGTTGGCTCGTTTCTTCCCGGACGGTATCGAGAATCGTAAATTTCGACCGTTCCAAAATCCGTAAGTTCTCTTCCGTCGTCACAATGAAGTAACGGTCGGAAGCAGTCCGTTTGATATACGTGCCGTGATCCGCGGCCCAGTGATTCAACAATTGGGTGACGCGGCTGTTCAATTCGCTGCGAAGCTGATCTTCAATCCCTTGTGTCATCTCGTCATAGTTATCGAGATAGATGACGCCGATCACCGTTTGATTATCGACCAGTTGCTGCTCGACCTGGGCTTCTTCTGTCATGTCGAACAAGTAGAAGGTCCGGTTTTCGCTGTTTGAAAAGACACGGTAAACCGATTCGCCGATTTCAAGTGTCGCTTGATCCTCATCGACGCCAATCATTTCCACGAACAAAGGATCAAGATCCGTCAAAACGTGTCCCATGGCCAGATCTCCGAAAATTTCACGCATCGGATCATTGAACCAGGTGACACGTGCTTCTTCATCATAAAGTAAAATTCCAATCGGCATGTTCGTCAAAGCATCTTGACCGGTGTCTTCGACTTGAATCGATATACCGGCGACGTAGCTTTCCCAAGACTTCCGACCACGTCGTTCCTCCAGCAGATGAAGGACAAACAGTGCCGTCGTCAAGACGGCTCCAACCGCTGCGATGATTGGGTGATCGACGGCAATGACAAAAAGTAGAGCCACGATTAACAGATACGGAACGAAGCGAAAAAAGCGCTGTTCTCGCTCAGGTGATACTTGCTGACCTAACCCCATCGCGTCCTCCTTGTATACTAAATATACTCGTATGAAAAATTCGGTAACTTGTATATTATAACCGAAAAGGCGGACCGGTTGAAAGCGAAGCGAAAAAAAGCGCCTTTCCTTCGAAAAGGAAAAGCGCTGGACCGTAATCAGTCAGCTACGTATGGAATTAAAGCCATTTGACGTGAACGTTTGATTGCGATTGTAAGTGGACGTTGGTATTTCGCTGAAGTACCAGTCACACGACGTGGAAGAATCTTACCGCGTTCCGAAATGAAACGTTTGAGAAGTTCTACGTCTTTATAATCGATATGAGTGATGTGGTTCGACGTGAAGTAACATACTTTACGACGACGTTTTCCACCTGGACGACGTGCCATGTGATTAACCTCCTTTTTAGAGTAAATTTTTCAGTCCGACGTTTCCATTAGAATGGAAGATCGTCGTCTGAAAGATCGATCGAACTGCCGCCGCTGAACGGATCAGCGCCGAAGCCCGAATTCGATGAAGATGAAGCGGGTGCTGGCGAGGAAGAGTTGTTCTGCTGTTGCTGTGAACCCCATCCTGCAGCATTTCCGTTTCCACCTGTATTTGAATTCGAAGAGTAGCTATCACTATCGGAAGAACGGCTTGCATTGCGTGATTCAAGGAATCGAACACTATCCGCGACGACTTCTGCACGATAACGACGTTGACCATCTTTATCGTCATAGCTACTAATCTGAAGGCGACCCTCAACTCCTGCAAGGCTCCCTTTTTTCAAATACTGAGCAACGTTCTCTGCTTGCTTGCGCCATACGACGCAATCGATGAAGTCAGCTTCTCGCTTCCCATCTTGTCCTGTAAACGGACGGTCACAAGCGAGTGTGAATCGCGTTACCGCAATCCCGCTCTGCGTATAACGCATTTCAGGGTCACGAGTTAACCGACCGACTAAAACGACGCGGTTAATCATCAGAATCACTCTCCTGTTTCAGCTTATTTCTCGTCTTTTGTGATCATTAAGCGAACGATATCGTCACTGATCTTCATGAGACGGTCAAGTTCTTTAGTAGCTGCTGGTTCAGCAGTCACGTTAAGAAGAACGTAGAAACCTTCACGCATATCATTGATTTCGTAAGCAAAACGACGTTTACCCATTTCAGTTGTTTTTTCAACTGTACCACCGTTGTCAGTGAGGACTTTGTTGAAACGCTCAACTAGAGCTTTTCGTGCTTCCTCATCAACTTCCGGACGGATGATGTAAAGTACTTCGTATTTACGCATATCTGTCACCTCCTCTTGGACTGGCGGCTCGATTCATCGAGCAAGGAGCAATAATTCATTACTCACATTTGTTAATACTATCAAAGTATTTTGGTTTATGCAATAACCATTCGTTCGCTTCGCTTAAACGTTGAAGCGGAATGTGACGACATCGCCGTCTTGGAAGACATATTCTTTTCCTTCAGAACGGTAGCGCCCTTGTTCTTTAACAGTTGCCATGTTTCCGGCTGCTGCCAAATCCTCGTAAGCGACAACTTCCGCCCGGATGAATCCGCGTTCGAAGTCCGAATGAATGACACCGGCACATTGCGGCGCTTTCATACCTTTTTTGAACGTCCAGGCACGGACTTCTTTTTCACCCGCTGTGAAGTACGTCGCAAGACCAAGCGTGTTGTATGCTGCGTGGATCAACTGATCAAGACCCGATTCTTCGATTCCGAGGTCAACGAGGAACTCTTGGCGTTCTTCCGGCTCGAGTTCAGCAATCTCTTCTTCAATCCGGGCACAGATGATGATGACTTCCGCGCCTTCTTTTGCTGCGAATTCACGAACGAGACGGACGTTTTCGTTACTGTCTGCGTCTGCGACTTCATCTTCGCCGACGTTTGCGACATACAGCATCGGTTTCATCGTCAACAATTGGAAATGCTTGACGATTGCTGCCTGATCTTCCGTTAACTCGGCAAGACGTGCCGGCTTTTCGTCTTCCAGTAATGCCAAAACGATTTCAAGTGCTTCGAGTTCACCCGCTGCATTTTTATCGCGTGACTTGACTTGTTTTTGAACACGTTGGATTCGTTTTTCAACCAATTCGAGATCCGCAAGAATCAATTCAAGGTTGATTGTTTCGATATCATCGATCGGTGAGACTTTTCCTGAAACGTGTGTGATGTTCTCATCGATGAAACAACGGACGACCTGACAAATCGCATCCACTTCACGGATGTTGGCCAAGAATTTATTTCCGAGCCCTTCTCCTTTTGAAGCGCCTTTGACGATTCCGGCGATATCCGTGAATTCGAATGCCGTCGGGATTGTTTTCTTCGGATTGACGAGTTCCGTCAATTTACGAAGACGCGCGTCCGGCACCTCGACGACACCGACGTTCGGGTCGATCGTTGCGAACGGATAGTTCGCCGCCTCGACACCTGCTTGTGTAATTGCGTTAAAAAGTGTTGATTTTCCTACGTTTGGTAAGCCAACGATTCCGGCTGTTAATCCCACTTGGAATTCCTCCTTTTCGGTATTTCCTAGGAAATCCGTGCTAGCGGCCGCAGTGGGTAGAATGATTACACCACGTCAGCACATCTTTCACAATTATAGATAGTTCAATTTTTTTAAGCAAGGAGATGCGTCTTCTTTTTTTACAGACAAGATTGTTTCACGCAGGTTTGGCCGTAATTCAACGCAATCGTTTTATTTTTAGTAAAAAATCCCCGGCAACCGGTAACGGTCGCCAGGGATTTGTCTATATTCACTCAGGTAAAACTTTTTTCAAACGCTTATCGAAGTCACGGCGCGGCATCAGGATACTGGCGCCACATCCTTGACATTTAATCCGGATATCCATCCCGACACGGATAATTTGCCAACGGTTCGTTCCGCAAGGATGTTGTTTTTTCATTTCGACATAATCATGAAGATTGTACGTTTTTGGCACCATCGGCTTGACCACCATTCCCTTGTTCTGTATTCATCATGACCATCCGTGGATACGGAATCTTAATTCCTTCCAGTTCGAGTCCTTGCTTGAGTTCTTTCCGGATCAATCGTCCGGCCTGGAAATGTTGCATCGGCGGCACTTCCGCCATCAGACGATAGACGACTTCCGAAGGTCCAAGTGTCTGAACGCCAAGCATTTGAATCGGCTCGATAAACATATCTGTATATTTTTCAGTCGTCGCATTCGCGATTTGATGCAAGACCTGTTCGACCCGTTCCAAATCTTCTTCGTACGAAACTTGCACATCGACCAACGCAAAACTGTTGTCGACGGAGAAGTTCGTCACCTGCAGGATTTGTCCGTTCGGAATGATATGGATTTCTCCATTCAATCCTTTTAACTTCGTCGTCCGGATTCCGAGTTCCGTGACGACACCCTCAATCAAACCAACACGGACGAAGTCACCGACTTTGAACTGACGCTCAAAGATGATGAAGGCCCCGGTAATGATATCCTGAACCAGGTTCTTTGCCCCAAACGAGATGGCAAGACCAGCGATACCGGCACTGGCGACCAATCCCGTGATGTTGATCCCGAACTGACTGAGGACCGTCAGAAGCATGACGATACCAAGAACGTAACGGATCGCATTTTGAAGTAATTTCAGCAACGTTTCATTTTGGCGTTGCGCCAGGGAATCGTGTTCATTAATCTTTCGAATCGTAAATAGTCGTGAAACCGCGCCTGTTAAAATACGCATCAGTATATAAAAACCGGCGATGATAATCAGGGCGATTAATAGCTTGAGCCCAAAGCGGATCCACATGTCTGCGTCCATGACTTGTGCAAAAATCCGATCCACTTGAGCGACTGAATCCTGTACGTCTTTATTGGTAGCCATTCTCTCCATCCTTTCGACTTCTCTCTATTACGACAGTATACGTGATTTTAAATGACTTTCAACCAAAGAACCAATTTCGACGTTAGATTTTCACAAAAACCGGGAAAGGAAAATCATTACAGAATGCCTTCACTCTCACCATGACACCAGGATGCTGACACCAGGAGAAGAAAGGATGATCCAGATGAATTTCCGTTTTCATTCTCACGAAAAAAAGCCCTATTCTTTCTTTTTAGAATATACGGAACCATTCGCCAAGGAACGGCTGGCTGAACAGTTGCATGAACAAGTCAGTGCCATGAAAGAAAATCGTCCTGTCGTTCTTGTCTGTATCGGTTCCGACCGGTCGACCGGCGACTCACTTGGACCGCTTGTCGGGACCTTTTTAGAAAAAAACCGTCCTTCGAACATGCATGTCTACGGGACATTAGCCAAACCAGTTCATGCCTTGAATCTAGCGGAAACGATTCATTCGATTCAAACGACACATTACCGTCCGCTTGTCATCGCCATTGACGCCTGTCTCGGCCGTCTGTCCAGTGTCGGTCATGTCTTCTTCTCCGAAGGTCCGCTTGCTCCTGGTGCCGGTGTCCAAAAAGAATTACCGGCTGTCGGTGACTTTAATATTAAAGCGGTCGTGAACGTCAGCGGCTTCATGGAAATGATGATTCTTCAAAATACACGTCTCCACCTCGTTTATGAGTTGGCGGAACTCGTTGCCGACAGTTTTGCCTTGCTCGATACGAAGCTTGCGGCTGAAACGACACGGACAACCATCTCCTTCACACCACGCTCGATTTAACGGTAGCGTTTCTCCTTTCTTTTATCCTGTACCTGTCAAAAAAGGATCCATTCCAAGTCTGACACTGGAATGGATCCTTTACTGTTACTCGTCTTCCGGTAAAAGCAGTTCGAGAATTCGATTCAAATCGGCTTCGTCCATAAAATCAATTTCGAGTTTCCCGGCTTGTTTTGTGGTTTTGATGCGGACAGTCGCTCCGATCCGTTCCCGTAACGTTTCTTCGATGAAATCCAGCTCCGTTGACTGTTTGACGGCCGGACGGACTTGTTTTTTTTCCCGTAACTCTTGTTCGAGACGGCGGACATTCCAATTTTCACGCATGACTCGTTCCGCCATCCGTTCGATTTTCAATGGATTTTTTAACGCCAACAAGGCTCGCGCATGACCCATCGATAACCGTTCTTCCATGACGGCTTGTTGGACCTCAACCGGTAACTGTAATAAACGGAGACTGTTCGTAATGTGGGAACGGCTTTTTCCGACCCGGTTCGCAAGCTCTGCCTGGGTGATGTTAAATTCCTCTAACATCTCGGCATAGGCCATGGCTTCTTCAATTGCACTCAAATCCGCACGCTGAATGTTTTCAATCAGTGCCAGTTCCATGACACGGGTTTCGTTCGCTTCAATAATCAAGACCGGGACACGGCTGAATCCGGCTTGTTTCGCTGCCTGATAACGCCGTTCACCGGCAATGATTTCATAAAATCCTTCGCACGGGCGGACGACAATCGGTTGAATCATTCCGTGCCGCGTTAAAGAGTCGGCCAGTTCAGCCAGTGCCTTCTCATGGAACTGTTTTCGTGGCTGTCCCGGGTTCGGCCGGATGGCTCCAATTGGTATTTCCTTCATACGTATCTCTCCTAAACGTAGCGGAAGGCACGACCGCTAGTTTACGGACGTGCCTTCACGATGCGGATCCGCACCTCGACATATTCTTCACAATCAACTTCTTCTTTTTCGACCGTCAAACCGGTCCGTTCAATCATATCGACAGAATCACGGAGCGTATTTAAAGCGATCCGTGTATCCCGGGCAAAACTTTTATGACGCTTTTTCGGAACTTTTGGGGTCAATAACCGTTCGACACGTTGTTCCGTCTCTTTGACATTCCATTCGCGTTCGATGATTTCAACCAAAACCTGAAGCTGTAAGTCAGCTGCTTTTAACGGCAGGAGGGCCCGGGCATGGCGTTCCGTGATTTTCCGTTGTTTCAAGGCTTCCCGGACCGTTTCCGGTAACCGCAGCAAACGAAGCTTGTTCGCAATCGTTGACTGGCTCCGTCCGAGTCTGCGTGCCAGCACTTCCTGTGTGATTTCCTGCATTGCAAGCAACCGCGCGTACGCTTCCGCTTCTTCGATTGGTGTCAGTTCTTCACGTTGTAGATTTTCGATGAGTGCGAGGGCAGCCGTCGTCTCGTCTGTCATCTCTTTAATGATAGCGGGAATTGTCTCCCATCCGAGCGATTGAACTGCCCGAAAACGGCGTTCGCCGGCGATGATTTCATATCCTTCGCCTTGTTTTCGGACGACAATCGGTTGCAGTAAACCATGTTCTTCAATCGTGGTCGCTAGTTCGGTAATCCGTTCCCCGTCAAAGACGGTCCGCGGCTGGAACCGGTTGGCGACCAGTTCCGTTAACTTCAACTCACGGACAGTATCTTGTGGATCTAGCTCTAGGGAAACGGGTTGTCCTCCCTTACCGAGCAGTTTGGCAATTGCATTCTTCACGTTGGTGTACCTCGCCTTCATCAGTCATCGTTTCACGTGAAACGGTGTTTAACCCAGTGGATCTTTTGCCGGTGTCCCCGCTTTACGCGGATATTTCCCGGGTGTTAATCGTTTTTTATCGACAATTACGATATTACGCTCACTTTCTTCACCTGGCAATTGGAATTGGAAACTTTCCCGCAAATTTCCACCTAACACCTTCAAGGCTGTCGCGCCTTCTTCGAGTTCTTCACCGAGCTTCGCTGCTTTTAACGCGACGAATTGGCCGCCGACTCGGGCAAGCGGTAAACAGTATTCCGCAAGAACGGACATCCGGGCAACGGCACGCGCCGTCACGACATCAAAATGTTCCCGGAACTGTTTATTTTTCCCGAATTCTTCGGCACGTCCGTGGTGGAAAGCGACACCTTCGAGTCCAAGCTCTGTTGCGAGCATGTTCAGGAACCCGATTCGTTTGTTGAGTGAGTCAATAATCGTCACTTTCAGATGCGGGAACATGATTTTGATCGGCAGACTCGGGAAACCGGCGCCGGCACCGACATCACAAACAGTTTCGACTTTTGTAAAATCAAAATAGAATGCTGCCGTGATTGAATCATAAAAGTGTTTCAGGTAAACACCTTCCTCATCCGTGATGGCCGTCAAGTTCATTTTTTCGTTCCATTCGACAAGCAGTTCATAATACTTCCGGAACTGTTGCAATTGATGGTCCGATACTTCTAATCCTTGCTCCGCTAATGCGGTTACGAATTGCTGTTGGTTCATTCTCTTCACTCCGCAGTCAATGCGTATTGGCCTTGCTCGATATAAACAAGCAAAATCGAGATATCAGATGGATTGACCCCTGAAATCCGTGATGCTTGTCCGATCGAAAGCGGACGCACTTGGTTTAGTTTTTGTTTGGCTTCAATTGCGAGACCACTGATGACATCGTAATCGAGACGTTCCGGAATCCGTTTTTTCTCCATTCGCATCATCCGTTCGACTTGATCAAGCTGTTTGTCGATGTAACCGGCATATTTGACCTGGATTTCGACCTGCTCCGCTGCTTCCGCAGACAAAGCGACCGGCGGCGGTGTCATGTCGGCAATCATCGCATAGGTGATTTCCGGACGTTTCAGTAACGTGATAGCATGTAGTGCCTCTTTCAACGGCGAAACACCGATTTCTGTCAAGCGCTCGTTGACTTCACTCGTTGCTTTAATGACGACTTTTTCGAGTCGTTTCATTTCCCGTTGGATGTCTTCTTTTTTCTCAGCCAGTTTCGCATGGCGTGTCTCGTTGATCAATCCGAGATCGTATCCGATATCCGATAAACGCAAATCGGCATTGTCATGACGCAACAATAACCGGTATTCGGCACGTGACGTCAACAAACGGTACGGTTCGTTTGTTCCTTTTGTGACGAGATCATCGATCATGACACCGATATACCCTTGTGAACGGGACAGAATGAGCGGATCTCGTTCCTGGACTTTCAGGGCCGCGTTGATTCCGGCCATGATGCCTTGTCCGGCTGCTTCTTCGTAGCCGCTTGTACCGTTGATTTGTCCGGCTGTAAACAGTCCGGCGATCCGTTTTGTTTCCAATGTCGGCCAGAGCTGTGTCGGAACGACGGCATCGTATTCAATCGCATAACCGGGACGCATCATTTCTGATTTTTCAAGTCCTGGAATCGACCGTAAAATATCGTGTTGAACGTCTTCCGGCAGACTTGTTGACAGTCCTTGGACGTAGACTTCTTCCGTGTCGCGGCCTTCCGGCTCAAGGAAAATCTGGTGACGCGGTTTATCACTGAAGCGGACGACCTTATCTTCGATCGACGGGCAATAACGGGGACCCGTTCCTTTAATCATTCCGGAGAACATCGGGGAGCGATGGAGATTCGCGTCGATCAATTGGTGCGTATATTCAGTCGTATACGTCAACCAGCACGGAATCTGTTCCGTAATCATCTGTGTTGTTTCATGACTGAACGGCAATGCGACAGCATCACCCGGTTGAATTTCCGTTTTTGAATAATCAATCGTTTTCCCGTCGATCCGGGGTGGTGTACCGGTTTTGAAACGGGCGAGCTCGAAACCGAGTTCTTCCAGGTGTTTAGACAAGTTGACTGACGGCATCTGGTTATTCGGACCGCTCTCATACGACAATTCACCGATGATGATTTTCCCGCGCATGAAAGTTCCGGTCGTGATGATGACCGCTTTTGCCCGGTACTCGGCTCCTGTATTCGTGACGACGCCGACACATGTATCGTCTTCGATGATTAACCGCTCGACGAGTGCTTGACGTAACAACAGATTCGGTTCATCTTCAAGTGCTTTTTTCATCCGGTTTTGGTATTCAAATTTATCCGCCTGTGCCCGAAGTGCACGAACTGCTGGACCTTTTGATGTGTTGAGCATTTTCATTTGAATATACGTCGCGTCAATCGCCCGTGCCATTTCTCCGCCAAGGGCATCGATTTCGCGGACGACGATTCCTTTTGCCGGTCCGCCGATGGACGGATTACAATACATGAATCCGACCATGTCCGGATTCATCGTCAACATGACGGTTTTTGAACCCATACGGGCGGCTGCAAGAGATGCTTCAATCCCTGCATGACCGGCTCCGATGACGATAACATCGAATTCGCCTGCTTGATAAGCCATAACTGTGGTTCCTCCTTTTAAAAATCAACAACCTGACAACGTTTATTTCCCTAAACAAAATTGTGAGAATAATTTATCGAGTAAACTGTCCTGCGCTGTGTCCCCGTTGATTTCACCGAGTGTATCCCACGCCCGGCGTAAATCGATTTGGACCATATCGATCGGCATTGACGCTTCCGCCGCTCCGAGTGCATCTTCAATCATTTGACTTGCCTGTTTGATCAATTGAATATGACGGGCATTCGAGACGTATGTCATGTCCTGTCCTTCAACCCCTTGTTCAAAGAAGAGGGATGCAATCGCAGCTTCAAGATCCGTGACGCCCGCTTCTTCGAGCAGGGAGGTTGTCACGACGGGACGTCCGTCCGCAAGCTCATTGACACGCGTCAGATCGATTGCTTGTGTTAAGTCACTTTTATTGACGATGATGATTGCATTCATGCCCCGGATCGCTTCAAATAACAGGACGTCTTCTTCCGTCAATGCATCATTTCCGTTTAAGACGAGTAAAATCAAATCGGCGGAGTTTAAGGCTTGCCGCGATTTCTCAACACCCATCCGTTCAACGATATCTTCCGTCTCCCGGATGCCGGCCGTATCAATCAATTTCAGCGGCACACCGCGGACATTGACGTATTCTTCGATCGTATCCCGCGTCGTCCCGGCGATATCCGTGACGATTGCTTTTGCTTCTTGCACCAATGTGTTGAGCAAAGACGATTTTCCGACGTTCGGACGTCCGATAATGGCAGTCGACAAGCCTTCCCGGAGGATTTTCCCTTGTCGTGCCGTCGCCAGAAGTTCCGTTAGAATCCGGCGGACTTCGCCTGCATCTTTCTGAACGATTTGTTGCGTCATTTCTTCTGCATCGTATTCCGGATAGTCGATGTTGACTTCAATCGAAGCAATCGTCTGCAACAATTGTTCCCGTAAATCCTGGACCAGTTTTGATAACCGTCCTTCGATTTGACCGACGGCAACCGTCATCGCCCGGTCTGTTTTCGCACGAATCAAATCCATGACGGCTTCTGCCTGGGACAAGTCAATCCGCCCGTTCAAAAAGGCCCGTTTCGTAAATTCACCCGGTTCTGCGAGACGAACGTCCGGCTGTTCGAGAATCAGTTCGAGCACGCGATTGACGGCAACGATTCCGCCGTGACAATTCAGTTCGACGACATCTTCCCGCGTAAACGTTTTTGGTGCCCGCATGACACTGACCATGACTTCATCGACGACTTGTTCTGTCGTCTGTTCAACCAACTTGCCGTAATGAATCGTATGTGTCGGGACGTCAGTCAACCGGTTGGCGCCGCGGTAGACGCGATCGGCCGTTTCGACTGCTTTTGGACCGGATAAACGGACAATTGCGATTGCGCCTTCACCCATCGGCGTCGAAATGGCGGCTATCGTATCAAATTCCATCATCAGTTGTTCACACCTCGTTTTCTGCAATCTTTTCTTACAATCTTTTCTATAGTGAATGTTCAGGAATATATAAATGGGTATAACGTGACAACTATACACGAAATAGCGCAAAAGAAAAAGAGCGACACTCTGTAAAACGGAGTATCGCTCTCACTTATTGTTAACGCTTCTTTTTCGGTTTTTTCGGAGCAGGAGTTGCGTTTGCTGCTTCTTGTTCACGTTTTGAAGCAATCGTTGCTTCCGTCTGCGCTTTGATTTTCTCACGCATTGGCTTCATGATGGCAATCGTCACGATGATCGAGAAGATGTAACCGACGACCCAGTACAGTGACAGGGCAGATGGTAACGTCACACCCATGACGAAGATCATGATCGGGAAGACGTATAACATGATTTTCATCTGTGGATTGTCATCTTGTCCCGCCATCGAGAGTTTCTGCTGCAGATACGTAAAGATAGCAGACAGGATCGGTAAGATGAAGTACGGATCCGGTTTTCCAAGATCGAACCAGAGGAACGTATGTTGGAAAATCGCCGGTGTATAAATGATTGCGTTATAGAAGGCAATCAAAATCGGCATTTGAATCAAGATCGGTAAACAGCCGGCAAGCGGATTGACATTGTGCTCTTGGTACAGCTTCATCATTTCCTGTTGCAGTTTTTGCTGTGTTTCCTGATCCTTCGAACTGTATTTTTCACGTAACTTGACCATTTCCGGTTGAATGACCTGCATTCCACCCATGCTCTTCGTCTGTTTGATCATCAACGGCAGGATGACGAGACGAACAAGCAACGTCGTAACGATGATTCCGATTCCGTAATCTCCATTAAAGAAATGCGAGATCTCACGAATGAGCCAAGCCATCGGCCAAACAAAATAATGTTTCCAGAAACCTTCTGTGTCACCAGTAATCGGTTCACCTGTTCCATATGTTCCAGGTGTACAACCGGATAGAACGACCGCGAGTACGGACATCAATCCGAGAGTCAGCCAAATCTTAGTTCTTTTGTTCATAATTCCTCCTAGTAATGTTTACACGTGGTCGGTCCTCGAAGTTCTATCTATATATAGAAGCAGGCGAGTGGCCGCTACAAATCAACAGGATATACTACACGTTTATTTTACCTGTCGCTTCCAGACACCGGATCGTTTAAAGACATGGCGTAAACTGTCAGCAACTTCTTGAGCAGTCATCTTCGCAGCCGGATTGCGTGCGATGATCACAAAATCATAATTCGGGGCAAGCGAGGCTTCATGAAGCTGACACGCTTCACGGACATAACGTTTGACTTGGTTGCGAACCACGGCATTCCCGATTTTCTTACTCACCGATAAACCAATCCGAAAGTGAGTTTGCTGCTCTTTCTTTAGTGCATATACGACAAATTGTCGATTTGCGACAGAGGCTCCTCGAGTAAACACCGCTTGGAACTCTTTGTCTTTCTTGACGCGGTATTCCTTCTTCACCTTGATCACACTCCATCCTGTCATCACGAAATTCGTCGTCTTTCATCATATCATAGAATAAACCTGCTCTGCGAGAGTGGTCTTGTGACAAAAGCACGAACATCCTTCAAAACTACAAAAAAAAGATCACCTCAGGCAGCGCCAGAAGTGATCTCCTCATTGCTCGATTATACAGTCAAGGCTTTGCGGCCTTTAAGACGGCGAGCAGCCAAGATCCGGCGGCCACTCTTCGTTGCCATGCGCGCACGGAATCCGTGAACTTTTTTGCGCTTACGGTTGTTTGGGTTGAAAGTTGGTTTCATTAGTCTGCACCTCCTTTAAAAATTACTCTATAAAAATCATCGTTTTCTACTTTAAGGCAGTCTTGTACATTATATAAAGCAAAAGTGACCTTGTCAATGAAAGTTCATAAGAATTATCACAAGCATTTTCAGTAACACATAACGGAATTCGTGAAAATAGGATTCCCCAGTCGGTTTCATATCATACGATACGATTGATCGATCGGATGGAATGGAAAACGAATCAAACAATCCCTTTTTCAAACTATCCACAGACTTATCCACACTATCCACACTTTCCGTGGATAACTCATCACTTTGTCTACAATAGTATTTTTTAAAATTAACGTCAAGGTTTGTTTTTATAATTTTTGACGCTACTTTTTTTCATTTTGTGCATAACTATTTTTGAACGCTTCCTCTTTCGCAAAGTTATACACATCTTATCCACAGTTTATCCACACTGTCCACAGCCTGTGGGTAACTGCCTGTGCATATGTGGATTTACTTGTGGATAAATCGTTCTAACCATTGCCAGACCTCATTTCATTTGATACACTAATTGTGCATAACAAGAACGCAAGACAAATTGATTCTTCAAGTTATACACAACCTGTGGATAACTTTATACACAGAATTCAACCCCTGTGGATAACGTTATCCACAGTTTTTATGTTCTGGGGATAAGTCGTGTTCCTTCATTAAATTTGTCCTGTGCATAAACCTGTGTATAGTTTTTTATATCATGATAGAAAAAGGGGGGTATTTATGAAAAACGCTGCCGAACTTTGGCACAATGTATTATCTGTAATCGAGGAAGAACAACGTACCCCAAAAGCGAGTTACGACATGTGGCTGAAGTCGACTGAGGGTGTCACGCTCAACGGCACGACCTTGATCGTCTCGGCGCCCGCAGCATTTACTGTCACGTGGTTGGAACGTCAGTACTTATCTCTATTAGAAGATACCGTCGAAGAAGTCACGGGAAGCCGGCTGGATATTCAGTTCATTGAGGAAGGTCAAGCAAAACATATGCTCGATCGTCAAAATGAGGAAGTAGAAGTGATGGAAGTTGCTCCTGCGAAGACAAAAGCGCAAAAGACGACTAAATCGTCCGATGAGCTGGTGATGAGCGAACTCGGACAGTTAAACGAAAAGTATACATTCGATACGTTTGTCATCGGATCGGGGAATCGTTTTGCTCATGCCGCTTCTTTAGCAGTAGCAGAGGCACCCGCCAAAGCCTACAATCCGCTTTTCATCTACGGCGGCGTCGGTCTCGGCAAAACACACTTGATGCATGCGATTGGTCAATATGTCCAGGAACAAAAACTGGGAACAAAAATCGCGTACGTTTCCTCTGAACAGTTCACGAACGACTTCATCAATTCGATTCGGGATAACAAAACAGTTCAATTCCGCAATAAATACCGGAACATCGATGTACTATTAATAGATGATATTCAGTTCCTCGCCGGAAAAGAACAAACGCAGGAAGAGTTTTTCCACACATTTAATGCCTTGCATAACGATCAGAAACAAATCATCATCTCAAGCGACCGTCCACCAAAAGAAATTCCGACGCTTGAAGATCGCTTGCGTTCCCGTTTCGAGTGGGGCTTGATTACAGACATCACGCCACCGGATCTCGAAACCCGGATTGCGATTCTTCGGAAAAAAGCGAATGCCGAACAACTGGACGTTTCCAATGAAGTCATGCTTTATATTGCAAGCCAGATTGATACGAACATCCGGGAACTTGAAGGCGCGTTAACCCGCGTCATTGCTTACGCTAACCTGGTTGGACGGACGATTGATCCGAATGTCGCAGCTGAAGCCCTGCATAATATCATGCCTGCAAGTGAACCGCGGAAAGTCACGATTCGGGATATCCAGGAATCGGTCAGTAAACACTTTAATCTGCCGTTTGACGATTTAAAAGCTAAAAAACGGACGAAGTCAATTGCTTTTCCCCGTCAAATTGCCATGTATCTGTCGCGGGAGATGACAGAAAGCTCGTTACCGAAGATTGGTGAGGAGTTTGGGGGACGTGATCACACGACCGTCATTCATGCACATGAAAAAATCAGTACGCTCGTCAAATCGGATGGAGAAACGGGAAAAGTCATCGAACAAATCAAGCATGAATTGAAACATTCGTAAAACCTGTGGATAAGCTGTGGATAAAACAGCCTAGTTATCCACAAGTTATCCACACGCGTTTTGGCTCTATACCAAGTTATCCACCGACTTATCCACACTATCCACAGCCCCTAATACTATTATTAAAAAAATATATTATTATGTTATGATGATGTAACGCCCATTTTGAGAGGAGCTTAACGACAATATGCATATTACAATTCAACGGGATACTTTAATCCAAGCAATTCAAGATGTAGCAAAAGCTGTTTCATCCCGGACAACGATTCCGATCTTAACGGGAATCAAACTCGAAGCCCATGGTGACGGTATGACGCTGACAGGAAGCGATACGGAAATCTCGATTGAACGGACGATCTACGCGGAAGAGAACGGAACATCCTACGTGACAGTCCATCGTGCAGGCAGTGTGGTCTTAAACGCCCGCTTCTTCGGCGATATCGTGAAAAAATTACCCACAGATGAAGTCATTCTTGAAGTATCACCAAACTTCATGACACGGATCCAATCGGGTACGGCAGAGTTCCACCTGAATGGACTTGATCCGGATGAATTCCCACGCTTACCGCAAGTCGACGGCGGACAGCAGTTCCGTTTACCGGCTGATCTGTTACGGTCAATGATCCGTCAAACGAGTTTTGCCGTTGCTGTACAGGAAACACGTCCTGTATTGACGGGTGTTAACTTCTCGGCGGATAAAGACATCCTGACATGCGTTTCGACGGACAGTCACCGACTGGCCTTACGACGGGCACAGTTTGAAACGGATAACGAGATTTCGTTCCAAAACGTCATCGTCCCAGGAAAAAGCTTAAACGAATTATCCAAATTACTTAGTGATGGTCACGTCGACATCACGATTACGAATCAACAGATCCTGTTTAAGATGAAACATGTCTTATTCTTCTCGCGTCTGCTTGACGGCAACTACCCGGACACATCGCGTTTGATTCCGGAAGAGTACCGCACGGCAGTCCGCATGAATGCGAAGGAATTACTTCAAGCAATCGACCGTGCGTCACTGCTTGCACGTGAAGACCGTAATAACGTCATCAAGTTTGCAGCAGAAGGAACGACGGCAGTCGAAATTTCTTCACACTCACCGGAAGTCGGTAAAGTGTCGGAACAAGTCAGCATCTTATCGCTTGAAGGAGAAGAGTTAAAAATCTCGTTCAACTCGAAATACATGATGGACGCGCTAAAGGCACTCGATGCGACGGATATCGAAATCCAGTTCACCGGTTCGATCCGCCCGTTCATCCTGCACCCGGTTGACCAAGACAACGTCTTACAGCTGATCCTGCCAGTCCGGACAGCATAATTTATACCCAAGGAACCGTTTATGTTCCTTGGGCTTTTTTTGAAATCCGCATATACGTTCGTTCATTTTGCCAAATCATAAGTTTTTTAGTACAATAAAGAGTACGTCATTTATAATATGTAGGTAGGAGGAGTCAAACCATGAATCAAATCAAGATTTCAACAGAATATGTCACATTAGGTCAGTTCCTGAAACTTTCTGATATCATCTCGAGCGGTGGACAAGCTAAACCGTTCCTCGCCGAGGTACCCATTCTTGTCAACGGTGAAGTCGATCAGCGACGCGGTCGTAAATTACGGGATGGAGATGTGATTGACGTAGAAGATTACGGTCAGTTCATCATTAAGAACGAGGGAAACTAACGTGCGACTAGATTCGGTCCGACTCAGTCACTACCGCAACTATGAGTCGTTGGAATTATCTTTTTCCGAAAAGACGAATGTGCTGATTGGAGAGAATGCACAAGGGAAGACAAACCTCCTTGAAGCCATTTACGTTCTGGCTCTTGCGAAGTCCCACCGGACGACGCATGACAAAGAATTGATCCAGTGGGATGCCGAGACAGCTCGTGTCGAAGGACGGATTCATAAAAAAAGAGGATCTCACTCGCAGGAAATCGCGATTTCGAGTCGCGGTAAAAAAGCGAAGCTGAATCATCTCGAACAGCGCCGGCTCAGTGATTATGTCGGTGCGTTGAATATCGTGCTGTTTGCACCAGAAGATTTACACATCGTCAAAGGCAGTCCACAAATCAGACGTCGCTTTTTGGATATGGAAATTGGTCAGGTCAGTCCGGTCTATCTACATGAACTCAGTCAATATTTAAAAGTTCTCAAACAGCGGAATGCATTGCTGAAACAGTTATCCATCAAAGGCGGGGATGAGACGTTCCTCGATGTCTTGACGGAGCAGATGATTACGCTTGCCGTTAAAATCGTTCAGCGCCGTCATCACTTCATTGCCCAGCTCGAAAAGTGGGCACGCCCGATTCATGAAGGAATCAGTCGTGGACAGGAACAACTCGTCCTTATTTACCGTTCGGATACATTTAGCAATGATTTGCTCGATGTCGAAGGAATGACTGCTTCTTACATGCAGAAGTTTGGTAAAATAAAGACAAACGAAATCCGAAGAGGTGTGACCTTGTTCGGTCCGCATCGGGACGACTTCGAAATGGAAGTCAACGGTCGGAACGTCCAGACTTATGGTTCACAAGGACAACAACGGACGGCAGCACTCTCTTTGAAGTTAGCAGAGATTGAATTGATTCATGAAGAAGTGGGAGAATATCCATTGCTACTTCTAGACGATGTCTTATCCGAGCTCGATGATCATCGTCAAACCCATTTGCTCGATACGATGCAACAAAAGGTGCAGACCATTCTGACGACAACGAGTGTCGATGGAATTGCACATGAAACGATCAAACAGGCGAAGTTGTTCCACGTGAAACAGGGGGCCGTTATTTTGGAAGAGACATCATACAAAGAAATAGTAGGTGAGAAAACCGATGAGTAATCATGAAGATATGGAATTAGAACAAGGGTACGGTGCCGATCAGATTCAGGTGCTTGAAGGTTTAGAAGCCGTTCGGAAACGTCCGGGTATGTATATCGGATCGACTGCATCGAAGGGGCTTCACCATTTAGTATGGGAAATCGTCGATAACTCGATTGATGAAGCACTTGCAGGGTATTGCGATACGATCAAAGTGACGATTGAACCGGGTAATTCGATTCTCGTTGAAGATAACGGACGGGGAATCCCGGTCGATATCCAGGAAAAAATGGGACGTCCAGCAGTTGAGGTCATCTTGACCGTACTTCATGCCGGCGGTAAATTCGGCGGCGGCGGATACAAAGTATCCGGTGGACTTCACGGAGTCGGAGCATCTGTCGTTAACGCCCTCTCGACGAAACTTGAAGTATTCGTCAAACGGAATGAAAAGTTGTATTACCAAGCGTATCACCGCGGTGTACCTGCTGCCGATTTAGAAATTATCGGCACGTCAGAAGAAACCGGAACGATGATCCGTTTCTTCCCGGATGATGAAATCTTCCAGGAAACTCTTGAATACGATTATGATCTGCTGGCGACACGTCTTCGTGAGCTCGCATTTTTAAATAAGGGACTGACGATCGAAATTACGGATGATCGTGCGGATGAACCGATTACGCGCAGCTTCCATTACGAAGGCGGAATTAAGTCTTACGTCGAGCATTTAAACCGTTCGAAAGAAGTCGTCCATGAAGAACCCGTTTATGTACACGGGAACCGTGACGGGATTGAAGTCGAAGTCGCGTTGCAATATAACGATGGTTTTGCAGCCAACATCTATTCGTTCACGAACAATATCCCGACCCATGAGGGCGGAACACACGAAACCGGTTTTAAGACGGCTTTGACACGTGTCATCAATGACTACGCGAAAAAATTCGGGCTGATGAAAGAAGCCGACGGTACGTTGTCCGGTGAAGATGTACGTGAAGGGATGACAGCGATCGTCTCGATCAAACACCCGAATCCACAGTTCGAAGGACAGACGAAAACGAAACTCGGCAACTCGGATGCACGGACGGCAACGGATACGTTGTTCTCGTCTGCGTTTGAACAGTTCATGATGGAGAATCCGACAAGTGCCCGTGCCATCGTCGAAAAAGGAATGATGGCGTCTCGTGCCCGGATGGCTGCGAAACGTGCCCGTGAATTAACACGTCGTAAAGGCGTCCTTGAAGTCAGTTCACTTCCAGGAAAACTTGCCGACTGTTCATCACGTGATGCGACGATTTCTGAAATCTACATCGTTGAGGGTGACTCGGCGGGTGGTTCAGCGAAATCTGGACGTGATCGTCATTTCCAAGCCATCTTACCGATTCGAGGTAAGATTTTGAACGTCGAAAAAGCACGTCTTGATAAAATTCTTGGCAGTAACGAAATCCGGACGATCATTACGGCGCTCGGAACGAGTATCGGTTCTGAATTCAACATCGAGAAAGCCCGGTATCATAAAGTCATCATCATGACCGATGCCGACGTCGATGGTGCCCACATCCGGACACTGTTATTGACATTCTTCTACCGTTACATGCGTCCACTGGTCGAGCACGGTTACGTCTATATTGCCCAGCCGCCGCTTTACGGAATCAAGCAAGGGAAAAACATCACGTACGTCCACAACGAGCGTGAGTTGAACGAAGCACTGGCAGCACTTCCGGAAAATGCACGATACGACATTCAGCGTTATAAAGGTCTCGGTGAGATGGATCCGGAGCAACTGTGGGAAACCACGATGGATCCGAGTGGTCGTCAAATGCTGCGTGTCGAATTACAGGACGCGATCGAAGCAGATGAGGTCTTTGACATTTTGATGGGAGACCAGGTAGAACCACGTCGTGACTTTATCCAGTCGCACGCCCACTATGTGAAGAACTTGGATATTTAACGTTGAATAGAGAGGGTGGCCATACGAATGTCCGATCAACAAGGAATCATTAAAGATATCAACATCAGTCAAGAAATGCGTACATCCTTCATGGATTATGCGATGAGCGTTATCGTCGCACGTGCTTTACCGGATGTCCGTGACGGTTTAAAACCGGGTCATCGTCGTATTTTATATGCGATGAATGACCTCGGGATCCGCGCGGATAAACCGCATAAGAAGTCTGCCCGTATCGTCGGTGAAGTTATCGGTAAGTATCACCCGCACGGTGATTCTGCTGTTTACGACACGATGGTTCGTATGGCACAGGACTTCAGCTACCGGTACGAGCTCGTCGACGGTCACGGAAACTTCGGTTCGGTCGACGGTGACTCCGCCGCAGCCATGCGATATACGGAAGCCCGTATGTCAAAAATCGCGATGGAAATTATCCGCGATATCAATAAAAATACCGTCAATTTCAAAGATAACTACGATGGATCAGAACGCGAACCGGAAGTGTTACCGTCCCGCTTCCCGAACTTGCTCGTCAACGGTTCGAGCGGGATTGCGGTCGGAATGGCAACGAATATTCCACCGCACCAGCTCGGTGAAGTCATCGATGGTGTCCTTGCGTTATCGCATAATCCGGATATCACGATTCCTGAACTGATGCAGCATATTCCAGGACCTGATTTCCCGACAGCCGGTGAAATCTTAGGCCGCAGTGGGATTCGCCGTGCTTATGAAACCGGTCGTGGATCAATCATCGTCCGGGCGAAAGCCGAAATCGAACAGACGAAAAAAGATCGCGAACGGATCATCGTGACAGAGTTACCGTACCAGGTCAACAAAGCCCGTCTCGTTGAAAAAATCGCCGATCTCGTCCGTGAGAAAAAAATCGAAGGTATCACCGATTTGCGTGATGAGTCGGATCGCCGTGGTATGCGTATCGTAATGGAGATCCGCCGTGATGCAAATGCGAGTGTCATCCTGAACAATCTCTACAAACAGACATCGATGCAAACGACGTTCGGTGTCAACATGCTCGCCATCGTCAGTGGACGTCCGCGTACCCTGACGCTGAAGGAAATGTTGTACCACTATCTCGAGCATCAAAAAGAAATCGTTCGTCGCCGGACACAGTTTGATCTCGAGAAAGCAGAAGCACGGGAACATCTTCTTGCAGGTCTTCGGATCGCGCTTGATCATCTCGATGAAGTCATTAAGATCATCCGTGCCAACCGGACAGCAGATGCTGCACGGGAACAGTTGATGGAACGGTTTGAATTGTCCGAGAAACAATCACAAGCGATTCTTGATATGCGTCTGCAACGTCTGACTGGTCTCGAACGTGAGAAAATCGATGCCGAGTACGATGAAATCATGGCGTTGATTACAGAACTCAAACGAATCCTTGAAAGTGATGAAGTCCTGCTCGAATTGATCCGGACAGAACTTGAAGAGGTGAAAGAACGCTTCAACGACCAGCGCCGGACCGAAATTCGGATGGACCACATCGAGTTTGAGGACGAAGACTTGATTCCTGAAAAAGATATCATCATTACGTTGACAAGCAGCGGCTACATCAAACGTCTTACGACGGATTCGTACCGTGCTCAACGACGTGGCGGACGTGGTGTCCAAGGAATCGGTACAAACGATGCGGATTATGTGACACGTCTCTTGTCATGTTCGACGCACGATACGATTCTGTTCTTTACGAACCGCGGAAAAGTCTATCGGATTCGCGGCTATGAAGTGCCGGAGATGAGCCGGACGTCAAAAGGTGTTCCGATCATCAACTTGATTCAAATCGAACGTGATGAGAAGGTCGAGACGATGATTCCGGTTAACTTTAAACGTTACCTCGAAGAACAAGAGGCAGCGGAAGTAACTGAAAACATCATTGATGTCGAAGTCACTGCAGAAGATGCACCGGATGGTCTTGAAGAACCGGAAGAAGCGCTTGATGCAGAAGAAGTGATGCAGGATGAACAGAAATCGTTGATCTTCATGACGCGTAAAGGTCGTGTTAAACGTTCACCGTTATCTGCTTATGCCCGAATCAACAAAAATGGATTAATTGCGATTCGTCTGTTTGAAGATGATGAATTGACATCTGTCCGTCTTGCTTCGACAGAAGATGAAGTCTTTACTGTCTCAAATACCGGGAAAGCCATCCGCTTCCCGATTACGAACGTGCGCTCGATGGGTCGTGGTGCCCGCGGTGTCAAAGCGATGAACTTATCGGCAGACGCAATCGTCATCGGAATGGAACTTGCCCGTGATGAACAGGATGTACTCGTCATTACGGAAAAAGGTTTCGGAAAACGGACGCCAATGACAGAGTTCCGGACGCAATCACGTGGTGGTAAAGGATTGATTGCCAGTAAAGTGACGGACCGGGTCGGACAAATCGTGGCACTCCGGATTGTGGATGTCGATGATGACATCATGATCATGACGGAAAGCGGCATCGTCATTCGAACGGATTCACAAAATATCTCAAGTGTCGGACGTAATGCACAAGGGGTCAAAGTGATTCGAATCGAAGAAGGTGACCGTGTCGCGACAGTTGCGAAACTGAAAAAAGAAGATGCTGTCGAGGAAGAGGGTACTGTACTGGAAGAAGGCGAAACGAGTTCGGAAGAACAGATGGTTTCCACTTCTGAGATGAACAGTGAATCTGAGCAGACAGAAGAATAAACGAAGCAGAACGACATACAGCAGAGTGGGGACAACTTGTCTTTACTCTGCTATTTTTCTAAAAATCACTTAGGGAAAGGGACGAGACAACGATGCGTGTGGCAAGTGAGCGACTTATTCTTGGTGACCGGATAACCGAGTCTTTGTTTTTACATACAGATATTCCAATCGTCGAGGCAGGAAAAAAAATCGGGGCAGATGAGTTAAGACGAATCAAACGGTTTTTGATCAAAGAGGTGGACATCGAGGAAAGGCCTGAAGGTATGAACGAAGCTTCGATGACGGATCAAGAACTAGACGAGATGACAGAGGACAGTCTATTTGATCCGTTGATTGAAACCTATAATCAGGTGTTCACTTCCTGGGAGCAGGGATTAGTTCCAAATGTATATGATGCATTGCGATGGGTGAAGGAATCCATGCCGGATACGATGCGACGGGAAGATATCCTACCTTACTTCCTGGAGCGAGGAACAGAAGCTTACACCGTACGACATGCGATTTACCGTGGGGCGATTGCTCAATTGCTTGCGGAAGCAGCCGGAAAAGAGCGCAAGATGATTCATGATTTATGGGTGGCCTCCTACTTTGCTGATTGTGGATTAGCCCGAATCATGGAATGGCGTCACACAAAACGTTATGAAGCCATGCAACAAGAAATCTTTCACCGTCATCCCGCGATGGCATTCCAGGCCTTACAAAAAGAGAACATCATCTCCGATACAGTCAAACGATTGATCGTTCAACATCATGAGCGGCTGGACGGTTCCGGATATCCTTTGAAAGTCAAAGGGGATAAGATCATGGATCATACGAGACTGTTCATCGTAGCGGACGTCTTTGCAGCCATGACCAGTTGGCGTCCGTACCGTGATGCTTATAAGGTCTATGATGCGTACTGTCATTTAAAAGCGCGGCCTATGCAATACGATTCGAAGTATGTCATGCTTCTTGGACAGCTGTTATTACCGATCGAATCAGGTGATCGCGTCTTGATGAGTAATGGAAAGATTGCAACGGTCCTTCGAAAAAACAATGTATTTGATCGTCCGGTGATTATGTATGAAGAACATAATCAGCGTATTGTGAAAGACTTGATGGAGGAACGGCAACTGAACATCATTCAGCTTATGGATTAAAGATCAATGTCATGTGTATTATATATAGAAGAAACGCTCTCTTTTTCGTCATGAATTTGATGAAAAAAAGAGTTTTTCTTTTTTTTATAAAAAACACTTGTACAATAATAAATCCCATGGTATATTATTTTTTGTCCTTAAGAGGACGAGCGCACTGCCGGAAACAAGAAAAAAACTTCTTTC